>DASWTB010000476.1:0-2698 GCA_036402315.1 Pseudoduganella sp. | reverse complement strand
GCCCGTTTCAATATGATCGAACAGCAAATCCGCCCTTGGGATGTGCTGGATACGGACATCCTCGATCTCTTGCTGGTCGTAAAACGCGAGAATTTCGTGCCAGAAGCCTACAAGAACCTGGCTTTTGTCGACACTTTCATTCCGCTGGCGGGTGGCGAGCAAATGCTGACCCCGAAGCTGGAAGCGCGCATCGTACAGGATGCGCAAATCAAGAAACATGAAAACGTGCTGCTGGTTGGCGCGGGCACCGGCTACCTGGCCGCGCTGCTGGCGCACCGTGCACGCCACGTGACCGCCGTCGAAATCGCCCCTGAACTGAAGGCGCTGGCGGAAAAGAACCTGGCGGCAAACGGCATCTCCAATGTGACCGTGGAACTGGGCAATGGCGCCCAGGGCTGGTCCAACGGTGCGCCATTCGACGTGATCGTGTTCTCCGGCTCGCTGCCGGTACTGCCGGAAGCAGTGCTGCAGCAAGTGAAGGTAGGCGGCCGTATCGTGGCCATCATCGGCGAATCGCCTGTGATGTCCGCGCACCGCATCACCCGCACCGGCGACCACGGCTACGACACCGTCAAACTGTTTGAGACCGATGTCAAGCCGCTCGACCTGGCGGTGAAACCTTCGGCGTTCACTTTCTAAGGAACGCCAATGCAGCACTTAACCGCACCGGAACTGGCAGGCTGGCTCAATGACGAGAGCCGCGCCAAGCCTTTCCTGCTGGACGTGCGCGAGAACTGGGAATACGAGACCTGCCATATCGCAGGCTCGACCCTGATGCCGATGCAGACCATCCCGGCCCGCCTCGACGATCTCGACGAGGATGCAGACATCGTCTGCATCTGCCACCACGGGGCGCGCAGCCTCAACGTGGCAGCCTTCCTCGAGCATCACGGTTTCAGCAAGGTAAGCAATCTGACAGGCGGGATTCACGCCTGGGCTGTGCAGGTAGACAGCTCGATGCCTAAATATTAGGCCGAAAACTAACCCTTTTTGACGACTCCAACGGAGATGCAAATGCAGAAACCCCTTCTCGCCGTGCTGGTTGCCAGCGCCCTGTTCTCGCTGAATGCACAGGCGGCCGACCTGGTCCAGGTGTACAAACAGGCGCTTGCCAACGACGCCACCTACGCCAGCGCCC
Source organism: Pseudoduganella sp. (assembly GCA_036402315.1). GTDB lineage: Bacteria > Pseudomonadota > Gammaproteobacteria > Burkholderiales > Burkholderiaceae_D > Rugamonas. The sequence goes on along the minus strand of DASWTB010000476.1, from coordinate 1,560 downwards.
GCGCTGCGCTGTCGGCTGGCCAGGAACGCACGACCCAGGGGCGCGCTTTGCTGCTGCCAACCATCGCCGCCAGCGGACAGCACCTGAAGAACGATGGCGAAGTGTCGCCGGAGAAGACGGGTTTCATCGACAAGGAAAACTACAACGGCCAGGTGCAACTGCAGCTGACCCAGCCGCTGTTCCGCTGGGCCAACTGGGAAAGCTACCAGCAGGGCAAGCTGTCCACCGCCGCGGCCGAAGCCGTTTTCGCGCAAGCGCAGCAGGACGTCATCCTGCGTGTATCGCAAGCTTATTTCGACGTGCTGACCGCGCAGGACAACCTGACCGCGACCCAGGCGCAGAAGGCCGCTACCACCGAACAGCTGGCATCGGCCAAGCGCAATTTCGAAGTGGGTACCCAGACCATCACCGACACGCATGAAGCGCAGGCGGCATACGACCTGGTGGTGGCGCAGGAATTCGCTGCGCAGAATGACCTGGAAGTGAAGCGCACCGCGCTGCAGCAGATCATCGGCCAGGCGCCTGGCACGCTGGCGCCGCTGCGCACCGGCGTGACCATCGCCAGCCCGCAGCCGGCCACGCTGGAGCCATGGGTGTCGGCGGCGGAAGAGCAGAACTACGGCGTGACCGGCGCCAAGCTGAATGTGGAAATCGCCAAGCGTGAAATCAGCAAGCAGCGCGCTGGCCATATGCCGACCCTGGACCTGATCGCCAACTCGACCCGCACGACTTCCACCGGCCCGAACGGCGGCATCAACAAGAACAACGCCATCGGCGTGACCTGGAACGTGCCGATCTTCAACGGCTTCGCGGTGACCAGCAAGGTGCGCGAATCGATCGCGCTGGAAGACAAGGCCCGCAACGACCTGGAGGCGTCGCGCCGCCAGGCCGCCCAGACTGCGCGCCAGGCCTTCCTCGGCGTGAATAGCGGCCTGGCCCAGGTCAAGGCGCTGGAAGCGGCGGAAGTGTCGTCCAAGTCCGCGCTGGAATCGAACAAGCTGGGTTACCAGGTGGGCGTGCGTATCAATATCGACGTGCTGAATGCACAGCGCCAGCTGTACACCACCCAGAAGGACCTGTCGAAAGCGCGTTACGACACCATCATGAATGGCTTGCGCCTGAAGTCGGCCGCTGGTTCGCTCAAGGAAGAAGACCTGGAGCCGATCAACGCCTTGCTGCAGCACTAAGCATCAAAGCTGCCGCGGCGCCAGTCAAGGCGCCGCGGCGTATCCTCTCAGCGCAGTCCGGCCCCCTGGCCGTCGAAGCTGCGTTCGATCAGTTCGATCTTGTACCCGTCCGGGTCAGTCACAAAAGCAATCACGGTGGTGCCGCCCTTGACCGGGCCCGGCTCGCGCGTGACGTTGCCGCCATTGGCGCGCACCGCCTCGCAGGCCGCAACGATGTCGGTGGCGGAAATCGCGATATGGCCGTAGGCATTGCCCATATCGTATTTCTCGACGCCGTAGTTGTACGTCAGCTCCAGCTCCGCATGCTCCGGGTTATGCCCGTAGCCGAGGAAGGCGAGCGTGTACTTGTACTCGGGATTGTCGCTGGTGCGCA
>DASWTB010000475.1:0-37125 GCA_036402315.1 Pseudoduganella sp. | reverse complement strand
AGGCGGCTGTGCGGGCGGCGAGCCCGCACCATACCGCCACAGTGCGAGCGCGCCGGCTGCCGCCACCACGAATGCTGCCAATCCCGCCCGCCCCCGGGCGCTCACAGCCCCATTCCCTGCAGGCGGTTGGCGTGCTGGCGGAACAACGTCACCGGACTGGTTTCGAACAGGTGGGTGATGCCGACCATCTGGTTGACTTCATCGAGGTGGTTCATCCAGTAGTCGTCGCGGATTACGCGGCCGAGGTGGGAGGAGCAGCTTGCGACCAGACCGTCGTTTTTGGCGCCGCCAAAGGCGATCGAGGTGACGGCGAGGAATGGATCGGCAGGATCGAAGATGTTGGTATAGGGCGTTCCACCGCTCCAGGAAAAGTAATAGACGCCATTTGCCTGGTGCGCGCCCTCGCCGCAGGCGGTGGTTGGCAGTCCGGCCGGATGGCGCGTGTTGAAGGTCGCGGTGCCGGCGGTACTGAGCGACTGTGCTGCGGCATATGCGTCCTGGGGCAGCGAGGAGCTGCCCGAGATCAGGCCAAGGAAGCCGCCCAGCGCATTGCCGATGCTGTAGACCAGGTCCGGCGCGGCGCCGACCAGGGCATCGGCCACCCTGGAGCCTTTGTTCACGCCGCCAATGCTGGTGACCGACGCAACCAGGTCCGGCCGCACCGAGGCCACATAGCGTGAGGTCGGTCCGCCGTGGCTATGGCCGATCAGGTTGACTTTTTCCGCACCGGTGGCCGCAAGTATCTGGCGCACCTGGAACAGGAGCTGTTCGCCACGCACCTCTGTGCTGTTGGCTGCTGAAACCGAGGTTACATAGACTCGCGCCCCTCCACTGCGCAGCGCGCCGGGAACGCCGTAAAAGTATTCGAGCGGGCCCAGGCGGTCAAAGCCGAACAGGCCGTGGACCAGGACGATGGGATAGCGGGTTTGCGTGTAGCCGGTTGCGGAAGCGGGAAGAGAGGTGATTGCGATGAACAGGACCGAGAGCAGCTGCCAGACGAACTTCTTCATAAAGCCTCCTGTGCTGATTGGTTGTGGGAGAGCCCAATCTAGCACCGGCGGCGCGCGGCGCGACAAGAATGCTGAATTAGCACGGTGGGTTCCTTCAGTGCCAAAGCACTTTGTTGCGTAGAAGGCGCGTGCGGCTGGTATTTCGTTGGCGCTGGGGAAGTTTTCAGGCGGGACAGCACAGCAGGAGCGCTGTAATGTTATCGCGGCTGCCGTCCTGCTTGGCTTTTTCCACCAGTGCCGCGCAGGTTTCAGGCAAGTTCTCCGGGCCGGCTTTTGCCAGCAGCGCGGCCAGCGCCTCCTGCGTGGAGGCGCCGTACAAACCGTCACTGCACAACAGGTAAAGGTCGCCGGGCGCCAGGGTTTGCGAGAACACGTCCGGGCGTACTTCCTCGCCAGGCCCGATTGCCTGCAGCAGCAGGTTGCGCGGCGGCAGGATGCCTGTCATGCCGGCTTCCAGCGCTTGCTGGTAAAGAGTCTGGTCGTGGGTGAGCTGGACCAGCTGCCCGTCGCGGTAGCGATAGATACGGCTGTCGCCAACGTGGAAGACGAAGGCCGGCCCGTCAGGCTGCGGCTGCCACATGCCGGTCAATGTGGTGCCCATGCCGTAGCCATCGCCCAGGCCTGCCGCCGAATTGTTGCGGAACAGGGTGCTGTTCGCGAACAGGACCGCCTCATGCATCTGGCGCAGCGCCTCGGTGTCGCTGCCCGGCGAGTGCTGGGCGCGCAGGTGTTTCCACACCAGCAGCAAGGCTTCGGTGCTGGCGATATCGCCACCGACGTGGCCACCCATGCCATCGGCAACGGCAACCAGGTTCATTTCCGGCAGTAGCAACAGGTTGTCCTGGTTGCTGGGGCGTACAGTGCCGACGTCAGTCAATCCATAAGCCAGGCCCATGGTCATCTGCTGCAATACCGGCGGCGACAGCGGGATCATTTGATTTGCTCCGCAAACTGCAGCACGCGGGCCGGCGGCATCATGCCGAGCTGGCGTGCCACGTCCATGTTGACGAGGTAAGAGTAAGAGCCCGGCGTTTCAATCGGAAGCGCGGCGGGCTTGACGCGATGGTACAGGATCTGCGCCACTTTATGGGCAGTCAGGCGCCCGACATTCTTGTAGCCAGCCACCAGGCCAAACAGGGCGCTGCCGTCGCGCAGCGCTACCTCGGCAGCGGAAAACACCGGCAGGCCGAGCGCCAGCGCGGTTTCCGTGACGAGGATGCGCTGGGAGGCGACGAAACTGTCGGGGCCAATATAGAGCAACTGGGCCTTGTTTTCGGCAAAGCCTGTCAGCATGGCGGGAATCGCGTCGGCGCGCGGTTGGCCCGCGTCGTCCAGCGGGATCGGGTGGGCGGTGAATTCGGTGCCGACGCGTTCCGCTTCTGCGCGCATCTCGCGCATGGCGACTTTCGCATTGACTTCGTTCGGATTGAAAATCGCGCCTATGCGGTCGAAGCGGCGGTAGGCGAGGATGGCGCTCATTTGCTGGCGCGCCGGTACCACGTGGCTGACGCCTGTCAGGTTGCGCCGCGACGTGGCCAGGCTTTTCACCAGGCCCGCCGCAATCGGGGCGGACACCATCGTGAAAACGATTGGGATTGCAAACTCCCTGGCTGCTACCGCCAGGCTGACCGGCGTGCCCCAGGTGTAGATCAGGTCTGCCTGCCAGGCGCGGGCTTCATCGAGCAGGGCCGGTACGCGGGTAGCTTCCATGTCTACGCTGCGTACCATGAATTCGGCTTGCAGTTGGTTGCTCCTGAACCATTGGTGGAAGCCGGCTTCCACGTCGGTTTCGCCGCGGAACAGGATCATGTAGATGCGCGGAACGTGCGGGCTGGCGCTATGTGCGCTGGCCGCCGGTGCGATGGCAGCCAGCGGCGCGAGCACCGCCGCAGCCCCGAGCAAGCGCCGGCGCCTGAACGAAGCATCCCGTTGGCCGGGCATGCTCAGGTTCCCACCGGCGCTTGCTGTTGCGGGACTTGCTGTAGCGCAGGCTGGCTCGGCGGCGCTGGCGGCGTTGGCGTGGCCGCCGGCTGTTGCGTGCCGTCGGCCGGTTCTGGCTGTTCGCCTTCCGCCGGCACATCGCCCATGTCGATCGACACGATAGTCGGGTCGTTGGCATATTCTTCCAGCAGCCAGTCGCCGTTCAACTGCACCACCCCTTCCGGTACCGGACGGTCGATCGGCGGATGCTTCGGCAGCGCCGAGCGCATATAGTCCATCCAGATCGGCAGCGACAGCGTGGCGCCGAACTCGCGTCCGCCCAGTGACTTCGGATCGTCGTAGCCCATCCACGCAACGGCTACCACGCCGCCGCCATAGCCCGCGAACCAGCCGTCGAAGGAATCGCTGGTAGTGCCGGTCTTGCCGGCCAGGTCAGGGCGGCCAAGGCGGCCGGCTGCGGCGCCGGTACCGCTGCGGGCCACGTCGCGCATCATGCTGTCCATGATGAAGACGTTGCGCTCGTCGATCACGCGTTCGCCGGAAGTGGCGGGCGCCGGCGGCTGGATGTCCATGACCGGCACGCCCTTGGAGTCGGTAACCCGCGAGATCAGGTAAGGCGTGGCCTTGTAGCCGCCGTTGGCAAAGACTGCGTAGGCGCCGGCCAGCTGCAGCGGCGTGACGGCGCCGGTGCCCAGCGCCATGGTGAAGTTTTTAGGATGGCGCGACAGGTCGAAGCCGAAGCGGGCCAGGTAGGCATGGGTGTCTTCCAGCCCGGCCGCGCGCAGGATGCGCACCGAAGGCACGTTCTTCGACGCGGCCAGCGAGCGGCGCATGGTGACCTGGCCGTCGAACTTGAAGTCGTCGTTCTGCGGCGTCCAGGGCTGGCCGATCGAACTGCCTGGCAGTTCCAGCGGTTCGTCGGCAATCACCGTGCCGGGGCCGAAGCCTTTGGACACGGCGGCGGAATAGATGAAAGGCTTGATCGAAGAGCCAGGCTGGCGCCAGGCCTGCGTTACGTGATTGAACTTCTGCAGGCCGTAGTCGAAGCCGCCGACCATGGCCTGGTAGGCGCCGGTATTGGCATCCAGCGCCACGAAGGCGGCGGCGACTTGCGGCACCTGGGTGATCACCCAGCCCTTCTTTTCGGTCTGCATGACGCGGATCACGGCGCCGGGACGAATGGCGGATGCCGGCTTGGCCTTGCTGGACAGCGCCGATGCAGCCAGCTTCAGGCCGTCGCCGCTGATTGTCAGCACGTCGCCGTCCGACGTTTCGGCCTTGACCAGGGTAGGGCTGGCTTCCAGCACCACGGCTGGAATCAGGCCATCGCTGACGACGCGCTTGCCCAGAACTTCGTCAATGGCATCGCCGCGTTCTTCTTCGTCGGCTGGCAGTTCGATATAGGTTTCCGGGCCGCGGTAGCCGTGGCGCTGGTCATAGGCCACCACGTTGCGGCGCACGGAATCATAGGCCGCTTCCTGGTCGCGCGACTGGATGGTGGTGTAGACGTTGATGCCCTTGGTGTAGCTCTCTTCCTTGAACTGCGCAAACACCGCCTGGCGCGCCAGTTCGGCCACGTATTCGGCGTGGACGTCGAATTCCTGGCCGCGGTGGTTGATGTGAAGCTGTTCCTTCTTCGCCTTTTCGTACTGCGCTTCAGTGATGTAATCGAGTTCGAACATCCGGCGCAGCACCACTTGCTGGCGCGAGCGCGCCTTCTTCGGGTTGACCGCAGGGTTGTTGCGCGAAGGGTTTTGCGGCAGGCCGGCCAGCATCGCCATTTCGGCAATCGACAGTTCCTTCAGCGATTTGCCGAAGTAAGCCTGGGAAGCGCTGGCAAAGCCGTAGGAGCGCTGGCCCAGGTAGATATTGTTCATGTACAGCTCGAGGATCTTGTCCTTGTCGAGCGCATCCTCGATGCGATAGGCCAGCATCGCTTCGGCGATCTTGCGCGTGATGAACTTGTCCTTGCTCAGGTAGAAGTCGCGTGCCACCTGCATGGTGATCGTCGAACCGCCCTGGCGGAAGCTGCCGCGCAGATTGGCGCGGGCCGCACCCATCACGCGCACCCAATCGATGCCGCCGTGTTCATAGAAGCGCGAGTCTTCAATCGCCAGGATGGCTTTCTTCATCAGTTCCGGCACTTCGGCGATCGGCGTGAAATCGCGGTGTTCTTCGCCGAATTCTCCGATCAGTACTTTGTCGGCCGTGTAAATGCGCAGCGGGATCTTGGGGCGGTAATCGGTGACCGCTTCCAGTGTCGGCAGGCTTGGGCGGATCACGAAGGCCGCATAACATGCCAGGCCGATGCCGCCGGCCAGGGCGGCGAGGCTTGCGCCAATGCCGGCGCGGATAACGTTGCGGCGGTTCAGCCAGGAAGGACGATTGATCAAATCAGCTCTCTCGGTTGCTAAGTCGGGGCATTATAGACTACTCAATAGTTGCTACTTCATTGCTATTTATGCCATAGTCCTAGATGTTTTCGTCTAAAAGGATTTACGTGTTCCGTCCCTACATCCCCGACGAGGCGCGGCTGCCGGAAATGACGTTCCGCGCCTTGTTCCTCGGCACCGTGCTGGGCATGGTGTTTGGCGCTTCCTCGCTGTACCTGGTGTTGAAAGTCGGCCTGACCGTCAGCGCATCGATTCCCGTGGCAGTCATCGCGATCACTTTCTTCGGCCTCGCAAAGAAAATGGGCGGCAAGGACGCCAGCATCCTGGAGAACAGCATTGCGCAGACCGCCGGTTCGGCGGGTGAATCGATTGTCTTTGGCCTGGGCGTGACCATGCCAGCCATCCTGATCCTGGGCTTCGAGCTGGAAATCTGGCGCGTGATGCTGGTGGGCGTACTGGGCGGCTTGCTGGGCATCCTGATGATGATCCCGATGCGCCGCACCATGATCGTGGACCAGCATCATGAACTGAAGTTCCCGGAGGGGACGGCCTGCGCCGAAGTGCTGAAGGCGGCAGCCAGCGATTCTTCGCGCCAGGCGGCAGGGGAGCCGGTGCAGGGCGAATCGGAGGCGGCGCGCGACGCGCGGCGCCGTGCGCGCCTGATCTTCGGCGGCTTTGGCATCGGCCTGCTGTACAAGGCGCTCAATGTCTCGTTCAAGGGCTGGAAGGATACGCCGGATGTGGTGCTGGGCGCACCGCTGAAGGGCGGTTCGATCGGCGCCGAAGTATCGCCTGAGCTGCTGGGCGTGGGCTATATCATCGGCCCGCGCATTGCGCTGACGATGACGGCGGGCGGCGTGCTGTCCTACCTGCTGCTGATCCCGATGATCAAGTTCTTCGGCGATCCGCTGACCACGATCCTGGCGCCTGGAACCATGCTGATTTCCGACATGGGACCGGACGATGTGCGCGGCGCCTACATCCTGTATATCGGCGCCGGCGCGGTGGCGGCGGGCGGCCTGATCGCGCTGCTGCGCGCCATGCCGATGATCTGGCGCAGCCTGGCGGCCGGCTTGTCCGGCGTGGGCAAGGGCAGCAAGGCCGATGCCACGCGCCGCACCGAGCAGGATATACCGATGAAGTGGGTAGTGATCGGCTGCCTGGCCCTGATCGCGGTGATCACGGCTTCGGCGCCGCTGCATATGAATTTGCTGGGCGCCTTGCTGATCCTGGTGTTTGGCTTCCTGTTTTCCACGGTGTCGTCGCGCCTGACCGGCGAAATCGGTTCATCGTCCAATCCGACTTCCGGGATGGCAGTGGCGACGCTGCTGTTCACCTGCCTGATCTTCCTGATGGTCGGCTGGACTGGCGGCCAGTATTACGTGACAGCGCTGTCGGTCGGTGCGATTGTCTGCATCGCTTCCGCCAACGCGGGCACGGTGTCGCAGGACTTGAAGACCGGGTTCCTGGTCGGCTCCACGCCGCGCCTGCAGCAATACGCCATGCTGGTCGGTTCTCTGGCCTCGGCCCTGCTGCTCGGCCCGATCCTGCTGCAACTGAATAATTCCAGCACGGTCTACGTGCCGGCGGCCCAAGTGGCGCCAGGCCTGGCGACCGATGCTTCGCGGCTGACGGCGAGCGCACGCCTGGACGGGCCGCAGGCGGCCAGCGACAGTGCTACCTACAAGGTGTGGCAGAAGCAGGACGCGCAGGGCGGGCCGGAAGGCAAGTACCTTGTGGCGCCGGACGGCAAGGCAGTCTGGTACGTCGATCCAGGCATCAACGGCACCCACCACAAGCGTCCTGACGGTACGGAGGTGCGCAAATACGATGCACCCAAGGCGGTACTGGTGTCCTACATCATCAAGGGCATCCTGGACCAGCAGCTGCCGTGGACGCTGGTGATGCTGGGCGTGATGATCGCGGTGGTGCTTGAAATGTCTGGCGTGCAGTCCTTGTCGTTCGCGGTGGGCGTCTACCTGCCGCTCTCGGCGACGCTGCCGATTGCAGTGGGCGGCGTGCTGCGCTGGCTGGCCGACCGCCGCAACAACAAGCTGCCGCAATATGCCGGCATGAACCAGGAAGAGCTGCAGGCGGCTGGCGACCGCAGCGAAGGCGTGCTGCTGGCATCGGGCTATATCGCAGGCGGTGCGCTGGCCGGCATCGTGATTGCCATCACCGCTGGCGTGATGACCAATTTCGACGCAGCGGTGACTGCGTGGGCTGAAACCAGCAATCCATTCTTCAGCGGACCGATGGCGGATTTGCTGTCCTTGCTGCCTTATGCTGTAATCATGGCGCTGCTCTTGTGGGCGGCGCGGGAAAAATCCACACGGTAAAGGAGACTGGGCGATGAGGAAACTGGGTGCGGCGGGCCTGCTGTTGACAATGGGGGCGGCGAACGCCATGACTGTCGACTGCGGACGCCTGCTGGACGTTAAGGCTGGCGTCTGGCGCGAGAATGTCACGGTCCACATTGAAAATGGCTCCGTCAAGGCGATCGAGCCTACCAAGGGCAAAGGCGACGTGGACCTCGGTTCCATGTCCTGCATGCCGGGCTTTATCGACATGCACGTGCACCTGACCAGCCAGACCCAGCCCCAGGTTGAAGCCCTGCGCGGCCAGATGACGCTGGACGCCATCGACCGCGCCTACGATTCGGTGGCGTTTGCCGAACGCACGCTCAAGGCCGGCTTCACTTCGGTGCGCGACCTGGGCGCCAATGAAGGACTGAACATCGCCATGAAGCGCGCCATCAATACCGGCGCCATCGTGGGCCCGCGCATGTTCACCGCCGGCAAATCGATCGCCACCACCGGCGGCCATGCCGACCCAAGCAACGGCAAGTCGCGCGAGTTGCGCCATCTGCATGGCACGCCGGGCCCGGACGAAGGGGTGATCAACAGCCCCGATGAAGCCCGCCAGGCCGTGCGTGCCCGTTATCAGGAAGGCGCAGACGTCATCAAGATTACCGCCACCGGCGGCGTCCTGAGCCAGGCCAGCAGCGGCATGAATTCGCAGTTCGACGACGCCGAGCTGAAGGCACTGATTGCCGCCGCCAGGGATTACGGCTTCAAGGTCGCAGCCCATGCCCACGGAGCGGAAGGCATGAAGCGCGCCCTGAAAGCAGGCGTGGACTCGATCGAGCATGGTACCTTCATGGATGATGAAGTGATCGCCTTGTTCAGGAAAACCGGCGGCTGGTACGTGCCAACCATCAGCGCGGGGCGCTATGTGGCCGACAAGGCCAAGGAGCCCGGTTATTATTCGCCGCTGGTGCGGCCGAAAGCCGCCGCCATCGGCCCGCAGATCCAGGGCACGTTCGCGCGCGCGTACAAGGCTGGCGTGAAGATCGCCTTCGGCACCGATGCCGGCGTATTCCCGCACGGCGAAAATGCCAAGGAATTCGCCTATATGGTGGAAGCAGGCATGCCGGCGCTGGAGGCAATCCGTTCGGCCACGCTCAGCGCCGCATCGCTGCTGGGCCAGTCCAGCCGCCTCGGTGCACTGGAGCCGGGCTTTGCAGCCGACATCGTGGCGGTGGCGGGTGATCCATTGAAGGACATCACCCTGCTGCAGAAGGTAGGATTCGTGATGAAGGAAGGCGTCGTTTATAAACAGTAATCGGGGAGCGCATGGCGGACGTAGATTGCGATGTACTGGTAGTTGGCGGCGGGATTAACGGGGCGGGCATAGCGCGCGATGCGGCAGGCCGCGGCCTGTGCGTCGTGCTATGCGAGAAGGACGACCTGGCGTCGCACACCTCGTCCGCCTCGACCAAGCTGATTCACGGTGGCCTGCGCTACCTGGAATATTATGAATTCCGGCTGGTGCGCAAGTCGCTGGCGGAGCGGGAGGTGCTGTTGCGCAGTGCGCCGCACATCATGCGGCCGATGCGCTTTGTGATGCCGCACAATGCTGGCCAGCGGCCGGCGCTGCTGATACGCGCAGGCCTGTTCCTCTACGACATGCTGGCCAAGCGCGAACTGCTGCCTGGCTCGCGCGGCATCAACCTGCGTTGCCACCCGGCGGGGCGGCCCTTGAAGGATTCCTTCAGCGCCGGCTTCGAGTATTCCGATGGCTGGGTCGACGATGCCCGGCTGGTAGTCCTGAATGCCATGGATGCTTGCGCCAAAGGCGCCTGCATCCTGACCCGCACCAGCTGCATTGGCGTCGAGCGGCAGGCCGACCACTGGGTGGCGACGCTGCGCAAGGCTGACGGCACCGAAAAGCGCATTACCACCCGGGCGGTAGTCAATGCAGCCGGGCCTTGGGCGCAGTCGTTCATCCAGTCCGCCGGCGGCAAGCAGCAGTCGCGCCACCTGCGCCTGGTCAAAGGCAGCCACATCGTGGTGCGCCGCATCTTCGAGCATGACGAGGCCTATATTTTCCAGAACAAGGATGGCCGTATCGTCTTTGCCATCCCGTACGAGCGCGACTTCACACTGATCGGCACCACCGACCTGGAATACAAAGGCGATCCACAGCGCGTGGCGATTGATGAAAGCGAGATCCGCTACCTGTGCGAGCTGGCCAGCGATTACTTCCGTGAGCCGGTACGTCCAGCGGATGTGGTGTGGACCTATGCAGGCGTTCGCCCGTTGCTGGAGGATGCAGCAGCCGATGCCAAGGCCGTTACGCGCGATTACTTCCTGGAACTCGACAAGGAAGGCGCGCCGCTGCTGAACATCTTTGGCGGCAAGATCACGACCTTCCGCAAGCTGGCGGAAGACGCCGTCGACCTCCTTTGCAAAACGCTCGGGCGGCCCGAAAAGGGCTGGACCGAAAAGGCCTGCCTGCCGGGCGGCGACCTGTTTGGCGCCGTGCCGCAGAACCGTTCGGTGCAGGAGTTTTGCAGCTGGGCCGCTGCGGTGCAGGTGAAATATGCCTGGCTGCCCCAGGAGCTGGTGAAGCGCTACGTGCGCGCCTATGGCACGCGGGTGCATACGCTGCTCGAGGGCTGCGCATCGCTGGCCGATATGGGGGAGGAGATTCTGCCGGGAGTGTACGCGGCGGAAGTGAACTACTTGCGGCGCAAGGAATGGGCAGTCACGGCCGCCGACATCCTGTGGCGCCGCTCCAAGCTCGGCCTGCACTTGCCGGCAGGCGCCGAAGCCAGGCTCGATGCCTGGCTCGCGGCGAACTAAAAGAAAAGGCAGCCGAAGCTGCCTTTTTTGTTGCTTGAAAAATGGGGACGTACCCCATTTTTTTTACTTTACGCCGTGCATCAGTTTCTGGATGAACGGGGCGAGGATGAAGAGCAGCACGCCGCCGCCGATCAGAATCCAGAAGCCCTGGGTGTAGCCGGTCAGGGCCGATTCCACCGTCATGCCGTGTTCGCCGGACATCATCGAAGCGACGATACCGGACAGGTTGTTGCCGATACCGGTGGACAGGAACCAGCCGCCCATGCCCATGCCAACCAGGCGGGTCGGCGCCAGCTTGGTCACCATCGACAGGCCGATCGGGGACAGGCACAGCTCACCGATGGACTGGATCACGTAGACCATGAACAGGGTCCAGAACGGGATCATCTTCTTGTCGTCGACCAGGTGGGTCAGTGCGTACATCAGCAGGCCGAAGGCCAGGCCATTGCCGATAATGCCCAGGGCGAACTTGCGTGGGATCGATGGGTTCTTGCCGCGCTTGCCCATCCACACCCAGACCGCAGCCACGACCGGCGCGAAGAAGATGATGGCCAGGGAGTTCACGGACTGGAACCACGCGGTCGGGAAGACCATGAAGCCCAGGTCGCGGTTCACGATCTGGTCAGCCAGGAAGGTGAACGATGAACCGGCCTGCTCGAAGAAGCACCAGAACATGATGTTGAATGCGAAGATCACCATCATGGCGATGGTCTTGTCGCGGGCCACCGGGCCGTTACGCACGCCTTCGACGATCAGCATGACCACCAGGATCAGGAACAGTACGGACAGCACGCCTTGCAGGGCAGCTGCTCCAACCGCCAGCAGGGCGTAGACGACCGGGATCACGGCCAGTGCGCCCAGCGCCACGTAGGCGATGCGCTTCGGATCCTTGGCTTCAGGTGCCGGTTCGCCGATGCCCTTCAGGCCCTTGCGGCCCAGGTAGAACCAGAACAGAGAAATGATCATGCCGATACCGGCGGAAATGAACACGATCTTGTAGGCCGGGGTGTCGCCGGTGTTGAAGATCTTCTGCGCCAGCAGCTGGGTAATGATCGGGGCCAGGAAGCCGCCGACGTTGATGCCCATGTAGAAGATGGTGAAGCCGGAATCGCGGCGGGTGTCGCCCAGCGAATACAGCTTGCCGACCATGGTCGAAATGTTCGGCTTGAACATACCGTTACCCACGATGATGGTCGCCAGGCCGAACTTGAAGATTGTCGGGTCGGGGATGGCGATCATGAACAGGCCTGCTGCCATGAAGGTTGCGCCGACCAGGATGGAGCGCTGGTAGCCCAGTACGCGGTCGGCAACATAGCCGCCGAACAGTGCGCCGGCATACACCAGCGCCAGGTAGGAACCGTAAGTCAGGTTGGCCGCAGCCTGGCCCGACGCGTCGCCCTGGTAGAACTGCGCAACGATGTACAGCACCAGCGCCCATCGAATCCCGTAAAACGCAAAGCGTTCCCAGAATTCAGACATAAACAGCATCCAGAGCGGAGCAGGGTGACCCATGATCTGCCTGAATTCAGGGATTTTAACCTCGGTGGTTTGCGTGGTTGGACCGCTCATGCGGTTTCTCCTGGTCGAAAAAAAGCCGAATTGTAATCTACCCCGCGCGGTTAAAGGGCAATTTCGCGTGCTGCACAGCAGCATTGTGGTATGTTTGCCAAGCTTGTGTCTGTGAATCAGCACAGCATGGGCGTATATTGAAGGTGCAGCCCCCAAAAAAGTTAAATAAAAGGATTTACGTATCATGGACAGCAACGTTGTCGATACTCTCATTGCTCCGGAGGGCAGGCTGGAAGTCCTGTCCAAGGCGGAGGTGGTCCAGCTGCTCGACTCGGGCAAAGGCGGCCTCTATAACATCTTTCGCAACTGCGCCCTGGCGGTGCTGAATTGCGGCAGCACGATCGACGATGGAAAGGAATTGCTGGATCGCTTCAAGTCGTTTGACATCAACATTCTGCAGCGTGAACGCGGCATCAAGCTGGAAATCAAAGGTGCGCCGGCCATCGCTTTCGTCGATGGCAAGATGATCAAGGGTATCCACGAGCACCTGTTTGCGGTGCTGCGCGATATTGTCTTTGTCAGTAATGAAGTCACGGGAAATCCGAAGTTCGACCTGGCCCGCAGCGAGGGGATCACCGACGCAGTTTTCCATATCCTGCGCAATGCGAATGTGCTGAAGCCGCAACTCAATCCGAACCTGGTGGTGTGCTGGGGCGGCCATTCGATCAACCGCGCGGAATATAACTATTCGAAGGAAGTCGGCTACCAGCTTGGCTTGCGTGGGCTGGATATCTGCACCGGCTGCGGCCCTGGCGCAATGAAGGGGCCAATGAAGGGGGCCACCATTGGCCACGCCAAGCAGCGATTTACCGGAGGGCGCTACCTTGGTATTACGGAACCGGGCATTATCGCCGCCGAGTCGCCGAACCCGATCGTGAACGACCTGGTGATCATGCCGGATATCGAAAAGCGCCTGGAAGCTTTCGTGCGTGTGGGCCACGGCATTTGCGTGTTCCCTGGCGGGGCCGGCACGGCGGAGGAGATCCTGTACATCCTCGGCATCCTGCTGCATCCGGACAATGCCGATATCCCGTTCCCGCTGATCTTCACCGGGCCCGAGACTTCGCGCGATTACTTCGTGCAGATCAACGAGTTTATTGGACTGACGCTTGGCCCGGAGGCGCAGAAGCGCTACAAGATCATTGTTGATGATCCAGAGCTGGTGGCGCAGGAGATGCAGGAAGGGATGAAGCAGGTGCGCGAGTATCGCAAGTCGCGCTCGGACGCCTATTACTTCAACTGGGCGCTGAAGATTGACGACGAGTTCCAGCGCCCGTTCGCGCCAACGCACGAGAATATGCGCAACCTGAGCCTGCACAAGAACCAGCCCGTGCATGTGCTGGCGGCTAACCTGCGCCGCGCGTTTTCTGGCGTGGTGGCGGGGAATGTAAAGGAAGAGGGCATCCGCACCATTGAAAAGTACGGCCACTTCGAGATCCACGGCGACAAGGAAATCATGGGGCCGATGGATGCGCTGCTGGCGTCTTTCGTGGCGCAAAGCCGCATGAAGCTTGCAGGCAAGGCTTACACGCCTTGCTACCGTGTGGTGAAATAAGAAAAGGCCGCGTCAGCGGCCTTTTTCTTTAGTCTTCCTTACGCAGGTGCGGGAACAGCAGCACGTCGCGGATGTTTGGCGAGTCGGTCAGCAACATCATCAGGCGGTCGATGCCGATGCCGCAGCCGCCAGCTGGCGGCATGCCGTATTCCAAGGCGCGGATGAAGTCGGCGTCGTAGTACATCGCTTCGTCGTCGCCGGCTTCCTTGGCTTTCATCTGGGCCATGAATCGTGCGGACTGGTCTTCGGCGTCGTTCAGCTCGGAGAAGCCGTTGGCGATTTCGCGGCCAACCATGAACAGTTCGAAGCGCTCGGTGATGCCTTCGCGGGTGTCGGAAGCACGGGCCAGCGGGGATACTTCGATCGGGTAGTCGATGATGAAGGTCGGTTCCCACAGCTGCGCTTCGGCGGTTTCCTCGAACAGCGCCAGTTGCAGCGCGCCCAGGCCGGACGTGGCGAACGGCTTCACGCCGAACTTCAGCAGCTCGGCCTTCAGGAAGTCCATGTCGTTCAGTTGCGCTTCGGTGTAGTGCGGCGCGTACTTGTTGATGGCGCCGCAGATGGTCAGGCGCTGGAATGGCTTGGACAGGTCCAGCTCGCGGCCGCCGTAGGTCAGCACGGCAGAGCCCTTGGCGTCGATTGCGGCCTGGCGGATCACCTTTTCGGTGAAGTCCATGATCCATTCGTAGTCGGTGTAGGCCGCGTAGAACTCCATCATGGTGAATTCCGGGTTATGGCGGACCGACACACCTTCGTTACGGAAGTTGCGGTTGATCTCGAACACGCGGTCGAAGCCGCCCACTACCAGTCGCTTCAGGTACAGCTCAGGCGCGATGCGCATGTACATCTGCATGTCCAGCGCGTTGTGGTGGGTGATGAATGGCTTGGCCGATGCGCCGCCCGGGATCGGGTGCAGCATCGGGGTTTCGACTTCCATGAATTCGTTGGCTTCCATGAAGCGGCGGATCGAGGAGATCGCAGCGGTACGCGCCTTGAAGGTGCGGCGGGTTTCTTCGCTGGTGATCAGGTCGACGTAGCGCTGGCGGTACTTGGTTTCCTGGTCGGCCAGGCCGTGGAACTTGTCCGGCAGCGGGCGCAGCGCCTTGGTGATCAGCTTGATCTCGCTGACTTTGACGGTCAATTCGTCGGTCTTGGTCTTGAACAGGGTGCCGGTCACGCCCAGGATGTCGCCCAGGTCCCAGCCGCGGAAAGCTTCCATCGCCTCTTCGCCGGAGGTGTCCACGGTGACGTAGATCTGGATGCGGCCATCGGCTTTCTGGCCAGAGGAATCCTGCAGGGTGGCGAAAGCGGCTTTCTTGCCGGCTTCGCGGCGCAGCATCATGCGGCCGGCGATGACGACGGGAACTGGGTTGGCTTCGAGTTCTTCACGGGTTTTCTCGCCAAACTGCACGTGCAGGTCGGCAGCCTTGTGCTGAGGGCGGAAATCGTTAGGGAAGGCGACCTTCTGTTTTTCGCGGATGGCGGCCAGCTTGGCGCGGCGCTCGGCGATGATCTTGTTGTCGTCCTGGCCTGGTGCCTGGTCTTGCACTTGGTTTTCCGTAGTCATGGTTTGATGAGTTGTCAGTTTATTGATGTCGATTTCGCTGAAGTCGCGTGCAATGCAGATCACATTGTCGAAAGCACTGAACGCTTCAGCGGGCAAAGTGGTTGTCAGGACGACGCAGCGCATGCCGGCTCGGCGCGCCGCTTCCACGCCCAAAGGCGCGTCCTCGAACACGATGCAGTGCGCCGGATCCGCGCCGCAGCGTTCGGCGGCCAGCAGGAACACGTCCGGTTCCGGCTTGCCGCGTTTGACGTCGGCGGCGCCGACGACGGTGTCGAACTGCGCGCGCACACCCAGGCCGTCCAGCGTGAAGTCCACATTGCAGGGCGGGGCGGCGGTGCCGACCGCCAGTCGTATGCCGGCAGCCCGCGCTCCATTCACAAGGGTGACGAAGCCCTTCACGGCGCGCAGGTGCGGCCCGTAGATTTCACGGTACAGCACTTCCTTCTCGTCGATCAGCGCAGCCACGTCGTCATGCGCCAGGTCGTCGCCGAGGTATTGGCGCATGATTTCGTGGCCGGTGCGGCCGGCGGTGGCGGCAAAGAATGCCGCTTCGTCGACAGCATGGCCGCGGCGGCTGAAGAACTCCAGCCACGAGCGGGTGTGGAAACCCATGTTGTCGACGATGGTGCCGTCCATGTCGAAGATGAAGGCGCGCTGCTGCGTCATGCTTCAGATGCCTTGCTTCAGGGACGCGGAGATGAAGTCGTCCAGGTCGCCGTCCAGCACGCCCTTGGTATTGCCGGTCTCGAAGTTGGTGCGCAGGTCCTTGATGCGGGACTGGTCCAGCACGTAGGAACGGATCTGGTGACCCCAGCCCACGTCGGTCTTGGAGTCTTCCAGCGACTGCTGCTCGCTCATGCGCTTGCGCAGTTCCAGTTCGTACAGCTTGGCCTTCAGCATTTCCATCGCTTCGGCCTTGTTGCGGTGCTGGGAACGGTCGTTCTGGCACTGCACCACGATACCGGACGGGCCGTGGGTAATACGCACCGCGGAGTCGGTCTTGTTAATGTGCTGGCCACCGGCGCCGGATGCGCGGTAGGTGTCGATGCGCAGGTCGGCCGGGTTGATCTCGATCTCGATCGAGTCATCCACTTCCGGATAGACGAACAGCGACACGAAGGAGGTGTGGCGGCCGCCGGACGAGTCGAACGGCGACTTGCGCACCAGGCGGTGCACGCCGGTTTCGGTGCGCAGGTGGCCATAGGCGTATTCGCCATCCACCTTCAGGGTGGCGGTCTTGATGCCGGCAACCTCGCCCTCGGATTCTTCCAGTACTTCAACCTTGAAGCCCTTGCGTTCGCAATAGCGCAGGTACTGGCGCAGCAGCATGGATGCCCAGTCCTGGGCTTCGGTACCGCCGGCGCCGGCCTGGATGTCGATGAAGCAGTTGTTCGGGTCCATCGGATTGCTGAACATCCGGCGGAATTCCATCTGTTCGATGGTCTTCTGGATTTCAGCGGTGTCCGCAATCACGGCTTCGAGCGTGTCGTCGTCGCCTTCTTCCTTGCCCATCGCGAACAGTTCGTTCATGTCGCGCAGGTCGCTTTCTGCCTTCTGCAAGGTCAGGACCACGCCTTCAAGGGCTTTTTTCTCGCGGCCCATGTCCTGGGCCTTTTTCGGGTCATTCCAAACGGCCGGATCTTCAAGTTCGGCGTTCAGTTGTTCCAGTTTCTCCGACTTCTTATCGAAGTCAAAGATACCTCCGAAGTTCGGCTTCGCGGTTGGTCAGGTCCGCGAGCAGGTTGGCGAGGGAATTGATGCGTTCAGCTTCCATGGTTTTTCAGGTCTGATAGTTGTGAAATCGAACCTGAAATTATACCTCAGAGGCTGGCGCATCGGGCAGCTCACACAAGCAGGCTGAATTCGGCGCGGTAGAGGGCGCCCAAGCCACTTGCCGGGCCGCGGCCGGCCGGTTCCATGTAGATGGCCAGGCGCCCGGCCAATGCGTTGTCGATTTCATAAATCCCGGCTTCCAGTCCCGGCGCACCATTAAATAGCAGGGTGAATTGTTCCTGGTGGGGCGCTTCCTTGCCGGGGCGCACCGCGTGCAAGTCGAGCGAAGTGCCGCGCTTGCCCTGGTAGGCGATGAATTGCTGGCCCACCAGGTCGCGGAAGCCGGCCATGCGCAGCGTCGAAGGCGTTGGCGGCAAGGCTGCCAGCGAGGCGGCACGGGCTATGGCCGGGGCGCCAACCAGGCTTCCGGCGGCGAGGATGAAGTTGCGACGTTCCATGACTTATTCCTTTAACAAAATTGGTTGCCATTCCATGGCCAGGTGCATGCCCTCGTTTTCACCCGGCTGGAAGCCGAACCGGCGATACAATTCGCCAGCCGGATTTCCTTGTAAAACGTGCAAGCGCAGGGGGCGCCCTGATTGCCGGCTCTCGCTTTGCAGCACAGCTAGCAGTCGGCTCCCAATGCCTTGGCCGCGGAATGCGGGAAGCAGGCCGATGTCCACCAGGCGTATTTCGTCCGCTTTGCGCGCCACAATCAGGCGGCCGGCCGGCATGCCATCGGCCAGCACGAGCCTTTCCTCAAGGTTCGGAAAGCGGCGCCGGTAGTCGGTGCGCTGGGCATCGTATTGCATGCGAAGGACCATGGCCCTGACCGTGCCGTCGAGGATGGACAGGTCTTCGCGCGTGCTTTCCACCAGTGCCAGCAGGAAGGCCTGGTCGCTGGCTTCTACGGGCCGCAAGGTGAGCTGGCTGTCCATGTTCAATCAGCTGCGTGGGGGATAAATGCCAGAGAGGGCGATGATGAAGTTGACCACCAGGTAGGGCTGCAAGTTGTTGTGCGGGCTGCTGCCGCCGGCTATGCCAAGCGGCCCCTCCGGCGACGGCGTAATGGCCGCGACGTCGTGGTAAGGCGCGCTGACCGTGATCGGCTTCGCCAGCAGGGCGTTGGCCGGCGATTGGACCGAGGCGGTCGTGTTGGAGGCCGACATGCCATGGCTGTGCGATGGCATTTGCAGCGCGGTCAGCGTCGTAGCCGCTTCGCCGCCTTGCTCGCCCAGGTCGCGCGGAGTGAGTCCGGGGCCTGTGCCGGCATGCATCGGGATGCGCTGGCGCAGGTCGGGCAGACCGAAGTTGGTTTTGCCATTGCCGCCGTAAGTAGTGCCGAGTATGGAAAACAGTGCCGTGTTCTGCGCAATGGGAAGAAGCTGGCCATTGCATAATGCCCAGCCTGCGGGTGCGAAATTTCCGCCGAACATGCGGATCTCGCCGATATAACGCTCTGCCATGCTGGACTCCTCGACTAGCTCTGCGTAGGGAAGATTCCTTCAATGGCGATGATGAAGCTGACCGCCAGGAAGGGAGCCATATTGTTATGCGGCTGGTTGCCGCCAGCCGGCTGGATCGCTTGCGGCGACATGGCAACGGTGCTGGAGCCTGCAGGCGCGTAAAACTTGGGCTTGGCGGGTGCCGCAGGCACATAAGTGCCTGGCCCGGTCAGATTGATGCCGGTCCCGGTGGCAGGCGGCACGGCGGTGCTGGCGCTGGCGCTGTGGTTGTGGGACGGGATCTGGCTGCTGGTCAGGGTTACGGTTTCGGCGCCCCCTTGCTGGCCCATGACGTAGCTGTTTCCGGTGCCAAGCTGCGTGCCATGGTGCAGCGGCACGCGGCCGCGCAGGTCAGGCAGGGCGAAGGTGGTCTGGCCATCGCCGCCGTAGGTGGTGCCGATCAGGGCGAACAGGGCGGTGTTTTGCGCGATCGACAGCAGGCTGCCATCGCAAAATGCCCAGCCGAGGGGCGGGAAGTTACCCGCGAACAGGCGAATCTCGCCGATAAAGTTGTCCATGCGCCGGCTCCGGTCGGGTTCAGCTCTGCGAGGGGAAGATGCCCTGCAGCGCGATGATGAAGTTGATGGTCAGGTAGGGCTGCATATTCTCGTGCGGCTGGCTGCCGCCGGAGCTGGTCACGGTGTGGGCTGCCAGCGTGGCGGTGCCATCCTGCGGCGCGTAGTAGTTGAGCGCGCCGGCTTCGACGTTGCCCAGCACCCGCCCGGTCGGGTCGGCCTGGTGGCTGACTGCCGTTGATATGCCAAGGCTGTGGGTGTGCGCCGGCATTTCGCTAGCGATCAGGGTGTGGCTGGCTTCGCCTCCCTGCTGGCCCAGGTTGAAGTTGGCGTGCATGTGGACCGGCACCCGTCCCCGCAGGTCGGGCAGGGCAAATGTGGTCTGGCCATTGCCGCCGTAGGTGGTGCCAAGGATGGCGAACAGTGCCTGGTTCTGATTGATCGGCAGGAGCTGGCCATTGCACAGGGCCCAGCCCTTGGGTGCAAAGCTAAATCCCGTCATCCGGATTTCTGCGAGATACGGTTCGGACATGCAGCCTCCTGGCAGGTGCAGACGCCCCGGCCGGGGCGTGCGGCTGTTATGGTGGATGGTTAGGGGCAGGCGTGGATGCCGCGCCGCCGGCTGAAGCGCATGGCCATCAAGCCTCCAGCCAGCAAGGCCAACGTGGCTGGTTCGGGCACGCCGGGGTCGGGATCGTTCGGGCCGCGCAGGAACTCGAGGCTGATGTTATCGAGCTGGTTCCAGAAGGTAGGGTCGTTGTTGAAATTGCCGAACTCAAGGAGCGTGCTGTTCGTGAGCGCGGTGACGATCAGGGTGTGGGTGCTCCAATCGTCGGTCGTATTCAGTTGGTTGAAGACCGTGGCGGCGCCGAATTTCACCTGGGCCTGGTTATCAGGCGGGAACTGCGGGGTTTCGGTCCAGCGTTGCAGGTCGAACTTCAACTGGTAAGTTGCGCCGGCAATGGTGGCGATGGTTTGCTGCAGGTAGCCCAGTTCCGTCGTGTTGAAATCGCCGAAAACGTGGTTGCTGGCATTTGACAGCGGTGAACCGGTGGGGTCGGTGCCGAAGGCCTGGCCGCCGCCACCGGGGCTGAGCAGCGTCCACATGCTGTAGTCGAGGTTTTCGAAATCACCGTTCGAGACCAGGTTGGGACCCGCTTGCGCAAGTGATGCTGTGAGGAGCACGATCGCGGTCAGCGCGGCACGGATTTTCATGGTCTCTTCCTTTTGGCGAGTGGCTGAAGGTTGAGAAGGATCATACGTCCGGGTATTGACAACCGAACATTTATTTACGTCAACGTGGCGCGTTTGCAAAGATTCCATATAATTTTGCAAGCCAGCCCTGCTGGGCATCAGAGTGCAATGTGCAATTCTTGGGATTGCAAGGGCCGTATCAATGGTGCCGGGCAAATATTCACAATTAAATTTCAATTCAAAAGACAGTTAATGCGCCTCCTTTTTATCGTGCCGGCCGCCGCCTTGCTGGCTGGCTGCAGCAGCCTTCCTGCGATGCCGCCGCCAGGCTCGCAGGCAACCTTCGTGATCCTCGAGACCACTGACCTGCATGCCAACGTTCGCAGCTATGACTACTACAAGCTGGCGCCCGATGCCTCGCTCGGGCTGGAACGTACCGCGACCCTGATCCGCCACGCGCGCAAGGAATTCCCAAATTCTTTGCTGCTCGATAACGGCGACACGATTCAGGGTACCGCCTTGGGTGACTACCAGGCGCTGGTGGCGCCGGCAGGCTGCAATCAGCCGCTGGCCATCTACAAGGCGATGAATGCGCTGGGTTTCGAGGGCGGCTCGGTCGGCAACCATGAATTCAATTGGGGCCTGGATTACCTGGGGCAGGTCACCGCCAGCCGCTTTGGCGCGGAGGGCGCTGATGCGCGCGTGCAGCCGTGTGCTGGCCCGGCATTCCCGGTGGTGCTGGCCAACGTGGTTGACGCCCGTACCGGCGTCCCGCTGTTCGAGCCCTTTCGCATCCTCGAAAAGCGCCTGAGTGCGACCGGGCCGGATGGCAAGCCGCTCGTTTCGACGCTCAAGGTGGGCATCATCGGCTTTACCACGCCCGCCATCATGGGCTGGGACAAGCGCTGGCTGGAGGGCCGCGTTCGCACCGAAGGCTGGCGTGAAACGGCGCAGCGCTACATTCCCGAGATGCGCGCGAAGGGGGCGGAAGTCATTGTGGCGATCTCGCACGCGGGGCTGGATGGCGCGGCCTACGCGCCCTCGATGGAGAACGGCAGCCTGTACGTGGCGCAGGTGCCGGGCATCGATGCGCTGTTGCTGGGACATTCGCACGACGTATTCCCGAATGCAGCCAGCAAGGCCGCCGGCTTCAATTTGCCTGACGTAGACAAAGTGCAGGGCAGGGTGCATGGCGTGCCGACCGTAATGCCAGGCCTGTGGGGCAAGCACCTGGGCGTGATCCAGCTCGCGCTGCGCCACGATGGCAAGCGCTGGGTTGCGGACGCGGGCGCGGCGAAAGTGGAAACGCGCAGCATCCAGCGCCCCGACCGTAGTTTCGTCGAGCCGGACCCGGAAGTGGCCGCGCTGGTAAAGGCTGAACACGAAGCCACCATCGCCTATGTCAAGACGCCGATTGGCGATACGGACTTCCGCATGTCGGCCTACTTTGCCGATGTTGGCGACGTTTCGGCGATCCAGGTCGTGAACCAGGCGCAGGCCGACTACGTGCGGCGCCACATCCAGGCCAATATGCCGCAATACGCGCAGTTGCCGGTGCTGTCGATGTCTGCGCCGTTCAAGACCGGCGCGGCAGGCGTGGCCGACTACACCGATGTCGCACCCGGCAAAATGGCCCTGAATAACGCCGCCGACCTTTACCTGTACCCGAACGACCTGCACGCCGTGAAGGTAGACGGCGCGACGCTCAAGGCCTGGCTGGAGAAAGCCGCCGGCCGTTTCAATACCATCGATCCGACGCGCAGCGAACCTCAGGAGCTGGTGAATTCAGGCTTCGCAGGCTTTAACTTCGACATGCTGACTGACCCGGACATTCGGTACCAGATCGACGTGACGCAGCCACTTGGCCAGCGCATTAAAGGCCTGTCATGGCGCGGCCAGCCGGTGCGCGCGGACCAGGAATTCATCGTCGCGACCAATAACTTCCGCGCCAGCGGTGGTGGCGGCTTCCCGGGACTCGATGGCAGCAAGACCATTTTCGCCTCGCCGGACAACAACCGTGCGGTGCTGATCGCCTACATCAAGTCGGTGCAGCACCTGACCCGCACGGCCAATGCCTTGGCGCGCAGCTGGCGTTTTATTGCAGTGAAGGTGAAGGGCCCGGTGGTATTCCATTCAGCGCCAGGCAAGCTGGCGCTCGCACGTGAGGCCGGCCTGGCTGGCGTGTCGGTGCTGAAGGAAGATGACGGAGGCGGAAAAGGCTACGCGCTGTACGCGATCGACCTTAGCCTCAATGAGGCTTCCGCTTCTCCTGCTGGACGAGAATAAACGGGCTGACGACGCTGGCCCACAGGTTGGCGTCGCTGGCGATCCATTCCTGGCACTGCTGGTCCGAGACTTTGGCGACCTGGCCGGCCTCCATCCATGCCGAAATGCTGGCCTTGTCGTCGTGGGCGATGCGCACCGCGACGTCCACCAGGTCCAGTTCATCGGCCACCCACACCACATTGCCCTGGGCGAAGTGCTTGAGCAGTTCGCTCCAAGGGATGCGTGCGGTTTCGCGGTTCACTTTGGCGCGGAGTTCCGCGTCTTTTTCTGGCTTCAGCTGCATTTTTTACTCTTAAATCGTGGGAATCTGCTCGACGATGGCCGCCGGCGAACCCCGCCATGTTAACCGATACGCCGGGCCTTTGCGAACATTGCCCACCAGTGCCGGGCGGAAGCAGGCGAGGTTGGTGCCGCCGGCGCGCCGAACGCTTGGGTAGATGATGCCGGTCGAGCCTTCGGCCAGCAGGCTGCGCGCCAGGCGTTGCGAGGCGACGTAGCTGTCCGGGTCCAGGCAATCGTCATATTCGGGCTGGCCGCAGATATCGTGGAACTGGGCACTGAAGTCCGAGAGCAGGGCCTGGTAGCTGACGCTGTCGTCGAAGCGGTCGATTTCGGCGTATTCCACGGTCTTGTGGAAGATCACTTCCGCCAGCGCCGTTTCATGTTCGAAGGCGCAATACCAGGCGCCGCGCTGGCCGTCGTTGAAGCGGCTGCCTTGCGGGCGGGCATAGGTGAAGGCGGCATTGATGCTGCGGTAGTTGGGGACGTAATAGACCAGTTCTTCGATGCCGATGCCGATCGCGCCGCCGTGTTCGGCGCGCAGGCGGGCATTGGTGGCGTTATCGAGTTCAAACAGCTGGTGCAGCTCGGCGTCGTTATCGGCGAGGGCGGCCAGCACGGAATCTTCTTTATCGACGAAGCGCGACGGGATCAGGCGTACGGTGTCGAATTGGCGCAGCAGGCGAAATGGCGGCAATTACAGGCCTCCGCGACGAGCGTCGAGTAGTTGGCGCACGGTTTGCATGGCGAGCAGGCCGCCCGCCTCCATGTAGTCGAGCGGGGTGCGGCCGCCGAAAATACTGTTGCGGTTGGCCAG
Organism: Pseudoduganella sp.; assembly: GCA_036402315.1. Classification (GTDB taxonomy): domain Bacteria; phylum Pseudomonadota; class Gammaproteobacteria; order Burkholderiales; family Burkholderiaceae_D; genus Rugamonas. The sequence goes on along the minus strand of DASWTB010000475.1, from coordinate 13,574 downwards.
GCTGACCCATTCGTCGGCCAGCTTGTCGCCGTAAATGATGTGAAGGGACTTGTAAATGCCCAGCAGGTAGGAAATACGCGTGATGCGGTCGACTTCAAGCACGCGGTCGGGGTGCTTTTTCCATTCGTAGAAAGCGCTGCTGGACAGGCCGCCCAACAGTTCGCGGGCATCGTCGTCGCGCAGTTTCCAGGCGGCGGCCAGTTTGAAAAAGCCCTTGAGGGCGGCGTGCGACAGACGTTCACGTTCCTCTTTGCGGCTCAGGTCGACCGGTTGGGGAATGGTGTATTCGCTGTTGGGGTAGGCAAATGCGGGATTCATATGTCCTCCGTTTATGGATTATTTATACTCCATTTCCGCATTTATTTCAAGTTGAATGTGTTTGTGCGCGGTCAAAACAGGACGTGCTGCCTGCTGTCAATATTGCACTAAATCATCGAAGAGGGGCGCTCGGTGGAGAAAATTCTTCCTGCTCTGGAAAAGCAATTGCGGAGGTTCCGGGTGAATTCCGCCGGGATGGCTGAGCGGCATCCCGGCCTGGCGCGGCAGCTCGGTGCCCGGGATTGGCCGCCGGATCCTCATGTCGACCGACTGCTGCAGGGCGTTGCCACCCTCCATGCACGCACGGCGCTGGCCTTGCAGCGGGCGCGCAGCCAGCAGGACGAGCATTTGCTTGAGCTGCATTTCCCCGAGCAGTTGCGGCCTTTCCCGGAGTGCCGGATCGTTCGTGTGTCGCACGGCGCGATAGTCGCCGCCCGCTATTGCCCAGGCCCGCCGGCCTCGATCGAGCTGGAAGTCGATCCTGGCGAAGCGCCCCATGGCGGATCCTTGGACATGTTCATCGACGGTGACGTCGCTTTCAGTGCCGCGCTACGCGGCGCTTTGCTTGGCGGCGACGCTGGCGCTGCCTACGCTGCGCCGGCCACCGCGAGAGGCTTGGGCGAGTGGCGCGCGTTGGCGCGCTGGCCTGTCACGCCAACTGGCCTGGACCCGGCGGAAGCACTGCTCCCGCGTGCACCGGGCGCGCATGCCGGGCTGGCGCTGCTGCGGGAATATTTCACCTTTCCCGCTCGCTTCAATGTCCTGCGCCTGGACCTTTCTTCGTTTGCAGGCGGCGGCCGCTGGGCTCTCAGGCTGCCGGTGCCAGAGACGCGGCTCCTGGACGCGCTACGAGCCAGCCAGGTGCGTGCCGGCTGGGCGGCGCGCGCCTGCCTGCAGCGTGCCGCCGCTGCGCCAGTCAGGATCGACGGGCGTCAAAGCGACTATCTGCTATCAGTGCCGCCAGAGCTGGAAATCTTCAGCATCGACCGCGTCCATGTAGGCGGCGCAGAGGACCTGGGATGGAGCGCGCGCCGGGCCGAAGATGCGCCGGACGGCCACGAATGGCGCATCGCCTTCCATGGCGCTCGTCCGGCTTGGCCGGCTGGCACGGTCGCATCAATCGACGTGACCTGCTGCGAACGCGGCGAGGTGCTGGCCCGGCCCGCGCGAGGCGCGGGCTGCCGCTGGCAGCTCAACTCCCTGCTGGCGCTGGATCACCTGCCGCTCGATGCGGGCACCCTGCGCGAGCTGATGGCAACCCAGGCCATCGATCAATCCCCGGCGAGCCGCGCAATCATCGGCGCCGTACGCGCTCTCGATGCTAAGACCGTCATGCTGCGCCCAGGCCGGGCCGCGCCGCTCGTGGGGACCGAAATCCGCTTGCAGGTCGATGAAGCTGCGTTCGCAGGCTGCGGCCTGCTGCTGTTCGGGCAAGTCATGGACCGCTTCTTCGGTGAATGCGCTCACATGAACACTTTTACCCGGCTGGTGCTGGCATCGGCCGATTCAGGCGAGGAGCTGATGCGATGCAAAGCGAGGAATGCCGGTACGCTGCTGGAGTGAACGACGCGGAGGCGCACGAATATGCCGTCTTCCAATTGGCAAGCGTGCTTGGTGCGCCTGAGTGGCGCAACGGCTTGTCGCTGGCATTCCCCGCGAGCGATGTTGAAGCGGCGGACGGCAGGGCTGTCACGCCAGCGTGCATAGGCTTGCTCGGTATGTCCGGTGCATTGCCGTACTTCTACACGGAGAGCGTATCAAGGGCGGGCAGCGAGGCGGCCCGCACCTTCCTCGACCTCCTGTCGGCTCCGGCAGTCGAAGCATTCTGCGTAGCGTGGCGCGAAGGCCGTCCCGAATACGCGTCATTGCCGGCGATTCCAGCCCAGCGAGGTCCGCTGAGGGCAAGGGGACTCGGTGAACAGATCTCGTATGCGCTGGGCGTGCCAGTTTGGGTTGAGCAGTTTGCCGGACGCTGGGAGAGCCTGCCGCATCTGCAGTGTAGCGCCCTTGGCCGCGCGAATTCCTGCTGCGGCGCCGGTGCGCTACTTGGCGAGCGCTTGTGGCGGATCGACAGCGCCCTGCGCGTTCATGTCGGGCCGCTTGGCGCGCAATCGGCCGAGGGATTCCTGCCTGGAGGGCGGGGTGCCCTGGCCTTGGCGCAGTTGTGGCGATTGGCCGCGGGCGATAGCGGCCTGCAGGCCGAGGCTCGCGTGCATCTCGCGCCTGGAGCGGGCGTTGGAGCGAGGCTGGGCGCTGGCTCACGGTTGGGGCACGATGCGCTGCTGTCCACGCAGCCGGCCGGCGAAAGGGATGACTTGTGTTATCTCCTTTGCTAGTATTTGGCCACCCAACATCGCGTGGAGACGAGATGAATAAGATGATCCTTCTGCTGGCTATTGCAGCGACGACGGCATGCACCACCTTCCAGGCACCTCCCAATAATGCGGAACTGAAGCAGCAGGTGGCCGATACCGAACGTGCTTTCGCGGCCACAATGGCCAAGCGCGACCACCAGGCTTTCACCTCTTTCCTCGCGGATGAGACGATTTTCTACAACGGCTCCAAGGCCTTGCGCGGCAAGGAAACCGTTGCAGCTGAATGGAAGGCTTTCTATGAAAAGCCGGAAGCGCCGTTCAGTTGGGAGCCCGACCAGGTCGAGGTGCTCGATTCCGGCACCCTGGCGCATTCTTCGGGGCCGGTGCGCGACCCGCAGGGCAAGATCACAGGCCGTTTCAATTCCGTCTGGCGCCAGGAAGCGCCCGGCAGATGGCGCATCGTGTTCGACAAAGGCGAACGCGTTTGCGACTGCAGAAAGCCCTGATCAAGCCGACTCGGCGTGCTCCACCAGCAACTGGACGCGGGTCACGCCGTTGTATTCATTGGCATCCAGGCGGAATGCGACGCGGGCCCGTTCGCCCAGTGCATCGGTGTGGCCAAACCAGATGGCGTCATAGCGCACGCCTTTTTTCTCCAGCATCAGCTTGAGGTGGCGGTCTTTCAGGATGCGCTGGCTTAGCACGCGGAATTCGTCGCAGAACACCGGTGGCGCAAAGCCCTGCCCCCAGACCTGGCCATCCAGCAGTTCGATGAACTGGGTCGTGTAGCAGTTCTCCTCCAGCGGGCCGTCGGTTTCGACCACGCGCTCCAGTTGCGATTCGGTCAGCCAGGCCTGGCCAACCGCCTCGAAGGCAGCGCAGAAATGCTCGAAGGCCTCGGCGCGCAGGCTAAGCCCGGCCGCCATGGCGTGGCCGCCGAATTTATCGATCACGCCCGGCGCACGCTTGGACACCAGGTCCAGCGCATCGCGCAGGTGGAAGCCCGGGATCGAGCGCCCGGAACCCTTGATCATGCCATCGCCCGCTGGGGCGAACGTGATCGTCGGCCGGTAGAAGCGTTCTTTCAGGCGCGAGGCGACGATGCCGATCACGCCCTGGTGCCAGCTGTCGTCGTAGACGCAGATCGTGGTGCGGTCGGCCGGCTGGAAATCGTCCAGGTGCAGCAGCGCGGCATCCTGCATCTCCGCCTCGATCTCGCGGCGCTTCAGGTTGATGTCGTTAAGCTGCTGCGCCAGTTCCCAGGCGCGTGTTTCGTCGTCCGTCAACAGGCATTCGATACCAAGCGACATGTCTTCCAGGCGGCCCGCTGCGTTCAGGCGCGGGCCGAGGGCGAAGCCAAGGTCGAACGGGGACGCGGTGCGCACAGAGCGTCCGGACACACGGAACAGGGCCGCCACGCCAGGGTGCATGCGGCCGGCGCGCATGCGCTTCAGGCCTTGCGCGACGAGGATGCGGTTGTTGGTGTCGAGCCGCACCACGTCGGCGACGGTGCCCAGCGCCACCAGGTCAAGCAGGGAATCGAGCTTGGGCTGGGTCTGGGCGTCGAATATGCCGCGCCGGCGCATTTCTGCGCGCAGTGCCAGCAGCACGTAGAACACCACGCCGACGCCGGCCAGGTGCTTGGACGGGAAGCCGCAGGCCGGCTGGTTCGGGTTCACGATGACGCGTGCATCCGGCAGGCTGTCGCCCGGCAGGTGGTGATCGGTGACCACAACGTCGATGCCGCGCCGCTTGGCTTCTTCCACGCCTTCGATGCTGGCGATGCCATTGTCGACGGTGATGATGATGTCCGGCGATTTCTCGCGCGCGGTGAGCTCGACGATCTCCGGCGTCAGGCCGTAACCGTATTCGAAGCGATTGGGGACGATGAAGTCGACGTTGGCGCCCATGGCGCGCAGGCCACGGATGGCGGTGGCGCAGGCGGTAGCGCCGTCGCAGTCGTAGTCGGCCACAATGACCATGCGCTTGCCGGCTGCGATGGAGTCGGCCAGGAATTCGGCGGCGCGATCGATGTGCAGCAGGCCGGAAGGCTGGATCAGGGCTGCCAGCTCGCTGGACAGTTCTGCCGGATTGTTCAGGCCTCGTGCGGCAAACAGGCGGGCCAGCACGGGGTGGATGCCGCCCTGGAGCAGCAGTTCGGCTTCCTGCGACGGGCAGGGACGGATGGCGATACGGGTCATTGCGAAAGGGTCTTCAGGTTCTGTGCGCGCCAGAATTTGCGCAGGGCAGGTTTGCTGGTGCGGATTTCGGTCCAGCCCTCGCGGCTGGACAGGATCAGGGTCAGGTCGGTGGTGCGGCCGTCGCGCAGGGCGGCCAGCAGCGGGGCGAACCATTCGTGTTCAAGTTGCTGCATGGCGCCCAGCCACGCGCCCCAGTCGTTGCCGGCGCCCAGCGGGATCAGTTGGGGCAGTACTATGGTGCCGCCTTGCCCTGGCGCCGCCTTTGTCCCCGGTGTTGCCAGGGCTGCCAGCCAGGAAGGGGCTGCTGCGGCGACAGCGAGGCTTGACGGCGGGGGGCTTGCGACCGGGCCGGCATTTGCGCCGCCCCACATCCAGAACGAGTTCACCGGCGCCAGGCCGCGCTGCTGGCGAGCTTCGTTGACGGGATGCTCGTGCCACAGCATCTGGATTTCATTCTGCAGCTTCTTGAAGGCCAATGCGGTCGGGCCGACAGGCATCCAGTCGGCCAGGTTGCTGCCCATGGCGCCATCGGGCGAGGCGGTATCCAGCGCATGCCAGCCGTCGGCGCGCATGAACCAGGTCTCTGCATCGCCCCAGACCAGGTCGTCGAAGTAGGGCTTGGCCAGTTCGAACAGCACCCGTGCGTCCGCTTCGTCCAGGCGCAAGCGGCGCGAATCGGCCAGCACCAGGTGGTTGCGCGCGAGCTGGATATGGACCGGATGGGCGATGAACCAGTAGCCTTCCTTCGGCGCCAGCCCAAAGCCGCGCATGACGGCGCTGGCAAGGCCGCCGCGCTCGCGGGCCAGCCACGCTTCATGCGGTAAAACGCGGCTATCTTCGTCGATAACATGCTTTTTCAGCAAATTATTGCGCGAAAGCAAGGTTGCAAGGGCGGGAGCCTGCAGGTTGTGGGAGAGTTCCGATGCCAGTTCGGCGGGCGGCAATGCGAAGGGGAGTACGACGGTCGTGGAAGCCATGCGGCATTGTAGTGGAATCTCTTTATATGGCAAACTGCGTGTTTTACTGTGTCAATTTAATAAAAATGCCGTTTGAATGGCTGGTTGGCCTGCGCTATACACGCGCTGGCAGGCGCAATGGGCGCAATAGCTTCATCTCCTTTATTTCCGCGATTTCGATGGCAGGCATCGCGCTTGGCGTAACCGCCCTGATCGTGGTGCTGTCGGTCTATAACGGCTTCCAGACGGTGGTGACCGAGCGCATGGTGTCCGTACTGGGTCATGTGGAACTCTACGACGTGAGTAGCGGCGACCCTGGCGACTGGCGCGTCGCTGCGGCTGCCGCAGCCCGCAACCCGCAAGTGAAGGGCGCGGCGCCATTCATTGAACTGCAAGGGATGCTGGTGCATGGCGGCGACTTCATGCGTCCTTCGATCGTGCGCGGCATCCTGCCGGGCGAAGAGCCGAAGGTATCCGACATCGGTAAACAGATGAAACAGGGCACGCTCGGGGTTTTGCAGCCGGGCGCTTTCAACATCATCCTGGGGGCGGAGCTGGCGAAAGAGCTGGAGGTGAAGCCGGGCGACAAAGTGGCGCTGGCGATGGCGCAAGGGAATGCCACGTCGAATATGGCGCCCACCATGCGGTCGTTCACCGTTGCCGGCACCTTCGAGTCCGGCCACAATGAATTCGATTCGGGGCTCGCTCTGATCCATCTGGGCGATGCCCAGGAGTTGAATAACGCTTCCAGCCCGGCCGGCCTGCGCTTGCGTTTGCAGGATATGCAGAAGGCGCCCGCCGTGGCGAATGAACTTCGCACCGTCATGCCAGGCCAACTGGTGATACGCGACTGGACCAAGCTGAATTCGGGCTGGTTCGCGGCGGTGAAGTCGCAAAAGAACATGATGTTCATCATCCTGACCCTGATCATCGCGGTGGCGGCCTTCAACCTGGTGGCCACGCTGGTGATGACGGTGACTGACAAGCAGGCCGATATCGCCATCCTGCGCACGCTGGGCGCCTCGCCGTTCTCGATCATGAAGATTTTCGTGGTGCAGGGCGCCCTGGTCGGTGTGTTCGGCACGGCCATCGGCGTTGTTTGCGGCGTACTGCTGGCGTTGAACGTCGGGCCTATCGTGGGCGCCCTGGAAAGCCTGTTCGGCGTGCACTTCCTGTCCCAGGACATCTATTTTATCAGTGCCGTACCATCCGACCTGCGCTGGGGCGATGTCGCCTCGATTGGCGTAACCTCGCTGTTCCTGGCACTTGTCTCGACCCTCTATCCTAGCTGGTGGGCTGCCCGCGTCAAACCTGCGGAGGCCCTGCGTTATGAGTAAAAACCTCCCATTCGAATGGATCGTCGGCTTGCGCTATACCCGTGCGGGCAAGCGCAGCAGCCGCAACAGCTTCATTTCCTTCATTTCGCTGATTTCGGTCGGCGGCATCGCGCTTGGCGTCGGCGCCATGATCATCATCCTGTCGGTGATGAACGGCTTCCGCAAGGACGTTACCGGGCGCATGCTGTCGGTGCTGGCCCACGTCGAAGTGTTCGAACGCGGCACCAGCTTGCCGGACTGGCAGGACCTGGCCAAAAAGCTGCAAGCCAATCCCGAAGTGAAGGGCGCCGCGCCCTTCGTTCAGGCCGAGGCCATGCTGTCGCACGGCGGCGAGGCGCTGCGTCCTGCCGTGGTGCGCGGCGTGCTGCCCGAAGTGGAGCCGAATGTCTCCGAGCTGGCAAAGACTACCCGTTACGGCAGTTTCAATGACCTGAAACCCGGCGAATTCCGCATAGTGCTGGGCATCGACATGGCGCGCGCCTTGCAAGTCAATCTCGGCGACAAGGTAACCATGGTGCTGCCGCAAGGGACAGTGACCCCGGCCGGCATTGTGCCGCGCATGCGTACCTTCACCGTGGCCGGCGTGTTCGTGGCGGGGCACCAGAAGTTCGACGAGAGCATGGCTTTCATCCATATCGAGGATGCGCAGAAGTTATTGCGGCTGGACGGGCCGGCGGGCCTGCGCCTGCGACTGGAAGATATGCACCGCGCGCCCGAAGTGGCTGGCGAGCTGCAAAAGCTGGTTCCGAAGGAATTGACTGTACGGGATTGGTCAAAACTCAATGCGACCTGGTTCGCAGCGGTGCAAACTGAGAAACGCATGATGTTCGTCGTGCTGGCGCTGATCGTGGCGGTAGCGGCTTTCAACCTCGTGTCGACTTTGGTCATGACGGTGACGGACAAGCAGGCCGATATCGCCATCCTGCGCACGATCGGCGCCTCGCCGCGTTCGATCCAGAAGATCTTCGTGATCCAGGGCGCGCTGGTTGGCTTGCTCGGCGCCGTGCTTGGCGTGGGCGGCGGCGTGCTGGTGTCGCTGAATATCGACGTCATCGTTCCATTTATTGAAAACCTCCTGGGAGTGCAGTTCTTGCCTAAAGATATATACACAATCAGCTCCGTGCCATCGGACATGCATTGGTCCGATGTTGGCGTGATCGGCGTGGTCGCCGTGCTGCTGGCGTTTGTGGCGACTTTGTACCCGAGCCGCTGGGCGGCCAACGTCAAACCTGCGGAGGCGCTGCGCTATGAGTAATGTGTTGAGCTGCCGAGACCTCGGCAAGATCTTCACCCAGGGCAGCTACAAGGTCAAGGTACTGGAAAAGATCGACCTGTCCGTGGCGCGTGGCGAGCGGGTGGCCATTGTCGGCGCCTCCGGTTCCGGCAAATCGACGCTGCTGCACCTGCTGGGCGGCCTGGATACACCGACCACGGGCAATGTGATCCTGAAAGGAAGCGATTTCGCCTCAATGAACGAGACTGCGCGCGGCGACCTGCGCAATCGCGAGCTGGGATTTGTTTACCAGTTCCACCATCTGCTGCCGGAATTCTCGGCGCTGGACAATGTGGCAATGCCGCTGCTGATCCGCCGCGTCAAGCGCGCGGAGGCGGAGCAGCAGGCGCGCGAAATGCTGGCGCGCGTGGGCCTGGAGAAGCGTGTGACCCACGTGCCGGGCGAGCTCTCCGGCGGCGAACGGCAGCGCGTGGCCCTGGCGCGGGCACTGGTGACAAAGCCGGCCTGCGTGCTGGCCGATGAACCGACCGGCAACCTGGATCATTCGACTGCCGAGAAAGTCTTCGACCTGATGCTCGAGCTGTCGCGTACCCTTGGCACGGCTTTCATCATCGTGACCCACGATGCGAGCCTGGCCGAGCGCTGCGACCGCATGCTGCGCCTGACCGACGAAGGCTTGAACCCCGCCTGAGGACCACGCCATGTGGATCGATACCCATTGCCATCTTGATGCCCACGAATTCGGCGGCCAGTCGCTGGCGCAGGCTGCGCGGGCGCAAGAGCATGGCGTGGGAATGGTGGTGATCCCGGCGGTCGATCGCGCCAATTTCGCCGTGGTGCGCGAGCTGGCGCACAAGGCTCCGAATGCGAGCTATGGGCTGGGCATTCATCCGATCTATGTGCCGCATGCCGTGCAGGAGGATCTAGTGTTCATGCGCGAGGCGGTCGCGCAGGCGATGGACGATCCGCGCTTTGTCGCTATCGGGGAAATCGGGCTCGATTTCTTCATTCCCATGCTGTGCGAGCCGGAAATGCGCGAGAAGCAGGTGTATTTCCTGCGCGAGCAGCTCAAGATCGCGCGGGATTTCGAACTGCCGGTCTTGTGCCACGTGCGCAAGTCGCAAGACCAGGTACTGAAGCATGTACGGCAGGTTGGGCCCGCGGGCGGCATTGCCCATGCGTTCAATGGCAGTTTCCAGCAGGCGCAGGCTTATATCGAGGCCGGCTTCAAGCTGGGATTTGGCGGCAACCTGACCTTCACCCGCGCGCTGCAGATCCGCCGACTGGCGGCTGAATTGCCGCTTTCCTCCATCGTGGTGGAGACGGACGCGCCGGATATTGCGCCTTCCTGGGTGCACCCGGGCGTGAATACGCCAGCCGAAGTGGCGGGAATTGGCGAAGCCCTGGCCGGGCTGCGCAGCGCGGATCCGGGCGAGGTCGCTGCGGCGACGACTCAGAATGCGTTGGACGTGATGCCGCGCTTGCGGGCCTTGATGGCCGCCTGACCGGCCAGCCTGCCGGGGAGGGGAGATGCGGTGCGCAATCCTCGGCCTGGTCGGCGGCGTGGCCTGGCTGCAGGCACAGGCAGTATTGCCGGAAGCGGCCACGCAACTGGCTTGTATATCAGCTGCCATGCTTGCCGCTGCCGGGAGCGCGTGGCTGATGCGGCGCGCGGCGCTTAACGCCTCGCAGCGCCTGGCCACTTTCTTCTTGCTGCTCCGTGCGGGCCTTGCTGCCGCGGCGGGGGCTTTGGTGGGCTTCGCCTGGGCCGCCTTCATTGCTCAGGCTAGCCTGTCCAACGAGCTGGCGAAGTCCGACGAAGGGCATGACTTTGATATCGTCGGCACAATCGACAGCCTGCCGAACCGACAGGATGGCAGCACCCGCTTCAATTTCGCGGTTGAATCGCCATCGGCTGTTCCGCCGCGCATTGTGCTGTCCTGGTACGCCGGGACGCGCGCCGGCAACGGTACGCCGCCGCCGGAATTGCTGCCAGGCGAGCGCTGGCGTCTGAAGGTGCGTTTGCAGCGGCCGCACGGCAACGCCAATCCCCATGGCTTCGACTATGAGTTGTGGCTGCTGGAGCAAGACATCCGGGCCACCGGCTACGTGCGCGCCGAGGGCCGCAACGAACGGCTGTCCGGCTTTGTGCCGAGTGCACACAATGCGGTTGAACGCGCCCGTTACGCGATCCGCCAGCATATCAATGCCGCGCTGCCGGATGCGCGGTTCGCCCCCGTTATTGCTGCGCTGGCGATGGGCGACCAGCGCGGGATCTCGCAGCAGGATTGGCAGGTCTTCAGCCGCACTGGCATTTCGCATCTCGTATCCATTTCGGGCCTGCATATCACCATGATCGCCGGCCTTGTCGCGTGGGTGGTGGGGTGCTTGTGGCGGAAATCATTCTTCATGCCGGAATGGCAGTTGCCTTTGCTGATGCCGGCAGCGCGGCTGGCGGTGATCGCCGGGTTCCTGGCAGCATGGGGCTATGTCGCACTGGCAGGGTTCGGGGTCCCAGCGCAGCGAACCTTGTACATGCTCGCGGTGGTCGCCATTGCGGTGTGGCTGGACCGGGTGTCGGCGATTTCGCATGTACTGGCCCTGGCGGCAGGCGTGGTAGTGATCCTTGATCCCTGGGCGGTGATGTGGCCGGGATTCTGGCTGTCGTTTGGTGCAGTCGCCGCGATCCTGTATGCGACCGTCGGCAGGGTGTCGCCGTCCGGTGCCGCAGAATCTGCGGGCGCGCTGCCGGCCGCTCCGGCGGATACCGCCACGGTTGCGCAGGAGCCTGCGAGCGCCTCCTGGCGCAATACAGCATGGCTGGCCCGCACACGCGAGTCCCTCCGTCTGGCCGCGCGGACGCAGCTTGCCGTCACGGTCGGCCTTGTGCCGCTGACAATGCTGCTGTTTTCCCAGGTTTCGCTCGTCAGCCCGCTGGCCAATGCCATCGCCATTCCCATCATCAGCCTGCTGGTCACACCGCTGGCGTTGGCAGGCAGTGTCTTGCCGGACCCGTTGGCCGCGCCGGTGCTGCAATGCGCCCATTGGGTGCTGGAAGCGTTGCTCGAACTGCTGCAGTGGCTCTCTGTGCAATCGCACGCAGTGTGGTCAGCCCCAGCGCCAAGCTGGCCGGTATTCGCCTTCGCCCTCGCCGGGACTGCCTGGATGCTGGCGCCGCGCGGCTGGCCGCTGCGGTGGCTTGGCCTGGCCTGCTGGCTGCCGCTGCTGTCAGCGCAGCCGGACAGCCCGCAACCCGGCGAATTGCGCGCCGTCGCCTTCGACGTGGGGCAGGGCATGGCCGTCCTGATCGAGACGGGAAAGCACCGCCTGCTGTACGACACTGGTCCCGCCTATACGCCGGAAACCAACGGCGGCAACCGCGTAATCCTGCCGTATCTGCGGCAGCGCGGCATCGCACGGCTCGACGGCATGGTGGTCAGTCACGGCGACACCGACCATAGCGGCGGTGCGTTGGCAGTGCTGGGCGAGCAGGCGGTGGACTGGGTCGCCTCGTCGCTGGCGCCTGGACACCCGGTCGCACGCGCAGCCAAGCGCCATCTGCAGTGCGCTGCGGGACAGCGTTGGGAGTGGGACGGTGTTCGCTTCGAGATGCTGCATCCGGCAGCCGCCAGCTATGCAGAGCCCGGACTGAAGGCAAATGCGCGCAGTTGCACGTTGAAGATTACGAACGGCCGCACGGCGATCCTGCTGGCCGGCGATATCGAAGCGGCGCAGGAAGCAGAGCTGGTGCTGCGCGGGGCCGATCAGTTGCGTGCCGACGTGCTGCTGGCGCCGCACCACGGCAGCGGCACTTCGTCAACAGCGGTTTTTCTCGCGGCCGTGCGCCCGTCCGTGGCTATATTCCAGGTGGGGTGGAGGAATCGCTACCATCATCCGAAGGAGACGGTGTGGATGCGCTACGGTGAACTGGGCATACGCCGCGTGCGGACGGACGAGGAGGGCGCGGTGGTGCTCGCGTTTGGCGATCGGGTGGACGTCGCCACCTGGCGTGCGCACCGTCCCCGCTACTGGTACGGGCGCTAGTGGTGTGAGCGGCACATGATGACAATATTGACATGGTAATTTCTGAATGACAATGTTATCATGTTGGCTTTTTAACTACCATCCGGCAGAAGGTGCGGCATCGTGGCAACAGATTATTGCGTGTATCACGCGGACAGGGCTGCAAACTGGAATTGCGTAGCATGCGGCACACTCCTGTGCCAGGAGTGTTTCCCGGCTGCGCCTCAGGCGACCCACTCGCTGTATTGCACGCTGTGCACCGGCAAGATGCGATATCTCGGCGTCGGCAATGCCCTGCCGTCGTTCTGGACGCACATGTCCCGTTTCTTCGCCTACCCGTTGGCGAAGAATGGATTGATTTTTCTCGCCTTGCTCGCCGGACTGACCAGCGCGTCGGCGGTGCTGTTTGACCCGCACAGCATCCTGATCTTCCTGCCGGTCTTCATCGTGATTGCGCTGGCAGTCCGGCAAAGCCTGCGCGTCATCGAGTTTTGCAGCCGGGGCAGGGCGCAACCGCCCAGTATTCCAGAACTGTTTGACGGCAATCCAACGACGCTCAAGATGCTCGGACTGATGCTGGCCTACGGCATTATGGTGGCTTGTCTGGGGCGTTTCGGCTTGCCGGGTCTCGGTATGATTATCTGCCTGTCGGGTTTGCTGCCGGCCAGCATCATGCTGCTGGCGATCCACGGCTCCTTGCGGGACGCCCTCGATCCCTTACAGGTCATTCAGCTGGCATTCCGTATCGGCTGGTCCTATCTCGGCCTGCTTGTGGTGTTGCTGATTACCGCGCAAGGGCCGGCACGGGCGATGGCGCTCATGCCTGCCGCAACGCTCGAGTACCTGGCGGAGCACTATCCCTACCTGCTCATCGCAATCCCGGTCGTAAGCACTGCCTATTTCAATATGGTCATGGGAGCGATGATGGGATACCTGCTGTTCCGGCACCACGAAGACTTGGGCATCCAGCCCGACGACGAACGGGCGGCCGCGCCAGCGGACCCGCGCGCCCTGGAACTGGCCCGGGCGGTGATCCTGGTGCGGGAATCCCGTTATCCCGACGCGCTGCGGCAGATGGGCGGCATGGTGGCCGACTACCCGAACGACTTGCAGGTGCTGGAGTATCACCACAAGCTGTTGTGCCAATCGGGCGGCGAGCCGGACCGCGTACAGCTGCATACGGAGCGGTA
>DASWTB010000474.1:0-8895 GCA_036402315.1 Pseudoduganella sp. | reverse complement strand
CCGACATGCCCTATGTGCAACCATCCACAATGGCAGCGCTGGCCGGTGCGATCGGACAGGGCGCCGGCATCGCCGCGCCGGTGCACCTGGGCAAGCGCGGCAACCCGGTGGCCTTCGGCCGCGCCCATCTGCCGGGCCTGCTGGCCCTGGCGGGCGACCAGGGCGCCCGCAGTATTTTGAAGAACAACCCGGTTAACGAACTGACGGTGAACGATTCCGGCATCCTGCAGGATATCGACACGCCGTCCGACATCCAATGAAAAACAAGAAAATCAGCTACACCATTGCCGCCAAAGACCCGGCGACCCATATGTTCCAGGTCACGATGACCATTGAAGCGCCAGCCCCTGAAGGCCAGGTACTGGTGCTGCCGGCCTGGATCCCCGGCAGCTACATGGTCCGTGAGTTCTCGCGCAACATCGTGCAGATCAGCGCCGAAGCCAGCGGCCAGCCGGTCGAACTGGCCAAGCTCGACAAGCATTCCTGGCAAGCCGCGCCCTGCAAGGGCAAGCTCACCGTGCACTATGAAGTCTATGCCTGGGACCTGTCGGTGCGCGCCGCCCACCTTGACCAGACCCACGGCTTCTTCAACGGCACCAGTGTGTTCCTGCGCGCCGTCGGCCAGGAGGACGAGCCGCACGTGGTCGACATCCAGCGCCCGGGCCATGAGGCAGCAGCCAAATGGCGCGTCGCCACCGCGCTGAAGGAGCTGAAGGCCAGGCGTTACGGCTTCGGTACCTACATCGCCCAGGACTACGACGAGTTGATCGACAGCCCGGTGGAAATGGGCGCCTTCGAAATGGCCAGCTTCAAGGCGCTGGGTGTGCAGCATGACGTGGTGTTCACCGGCCGCGTGCCCAACCTCGACATCGCCCGCGTCTGCACCGACCTGAAACAGATCTGCGAAACGCAAATCGCCTTCTTCGAGCCGCGCACGAAAAAAGCCCCGATGGACCGCTACGTCTTCATGACCATGGTGGTGGGCGACGGTTACGGCGGCCTGGAGCACCGCGCCTCCACGGCACTGTTCTGCTCCCGTGCCGACTTGCCGACCACCGCGCAGAAAGGCAAGGAGCCGAGCGAAGGCTATATGAAATTCCTCGGCCTGTGCAGCCACGAGTACTTCCACACCTGGAACGTCAAACGTATCAAGCCGGCGGTATTCGCGCCTTACGATTACCAGGTGGAGAACTACACCCCGCTGCTCTGGCTGTTCGAGGGCTTCACCAGCTACTACGACGACCTGATGCTGGTGCGCGCCGGCCTGCTATCGGAAGAGGGCTACTTCAAGATGCTGGGCAAGACCGTTGGCGCCGTGCTGCGCGGCAGTGGCCGCACCAAGCAAAGCGTGGCCGATTCGAGCTTCGACGCCTGGGGCAAGTACTACCGCCAGGACGAAAATTCGCCGAACGCCATCGTCAGTTACTATGCCAAGGGCTCGCTGATTGGCCTGGGCCTGGACCTGACCATTCGCGCCAAGACCAGTGGCAAGCGCTCGCTGGACGACATCATGCGCGCGCTGTGGCAGAAATTCGGCCGTGACTTCTACAACGGCAAGCCGCGCGGCGTGACGCCGGAAGAAGTGGAGGCGCTGTTCGACAGCGTAGCCGGCTTCAAGCTGAAGTCCTTCTTCGACAAATACATCCGCGGCACCGACGACGTGCCGCTGCCCAAGCTGCTGCCGCAGTTCGGCGTCGGCTATAAGGATGAACGCAAATCGTCCAAGCCCAGCCTCGACGTCAACATTGGCCGCGAGGGCGCCGACTGCAAGCTGAGTGCCGTGCACGATGGCGGCGCCGCGCAGAAAGCCGGCTTGTCCGCCAACGACCTGCTGGTGGCAATCGATGGCTTGCGCGTCAGCGGCAACCCGTCCAATGTCGACGGCCTGCTGTCCCGCTACAAGGTGGGCGAAACCGTGCAGGTGCATGCCTTCCGCCGCGACGAGCTGATGGCCTTCGAGGTGGTGCTGCAGGGCGACCGAGCGCCGGGCATCACCATCGCGGTGGAACAGCAGAAAACCAGCCTGCGCCGCCCGACAGCCTGATCTTGCCGTGAAGTTCGCGCTGGACCCGTTCACCATCCTTTTCACCACCACGCTGACCTGCGCGGTGCTGGCGGCAGCCATGTACTCCATGCACGTGAGCTTCCGCCGCGAGGTGGCGGGTGTCGGGCACTGGGCCTGCGGCCTGCTTTGCATGGTTGGCGCGGGTGGGCTGTTCCTGTCGCGCGGACTGCTGCCGGACGAAGTGGCGCTGCCTGCGGCGAACACTTGCCTGATGTGGGGCATCGGCCTGTCGATGGTGGGGACGCGGCGCTTTTTCGGCGAGCCGCCGGGATGGGCGATCTTCCACACGGTGTGGGTGCTGGAGCTGGCGGCGATCCTGTGGTGGCTGCTGGCCGAGCCCAACTTCCCGCGCCGTGCGACGGCCTTCAGCTTCCTGGTCGCAGTGTTCTATATCGACCAGTTGCGGCTGGTCTGGCGCCATCGCACTGCGCATTTTACGAGCTGGTTCTTCGGCATCCTGCTGGCGCTGCAGGTGGCCAACGTGCTCACGCGCGGCGTGGCAGCGATGTTCATCAGCGGCGAGGTGGCGGACCTGATGAAGCGCAGCCCCCTGGCCAATGTCTACCTCGCGCTGGCCAACTTCATGGCCTTGCTGATGACGGTGGCCTTTCTCATGCTGGCCACGCGCAAGCTGCAAAAGATCCTGGAACAGCGTTCCACCCACGATCCGCTGACCGGCGTATTGAATCGCCGTGGATTCCTGCAAAGCTTCAGCGGCGTGCGGGCGCGCCAGCAACGCAACGATTCGCCTCTGTCGCTGATGGCGATCGATCTGGACTTGTTCAAGGCGATCAACGACCAGCATGGCCACGCGCAAGGCGACAAGGTGCTGGTGCACGTAGCATCGGTGGTGACGCGTTCCGTGCGCCAATGCGATTTCGTGGCGCGCTTCGGCGGCGAGGAGTTTGTGGTGCTGTTGCCGGAAACCGCGCTGCCGCAAGCGCAGCAACTGGCGCAGCGTATCCAGTCGCAATTGCATGAGTGCCAACAATCCGGCTTGCCGCCTTGCACCGTCAGTATCGGCATCGCCTGCCAGCAGGCGCCGGGTGAGTCCCTTGACAGTTTGTTATCGCGCGCCGATGCCGCCCTGTACCGCGCCAAGGAAAATGGCCGCAACCGTACTGAAATCGCGGCGCATACACCTTTAGCGGCTTGACTGTCGCCACGTTGGCGGCTGTCGTTTTCATGCCGCACGGACTATTAATTTGCTCGCCGGTAATTTACCATCAGCCATTACGAGTTTGGCTACGTTTAATTTATGACTTATCTACTGCACATCGTCGCGCGCGAGGTTCCCGCCAACGATGCGGAAGTGCTCCCTTTCCTGGAACAGATTGCCGGCGCCACCATCAGCATTGCGCCATCCCAGCAGTTGAAGAGTTTTCGCGATGCCATCCTGAAGCTGTTCCCCTGCCTGACCAGCTATGGCGCCGGGGATAAGGCAATTGACAACTGTCCTTGGGCGGATGGCCCGCTGGCGGATAACTTCAAGGGCGGCTATGGCAGCGTAGCGATTTCGCGCCGCCACGACGAAGTGATTCCTCACGTACTGCGCATTGCCAGCGACCTTGGCGTGACGGTGGTGGACGAGCAAAACGGCGCCGTGCATCGGCCGCAGGCTTACCAGGTAGTGCTGGAAGGCGTGGTGGAAGGCGTGGAAGTGGAAGTCGCCGCAACCCAGCTTGCGGAGTTGATGAACCAGCCGCTCCCGCAAATGGTGCTGCTGCTGCATTCGCGCCGCCGTACCCTGGTCAAGAAAGGCCTGACCCGCGCCCAGGCTGAAGTTTATGTGACTGCCTTGCGCGAGCGCGCCAGCTGCCGCGCTTCGGTTTCGCCGGAACCGCGCAAAGCCGCCGCCAAGGCCGTGCCGCACGCTGCAGCCAAGACTGCACCCAAGGCGCCAAGCGTGCCTCCGGTTCGCGTTGCGCCAGCGCCAATGACTACCAGCTTCGACCAGCCGGTAATTGTCGGCATCGAGCCGGACGAATCCATGTTCAGGACCGCCGAGTCGCAGCGCATGGCCGCCGCATCGCTGGCCGGCAGCATTGCACTGCTTTTGCTGGTGATGGTGCTGCGCCTCAAATCGCCATACCTGATGTCGTTTTGGGTGGCGATGAATTTGCTGGGTGCCATCGCGGTGCTCAGGCTTGGCCAGGCAATGGGTTCGAGCCTGCTGCGCACGCTGGTGTTTGCGCTGCTCGCACTGGTTCCGGGCGTAGGCAGCCTGATGGTTGCGTGGACCTATTTCCGCGCTGCGGGCGTCCTGAAAGAGAATGGGCTCACCACCCGGAACTCCCTGCTGGACGCCGACGAGGTGCGCGAACTGGGCGGCCGCGAGGGCATGCTGCCTTCCACCAAACTGCTGCTTGCATTGCTGGTCCTCGCACCGGCTGGCGGTTACGCCTTCATCAACTACCTGCAGTAATCCCGCAACGGCTGGTCAGCCCGGATAGCGAGAGGCGCTGTCGTTTCCACGCCTCTCCGGCCTTTATTTTTGCCCTATAGTAATTTAACATGCATTGATAATAGTTTAATCAATTTGCATGAGTTACCAGATTCAACTGGCGTCAATCGCCACTCCGGAAACGGACCTGGACGTATTTCCGTTTATGAACAAGCTGCGGCAAGAGGCTAGCGGGCAGCCGCCTTCCGCCTTGCTCAAGCGTTTTCTCGACGCGCTGTCTGCGCTGTTTCCGGACACTCCGTGGGAAGCCCATTTCGCTGGGGATGCTGGCCGGCTGGCCGTGAACTACCGCAAGGACGAAGTGGTCCCGCATGCATTTTATCTTGCCGGCGAACTTGGCCTGACTGCGGTGGATAACCAGTCTGGCAAAGTGCATCGTCCCGTGACTTACCAGGTCGTGCTGGAAGGCCCCGCGCCGGGCGTGGCGCTGGGCGATGCCGCCAGCCGCCTTGCGGCCGTGATGAACAAGCCGATCACGGAAATGCTGGCGCTGTTGTCGGGCGGGCGGCGCAAGATAGTCAAGAAAGGAGTGACGCGCGCCCAAGCCCAGTTCTATGTGGATGCGCTGAAGGAACGTGCCGGCTGCCATGCAACGCTGGCACCGGAGCACGACCGGGAGGCCTATCCCAAACCGCCGCCGCCAAGCCCGCCGCAGCCGCGGCCTGTCGCGGCCAGGAAAGCTTCGGCCGCGTCCGGCCTGTCGCCGGCGCCAGCGGAAGACAAACCTGCCATGCCGCCCATGTCGCACCGCGAGCCGGAGCCGGAACCGCATGCGGTAGCCGATTCCGGCGCTGACCCGCGGCTGTTCATGCTCGCCGATGGCTTGCGCCTGACAGTCTATGCGACGCTGCTTTATTTTGTCGCGGCTTACTACATCCGTGACTTGGTCGGCTGGCCGAAGTCCGTTCTGGCGCTGGGCGTTACCGTCTTGGCGATGGCTGCCGTCTACCGGCTGGCAAAGGGGGCGGGATCGAATATCGTGATGCGGATTCTGGCGATGGTGTTCATCATTATCCCGCTTGCGAACATCCTGGTACTCGTGCTCATGATCCGGCGTGGCAAAGTGACGCTGCGCGAAAATGAAATCGGCGCCGGCTGGATGGGCGCTGCATTCGACGATATTGTCCGCCTGCGCGGCGGAAACAGCGGCATTCTCCCTTCTACCATGGTCGGCATGGCGGCGGCGCTTGGCGTGGCCGGCATGGTCGGCTTTGGGAAACAGGAGGCGGAAAAATACGTCAATGCGATGCTTGGCAGTCATCCGCAGCCTTGCGCCATTGTCGGCATTTGGGAATCCAGCAAAATTGGCCCGAATGGCCGGATCGTGATGCGCGAAGACGGCAATTACTTTGTCCTGCCCGTCAAAGGCCAGGAGGACAAGGTAAAGCAGCAGGCGGGCGAATGGTCCGTGCGCAACCGCAACTTCGTATGGGAAGTACCATTGGCTGACAAGCCATGGATGAAAGCTGAACATATCGAGGCTTTCAAGCTCAGTCTCGATGGCCAGACCATCACCATGTTCGAGCCGCAGGCGAAAGGCCTGTTCACCGAATGGCGCCGCGCGGGCGCCATGAAATCGGAACGCTGCGGATTTAACTGAAAAGCTTGCGCAGCTCGGCACCAGGGTCGGGCGCGCGCATGAAGGCTTCCCCGACCAGGAAGGCGTGCACGTTGCGCTCGCGCATGCGCTGCACGTCTGCCGGCGTCATGATGCCGGATTCGGTGATCACCATGCGCTCTTGCGGGATGCGCGACAGCAGGTCCAGCGTGGTGTCCAGCGTAACGTCGAAGGTGCGCAGGTTGCGGTTATTGATGCCGACCAGGCGGCTCTTCAGGTTCAGTGCGGCGGTCAGCTCGTCGCCGTCGTGCGATTCGATCAGCACGTCCATGCCCAGTTCGTGGGCGCAGGCTTCCATTTCCGCCATCAGGCCGTGGTCCAGCGCCGATACGATCAGCAGGATGCAGTCGGCGCCCATCGCGCGGGCTTCATAGATCTGGTACATGTCGACCATGAAGTCCTTGCGCAGAACGGGGATATCGCAGGCGGCGCGCGCCTGTTTCAGGTATTCGTTGGAGCCCTGGAAGAAGTTCACGTCGGTCAGCACCGACAGGCAGGCGGCGCCGGCCTTGGCGTAGCTCTCGGCGATTTCAGCAGGGCGGAAATCGGCACGCAGCACGCCCTTCGAAGGCGAAGCTTTCTTTACCTCCGCAATCACGCCGGCGTGGCCGGCTGCGATCTTGTCGCGCAGGCTGGCTTCAAAGCCGCGCAGGCCGGCACGCAGCTCCTTGTCGCCTTCGACTTCGTCGCGCAGGGATTGCAGGCTGCGATGCTTCTTGGCAGCGGCTACTTCGTCGGCCTTCACGGCCAGGATTTTGTTCAGGATGTCGGACATATCGGTTCTTAATGTTGTTCGGCCAGGGCCAGGCGTGCGCCGAGCGCGATGAACAGGCCGCCGGTCACGCGGTTCAGCCACAGCGCCATCAGGGGCTTGACCTTCAGCTTGGCACTCGCGAAGGCAGTGAAGATGGCAAGGCCGTTACACCACAGCATGCCGTTGAAGTTGAATATGCAGCCCAGGATCAGGAAGGCCAGCGGTTTGTTGGCCGCACCGGCGTCGATGAATTGCGGGACGAAGGCCAGGAAGAACAGCGCGACTTTCGGGTTCAGGACATTGGTCAGGAAGCCTTGGGCGAAGATCTTGCGGTAAGGCAGTTTCGCCTGCGGCGCAAACCGGTAGGGCAGTGTCTGACCCAGTGGGTCAGACACTGGTTTGCCGGTTTCACTGGCCGTAAGGCGGGCCCGCAGCATGCCGATGCCGCACCAGACAATGTACGCTGCACCGACCCATTTCACGACGGTGAACGCGGTGGCCGACGTTGCCAGCACTGCCGACAATCCCAGCGCCGCCGCGCCGATATGCACCATGGTGCCGGCGCCAATCCCCAGCGCCGCTGCGCACCCTGCGCGCCAGCCCTGGGTAGCGCTGCGCGCCATGATCAGCAATGAATCCGGTCCAGGCATGATGTTCAGCAGCAGACCGGAGATCACAAACAGCGTCAGGTCATGAATGCCGAACATCGCTTAACCCTCCCGGCCGAGTTGCTGGGTAACGCGCACGAACTGTTCCAGCTTGGCGACTGCCGCGCCGGAAGACACGGCCGCGCGCGCCCGCGCCAGCCCATCCTCAATGGACGACGCCACGCCGGCTGCATACAGTGCGGTGCCGGCATTCAGCGCCACGATATCCGAAGCAGGTCCCGGCTCGCCGCGCAGGGCTTCCATTACGCGCGCCTTCGATTCCGTCGAATCGGCCACCTTCAGGTTGCGCGAAGCGATCATCGACAGGCCGAAATCTTCAGGATGGATCTCGTATTCGCGGATTTCGCCGTTCACCAGTTCACCCACCATGGTGCCGGCGCCCAGCGAGACTTCATCCATATTGTCGCGGCCATACACCACCACGGCATGCTGCGCGCCCAGGCGCTGCAGCACGCGCACCTGGATACCGACCAGGTCCGGGTGGAATACACCCATCAGGATATTCGGCGCGCCGGCAGGATTGGTCAGCGGGCCGAGGATGTTGAAGATCGAACGCACGCCCAGCTCGCGGCGCACCGGCGCCACATGCTTCATCGCGGCGTGATGGTTCGGCGCAAACATGAAGCCGATGCCGGTCTGCGCGATCGATTGCGCGATCTGTTCAGGCTTCAGGTTGATGTTGGCGCCCAGCGATTCGATCAGGTCCGCGCTGCCCGAAGAGGACGAGACGGAGCGGCCGCCATGCTTGGCGACACGCGCGCCCGCCGCAGCGGCCACGAACATCGAGGCGGAAGAAATATTGAAGGTATGTGCGCCGTCGCCGCCGGTGCCGACGATGTCCACCAGGTTGGTGGTATCGGCCATCGGCACCTTGGTCGAGAATTCGCGCATGACTTGCGCGGCAGCGGTGATCTCGCCGATGGTTTCCTTCTTGACGCGCAAGCCCATGGTCAGGGCGGCCACCATTACAGGCGACATTTCGCCGGACATGATCTGGCGGAACAGATGCAGCATCTCGTCGTGGAAGATCTCACGGTGTTCGATGCAGCGAACCAGTGCTTCTTGATGCGTGATAGGCATGATGCTTCCTTCTCTTATTTGCGATCGAGGAAATTCTTCAGCAAGGCGTGGCCGTGCTCGGACAGGATGGACTCGGGGTGGAACTGCACACCCTCGATGTCGTATTCCTTGTGCCGCACGCCCATGATTTCGCCGTCGTCGGTCCATGCTGTCACTTCCAGGCAGGAAGGCAGCGAGGATCGCTCGATTGCCAAAGAGTGGTAGCGGATTACCGTGAACGGGCTGGATAAGCCCTGGAACACGCCC
>DASWTB010000473.1:0-2318 GCA_036402315.1 Pseudoduganella sp. | reverse complement strand
TCCGGCCAGGCCAGCCAGGCTTGGGCTCCGGCGTCGCCCTCGAAGGCGGCGCGCGGCGTCCACAGCGCGGCAGCGCCGGCCCGCAGCGCCACGCATTCGATGCGCTCGGGCGCCAGGCCCCAGGCCTGCTGCCACGGGCGCAGCGCCGCCCCCAGCGCCGCGCGCAACGCCGCCAGGCGGCTTTCTCCCAGTAATATGTATGGCCTGCTTTGCATCAGCGTTTCATTTCAAACAGTTGCTGGATCATCTCGTTGGCGGTGCTCACCACGTGCGAGGCGGCCTGGTAGCCGCGCTGCATCAGGATCAGGTTGGAAAATTCCTCGGCCAGGTCGACGTTGGAACCTTCGCGGTGGCCCACCTGCAGCTTGCCGAAGGTGGTGGTGTCGGCATAGCCGTAGCTGGCGACCGCGTCGGCGCTGCGGCGGAAGGCGCTGCCGCCGGCCTCGCTCAGGTCGCGCACGCTGGCGAAATCGGCCAGCGCCAGGCGCGGCCCGGTGCTGGTCTGGCCGTTGCTGTACTTGATGGTCACCACGCCGTCGGCGCCGATGGTCTGGTCCGACTTGGCGCCGGCCGCGTAGCCGTCCTGGCTGGCGAAGGCAATGGTGGAGGCGCCCGGCTGCGCCATCACGTCGCTGGAGAAGTCGAACTTCAAGCTGGTGGCCGCCAGGCCGGCCGGGGTCCAGTTCATGGTGACTGCGTTAAAGCCCGGCACCGGGTAGGCACCGGCGAACTTCAGCGTGCCGGTGCCGACCGTGGTGGCGCCTTCGCTGACGGTCAGCGCGTACTCGCTGCTGCCGTTGTAGTGGATCTTCATGCTCAGCGTATGGCTGCTGCCGTTGGCGTCGACCGCCGTGATGCTGGGGAGCGTGACGTCGGCCAGCGCCGCCGTGCTGCCGGCCGGCGGCGACGGGATCACGCCGGCGAATTTGAGGGTGGTGGTGGCCTTGGCCGGGCTGCGCAACTGCTTGTCCAGCTCCAGGTCGGCCAGCTTGCCGCCCTCGGCCATCGCCTGCACGGTGTCGCCGGCACCGTTCACCAGCACGCCCTTGTCGTTGAAGCTGAAGTCGCCGGCGCGCGTGTACAGGTATTCGTTGCCGCGCTTGATCACGAAGAAGCCGTTGCCGTTGATTTTCAGGTCGGTCGGGTTGCCGGTCGACTGGTCAAGGCCGGCCTGGAAGTTGACTACCGACCCGCCCACCTTGACGCCGGTGCCGCCACCGGCGCCGCCGTTGGCGCCGGCCTGGCCGCCGCCGGCCTGCTGGTCGAACAGGGCGGTAAAGCCCAGCTGCGACGACTTGAAGCCAGCCGTGTTGACGTTGGCCAGGTTGTTGCCGACCGTGCGCAAGCCTTTTTCATGGCCCAGCAAGGACGAGGTGCCGATGGAAATCGATTCGAACATGGCTGCTCCTTAGCGGATATTGATGATCTGCGACAGGTTGATGTTGGACTGCGAGCGCGCGCCGGAGGTGACCGTCATCAGCGGCTGGCCGCTGGCCAGCGACAGCGCCGATACGGTGCCGCTGAACGGCGCGCCGTTGACATTGATGTCGACCGTCTTGCCCAGCAGGCCTAGGGCCTGGGTCGAGGCCTGGTTGGACAGCATGCCGTCCAGTTTTTCATTAAGCTGGCGGGTCTGCTCCAGGTTGGCGAACTGCGCGATCTGCGCCACGAACTCCTGGTTGTCGACCGGCTTCAGCGGATCCTGGTTGTTCAGCTGGGCGGTCAGGATCTTCAGGAAGTCCTCGATGCTGACGTTGGCCGAATTGGACGTGCCGCGCGTGCTGTTGACGGCCGATGCGCTACTGATGGTCATGACTTATGCCTTTCCCGGTTGGGCCGGCGGCAGTTGTGCGCCGGCGCTGTATGCGTTGAATGCGTGGCGGCGCGCGTGGTCGGTAGCGGCGCGCAGGGCGCCGTCCGGCAAGCGCTTGCCGTTGATGCTGAGGGCGGCCAGGGGCTGACCGCTGGCTGCCAGCTCGCCTGCCAGCGCGGCGGCGACCGCAGCCACCTGGCCCGGCAGCAGGCTGGCGTCGCGCACCCAGGCGTGCACGCCCTGGCCGTCGGGCACCAGGCGCAGCAGGCGCGCTGCGTATGCTTCCTGCGGCGCGGCCGCTGCTGCGCCGCTTGCCGTGCCGTCGGGCGCTGGCGCCAGGTCCGGCTGGGCACTGGCGCCCTCCTGGACTTGGGTCGCCGCAGCATCACTGTCCTGCGCCACTGGCGCGGGCGCGCCTGCCGGCCAACCCAGGCCGGGGGCGGAAGCCGCGCTGGCCTGCTGCGGCACGGCGGCCGGCGCGCTTGCCGCGCCCTGGCCCGCTGCC
>DASWTB010000472.1:0-36521 GCA_036402315.1 Pseudoduganella sp. | reverse complement strand
TTGCCATAACGCCCATGATATATCCGCCATTGATCCGCGCTACAGGGCGCGGGCTGCGGCGCTGACCTGGTCGCGCAGCCATTTGTGTTCCGGCGCCTGGTGCACGCGCTCGTGCCAGAGCTGGTAGAAGCGCATAGGCGGGAACTTGACCGGCGGGGTGAAGACCTTGAGCGGCAGCGAGTTCTCGTAAAAGCGCAGGAACTGGCGGCCGGTGGTCAGCACCAGGTCGGTCTGCGCCAGCATGTAGGGGATCAGGCTGAAATAGGCCGATTCCACCGCCACGTTGCGGCGCAGGCCCTGGCGCTCGAGGAAGGCATCGATCACGCCGCCGTAGCCGGGCACCATTTGCCCTGGTGCGACGTGTGGCAGGGCGAGGTAGTCGTCCAGCGACATCGCATCGCTGGCGGTGCGCTTGGCGTAGGGGCTGCCGGCGTGCATGGCGCAGATGATCGGGTCTTCGAACAGTTTGGAGATGTGCAGGTGCTGCGGCGGTTCGTCCCAGTTGGCGATGACCAGG
Source organism: Pseudoduganella sp. (assembly GCA_036402315.1). Taxonomy (GTDB): domain Bacteria; phylum Pseudomonadota; class Gammaproteobacteria; order Burkholderiales; family Burkholderiaceae_D; genus Rugamonas. The sequence continues at coordinate 36,004 of DASWTB010000472.1, read as the reverse complement.
TCCATGTCGCCATCCGACAGCAGCCGCAGGTAGTCGGTGCCGGGGCCGATCGAGTGGATCACCACGCGGCTCTTGGGAGAGCCGCGGCGCAGCATGGCCACCACATTCGGCAGGAACTGGCTGTCGAGGTAATCCGGCGCGGCGATATTGAAGGTGCGTGCTTCTTCCTGCGCCACGAAAGGCGTCTTTTTCACGAACAGCGACTCGGTCTCGTCCAGGATGCGCTTGGCCGGCTTGAGCAGGCTTTCGCCGTGCTGGGTCGGCACCATGCCGCGCGCGCCGCGTACCAGCAGCGGATCGCCGGTCAGTTCGCGCAGCTTGCGCAGCGAGGCCGAAATGGAGGGCTGCGGCTGGTTCAGCTTGAGCGCTACGCGCGACACGTTCTTCTCGACCAGCAGCAGGTAGAGAATGCGGATGAGGTGAATATCGAGGTGTTGCGGAAGGCCGGACATTCTTGCTTATGTATACGAATTCGAATATCTTGAATATACGACATATTTAATGTTGTGGCCAGCAACCCTTGGAAGCGGAAGACCATGTGCAAACGGCCAGGGCATTGCCCTGGCCGCTTGGTAAGAAGCAAAAACGCGAGTTCAATCAGCGTGGTGTACCGCCCTTGGTGCGGCGGCGCGCACTAGCCAAACCGATTAGGCCGAGAGCAAACAACAGCATCGTGCCTGGCTCTGGCACGGCGGAAGTGAAGCCGCTGTCGCCGTCAACCTTGAACATGATGTCGCTGCCGGGGCCGGCCAACGATGGGATGACGGTGCTGAAGGGGTCGCCTTTGTTGCTCGAACCGTTAAGATGGAAACCTGTTGTCGCGGCCGAACCGGCTGGATAGTTCAGGTTCGACTCGAAGTCGATACCGAAGAGCAGGCTGATAACGCCTTCAAAGTAGTCCGGGTTGATGAAGTCGATGCCCTCGATCATGCTGGCGGTCAGCTTGGCGGAACCCAGGCCGCTTGGTTTGCTTGGGTCTGGCACAAAAAAGGTCGAAGTATTGGAATCAATGGTCAGCAGCGCCACCATGATGCCATCGTCAAATCCTGTCCCCGTCGCTGTGTCGGCGTTCTGTGCAGTATCAAAATAAATTGCGACCTTGTTGGTGGAATTGTTACCGGCCAGGCCGAACTGGGCGAAGGTGCCGGCGGCAAACACCACTTCCTCGATCATTTTGGCTGCGATCGTGATCTCAAATGCGCCGGTTGCGATGCCGTTCGATTCACCATCAAGGAGCCCGCCCAGGCTGGGAGTGCCGGAACCGCCGTTCTTGCCAACCAGAGTGGCCTGGTACAAGAATTCGAAGGTTTGCCCCTGAGTTAACGGTGTGCCGAACGGGCCGATCCCGCGGGCCAGGCCGGTGCCGTTTGAGGACCAGTCCAGGCGGATGACATTCGACGCCAACGTATTGCCCGCGCCATCCTTAATGGCGAACGGAGTGAACTCGTCCGCTTGCGCAGCGCCAGTTGCGAACATCATGCTGGCTGCGGTAGCCACAGGAAGCAGTTTGCGGAGGAGCTTCATGGTTTGTCTCCTGATTTGTCGAGGTCGTCGGACTTGTCGCCAAGAACCAGACCTGCGGTGGGTATGCCGTTTAACTTGCAACAGGCATGCCAGCTCTGCGTAGTCCCTTAGAAAACAATAGTTTATGCAAGGCTGGTAACTTAAACGGTCGGCTTTAGCAGCCGCACTGTAAGGAATTTCGACATGATTCCGCGGCACCTGGCAGGCCGGCTACCTTGAATGCATATACGAACTGGAATATTTTTGATATATGAGATATTTCATGTTGCGCGGGTCGGAAAACACGTATCTTCGATAGATTGCCACTTCTTTAACTCAAGGATTTACATGGAATACCTGCTGCCCTATGGCCTGGAATGGGCGAACCTGCTGGTACGCTGGTTGCACATCATCACGGGCATCGCGTGGATCGGTGCATCGTTCTATTTTGTCTGGCTGGATAATTCGATCCGTCCGCCTGCTCCCGGCTCGGACTTGGCGAAGAAGGGCGTGTCAGGCGAATTGTGGGCTGTGCACGGCGGCGGTTTCTATAACCCGCAGAAATACCTTGTGGCGCCGGCCGAACTGCCGAAGGAGCTGCACTGGTTCAAATGGGAGGCTTACAGCACCTGGCTGTCCGGCTTTGCGCTGCTGACCATCGCCTACTATTTCAATGCGCAGGCCATGATGGTGGACAAGCAGGTGGCCGATCTTTCGAGCCTGCAGGCAGTTGGCATCGGCATCGGTTTCCTGGTCGCCGGATGGGTGGTGTACGACGCACTGTGCCGGTCCCCGCTGGGCAAGAGCGAGAAGTGGCTTGGCCTGGTGGTGTTCCTGTTGCTGGTTGGCGCGGCTTATGCGCTGACGCACCTATTAAGCGGCCGCGCGGCCTTCATCCATATCGGAGCTATGATCGGCACCATCATGGTGGCCAACGTAGCGATGCTGATCATCCCCGGCCAGCGCAAGATGGTGCAGGCCATGCAGGCGGGCAGCCTGCCGGATCCGATTCACGGCATCAAGGCAAAGCAGCGCAGCGTGCATAACAACTACTTCACGCTGCCAGTGTTGTTCATCATGATCAGCAACCACTATGCGATGACTTACCAGCACAAGTACGCCTGGCTGGTGCTTGGCTTCATCATGGCGGCCGGCGTGTTCATCCGCCACTTCTTCAACCTGCGCCACAAAGGCCGCATTGAGTGGCGCTATCCGGTGATTGGCGTGCTGCTGTTGCTGGCGGTCGCGGTGGCGATTGCGCCCTCCAGGCCGGCCGCCGTGAAGCCTGCCGCGGACCCCGCCGCGCAGTTTGCGAAGGTCAAAGCCATTATCGACCAGCGCTGCCTGGCCTGCCATTCGGCGACGCCGACGCAGCCTGGCTTCGCCACCGCGCCGGCCGGCGTAATGTTCGACACGGCCGACCAGGTGCACCAGCGTGCGGCACAGATTCACAAGCGCGCGGTGGAGCAGAAGGATATGCCGATCGGTAACCTGACCAATATGACAGACGCGGAACGCGCCGAACTGGGCGCCTGGTTCGCCGCAGGAGCAAAGTAATGAACGACAAACTAACCCAATGGATCGATGCCCACTTCGACGAGGAAGTGGCCTTCCTGCAGCAAGTGCTGCGCGTGCCGACCGATACGCCGCCCGGCAACAATACACCGCATGCGGAGACGGTGGCGGAACTGGTGAAGGCCTATGGCTGGAGCGCCGAACAGCACGTCGTGCCGGAGCAGGAAGTGCGCGACTACGGCATGGAATCGATCACCAACCTGATCATCCGCCGCCCCTACCAGGCGGGCGGCCCGACCATCGCGCTGAATGCGCACGGCGACGTGGTGCCGCCTGGCGAAGGCTGGACCTATCCGCCTTACGGCGGCGTCATCGACAATGGCTACATCTACGGCCGTGCCGCGGCGGTGTCGAAGTGCGACTTCGCGACCTACATCTTTGCCGTGCGCGCGCTGGAAGCGCTGGGCGTGAAGTTGAAGGGCGGCGTCGAACTGCACTTCACGTATGACGAGGAATTCGGCGGCTTGCTGGGCCCTGGCTTCCTGCTGTGTGAAAAGCTGACCAGGCCGGACTTCGTGATCGCTGCGGGCTTCAGCTACAACATCGTCACCGCGCACAATGCCTGCCTCCAGCTCGAGATCACGGTGCACGGCAAGTCCGGTCACGGCGCCATGCCGGAAACCGGCCACGATGCGCTGCAGGCGGCCACGAAGATCCTCAACGCGGTCTACGGTCAGTTGCCGGAACTGAAGAAGATCAAGTCCAAAGTGCCGGGCATCGACTCCCCGACCATGCTGGTGGGCCGCATCGACGGCGGTACCAACACCAATGTGGTGCCGGGCAAGGTCGTGATGAAGATGGACCGCCGCATGATTCCGGAAGAAGACCCGGTTGCAGTGGAAGCCCAAGTGCGCAAGCTGATCGAAGACGCAGTGCAGGGCGAGCCTGGCATCCGCCTCGAGATCAAGCGCCTGCTGCTGTCGCATGCCTTGCGCCCGCTGCCGGCTGGCGAAAAGCTGGTGGCGAATTTGCAGAAGAACGCGCGTGAAGTGCTGGGCGAGGATATCCCGGCCGTTGGCACGCCGTTGTATGCCGATGCGCGGTTGTACGGCGAACAGGGCATTCCCGCAGTACTATATGGCGCCGGGCCGCGCAGCGTGCCCGAATCGAATGCCAAGAAGGCGGATGAAAAACTGCTGCTGGAAGATTTGCGCAAGGCGACCAAGATCGTGGCCCTGACTTTGCTGGACTTCCTCGCAGCCGAATAGAAGGGGAGTGGCAATGTTTGAGCGCAAGATGCTGGCCGGCTGGGGCGATATGGATTTCAACAGCCATATGGCCAACACGGCTTACCTGAACAAGGCGGGCGATATCCGCATGATGTTCCTGGGCGAGAATGGGTTCCCGATGGCGGAATTCAAGCGCCTGAACATCGGTCCGGTCGTGATGAAGGACGATATCGCCTATTTCAAGGAAGTGCTGCTGATGGATACCATCACCGTGACGCTGGCGCTGGCCGGCATGTCGCAGGATGGCAGCCGCTGGATGCTGCGCAGCGACGTGTATCGCAGCGATGGCAAGCTGTCCGCCCGTATCAACAGCTCGGGCGGCTGGCTGGACCTGACGGTGCGCAAGCTGGTCACGCCGCCGCCGGCGCTGCTGGCAGCCTGGCATTCGCTGTATCAGACAGACGATTTCCAGACGCTGCCAAGCAGCGTGGCCAAGCCTACTTGAGAGTGCTTTCGAACAGCTTGTAGATGCGGCGGTACTGGTCGTACCAGCTCTCAGGCTGAACGTAGGCGTGGCGTTCCAGCGGGTACGCCGCCAGTTCCCAGTTGTCCTTTTTCAGCTCGATGAAGCGCTGCGCCATGCGCACCGAATCCTGGAAGAACACATTGTCGTCCACCATGCCGTGGGCGATCAGCAGGTGGCCTTTCAGTTTGTCCGCGTATTCGATTGGTGACGATTTGCGGTAAGCCTCCGGATCGATATCCGGCGTGTTCAGGATGTTGGCGGTGTAGCCGTGGTTGTAGGTGGTCCAGTCGGTCACCGGGCGCAGCGCGGCGCCGGCCTTGAACAGTTCTGGCTCGCGCAGCAGGGCCATGAAGGTCATGAAGCCGCCGTAGCTGCCGCCGTAAATGCCCACTTTGCTCAAATCGCCCTGGTGGTTGGCGGCCAGCCATTTGGCGCCGTCCACATAATCTTCCAGTTCAGGATGGCCCATCTGGCGGTAGATCGCCGTGCGCCAGTCGCGGCCGTAGCCCTTGGACGCGCGGTAGTCCATATCCAGCACGATATAGCCTTTTTCGACCAGCAGGTTGTGGAACATCTGCTCGCGGAAGTAGTTCGGGAAGCGGTTGTGCGTGTTTTGCAGGTAGCCCGCGCCGTGCACGAACATTACGATCGGATACTTCTTGCCCGGTTCCAGGGTGGCAGGGCGATACAGCTTGGACCAGATCGGCTGGCCGGCGCCGTGAGTGGAAGGCACGGCAACCATCTGCGGCTGGATCCATTCGCGTGCCTTGTATTCGGCGCTGCGGGTATCGGTCAGTTTGGTAGCGGCGCCGCCGGCGGCCGGCACGGTCGCCAGCTGTGCCGGTACGTAGGCAGAGGAATAGTGCACCAGCAGTTTGCGCTCGTCCGGCGACAGCTTGAACTGTTCGACGCCGCCATTGAGCTGGGTCACTTCGCGCACGCTGCCGTCCTTGGCAGAGGCGGCGCACACTTCATACTCGCCCGGTGTGCGGCGGTTGCACAGCATGTAAGCCAGGGTGCCGTCGGCGTTCCACTTGATATTGGAGGCTTCCCAATTGCCGCTGGTCAGGGCGCGCTGCTTGCCGTCGGCGCCCAGGGTGTACAGGTGGGCGTAGCCGCTTTCCTCTGACATGAACCACAGCGTGCTGTTGTCGGGCAGCCAGCCAAAGTCGTTGTAGCTGTAGTTGATCCAGGCGTTGTCGGTCAGGCGGTGCAGGGACTTCAGCTTGGCGCCTTCCAGGTCGACGCCAGCCAGCCAGCGGTCCTTGTTGTCCACGGTGCGCAGCATGACGGCAACCTTGGCGCCGTTGTCGCTCCAGGCGATGCCGTCGCCCTCGTCGGCTTCCAGGCGGGTGGCGCGGTTGCCTTTCAGTGCCGGCTGCTTGGCTGCCTCGCGCAGGCTGGCCAGCGGGTCGGTGGAGATGCCGGGCAGGGAATCGAAGGGCAGGTCCTTGATGGCGCCGGTGCGCAGGTCCACCAGTTTCAGCGACTGCGCCAGTGGCAGGTTGCGGCCGACGCGGGTGCGCTGGTCGTCGAATTCTTCGTAGCCAGATTCGGTCACGTAGCGCGGCATCTTGCCGACACGGCCGTTCTCGCTGCTTTTAGGCGAAGTGGCAACGATCAGCCAGTGGCCATCCGGCGACAGCGAAGAAGCATCGATGGAGACTTTTTCGCCGAAGTAGATGGGCGCCGGGGCGCGCGTGGCGTCGGCGGCGCGTTCTTCCCTGGCGCGGGCGCGCGTCTCGTCGCGTTCATCCTTCTGGCGCTTGAGGGTGGTGATCAGGCGCAGCTGCATCTCGCGCAGGTAGTCTTCATCCGGGGCGGCAGCCGGGTCTTTTGCTGCGCGCGGCAAGGCGACAGGGGATACCAGGCGCTCGGCGCGGCTCCAGCTGAACCAGTCATTGCCGACCTTGAACTGCACGCTGCGGCCATCGGCCGAATACTGCGGCGATGAGGCGTGGGCGGTGCCGCGGCTGATCTGCACCAGGGCGCCGGACTTCAGGTCGCGCTCGAACAGGTCGCCGTTGCGCAGCACGATGGCGCGCGTGCGTTCGCGGTTGAACACCATGTTCGGGCTGTCCTGCCTGGACAGCTCGGAGTCCGCCACCAGGCGCGGCTTGTCGCCGGCCTGGAAGGTGTCGCGCAGCGACGAACCGATGCGCTTTTGTTTATAGAAGATCTGCTTCCCGTCCCAGCTCCACCACGCGGTTTCTACGGGCGTGCCGATCCAGTCCGGGTGGGACATGGCCTGGTCGAGGGTAATAGGGGTTGGGGTGGTGGCAAATGCGGGGGCTGCCAGCAAGGCCGCCAGCATGGGAAGAGCAAGTTGTCGCATGGTCTCGAAAGGGAAATGAAGAACTTCGAGGGTGGATTCTAACAGCCGTCCCTTCGACGAAAAGTATCAGGCTTGTAACAGGGTAGCGCCGGCGCCGCCGGGACTCTAGAATGTCGGGCATTCAGCAAACTCAGGAGACAAAATGGCAAAAAGCCATGTAGCGGCGCTGGTTCTGGCCCTGGCGGCCACCGGCGCGATGGCGCAGCAGCAGCCTGCCATGCAGTGGGAAACCGCAGCGCTGGCAGGGTCTTATAAAGAAAACATCAGCGAAGACGAAAAGATCGCCGGCCTGTCCAAGCTATGGTCGGAAGTGAAATACAACTTCGTCGATACCGCCACCCTGGAAAAGCTGGACTGGGACAAGCTGTACCTGGATACCCTGCCGCGCGTGCGCGCCACCCGCAGCACCGAAGATTATTACCGCGTGCTGATGGTGCTGGTGGCCAGGCTGAAAGATGGCCACACCAACGTGATGCCGCCAAGCGAGCTGTCCGACCGCATGGGCGGCCTGCCACTGCTGGTGACCCGCCCGATCGAAGGCCGCGTCATCGTGACCGAGGTGCTCGATCCTGGCCTGCGCGCCAAAGGCATCATGCCCGGCCTGGAAGTCGTGGCAGTGGATGGCGCCGAAGTGAAGACTTACACAGCGCGCGAGGTCGCGCCGTATGTGAGCGCCTCCACACCGCAGGACGAAGCGCTGCGCACCTTCGGCACCCAGTTCCTGCGCGGCGCGGTCGGCTCGGCGGCGCGCGTGACCTTCCGCGACGCAGCCGGCAAGCAGTTCGAGCAGCAGGTTGGGCGCGTGGGGCGTGAAGCCCGCAAGGCCGCTATGATCAACTCGCCCTCGTTTGAATTCAGCATGCTGCCCGGCGACGTGGCATATGTGTCGCTGAACAGCTTTGACGACGACAGCGCGGCAGACGCCTGGATGGCCGCCTTCGACGAAATCGCCAAGTCTTCGGCGCTGGTGATCGATATCCGCCGCAATGGCGGCGGCAATTCGGAAGTGGGCTATAAGATCCTGTCTACACTGGATGACAAGGCTTTCCTGACTAGCCGCTGGGCGACCCGCGACTACAAGCCGGCCTGGCGCGCCTGGGACAAGGCACAGCCGATGTATGCCGAGGCGCCGGATGCGGTGCAGCCCGACCCCAAGCGGCAGTACAAGAAGCCGGTGCTGGTCCTGACCAGCGCCGCCACCTTCTCTGCGGCGGAGGATTTTGCCGTGGCTTTCGACGTCATGCAGCGCGGCACCCTGGTGGGTGAAGCCACTGGCGGCAGCACTGGACAGCCGCTATTCATCAATCTGCCGGGCGGCGGCAAGGCGCGCATCTGCACCAAGCAGGACATCTACCCGGACGGCCGCGCCTTCGTTGGCGTAGGCGTGCAGCCGCAGCACCTGGTCAAGCAAACGGTCGAAGGCGTGCGCGCCGGCCGCGACGAAGTACTGGAAGCCGCCCTGGCTTCATTGCAGCCCAAATAAAAAAAGCCGCCGGACAAAGTCCGGCGGCTTTCTTTGTGAAACAAAAGCTTAGAAGTGAAAAGCCACGCCTACGCTGATGTTTTGTGCGTCGCTGGTAGGACGCTGCCATTCAACACGGCCGGAGATTTCTTTGGTGAACTGGTAGCTCACGCCGATGCCGTACAGGGCTTTGTTGTCGTGCTCTTTGCCGCCGTCGTATTTCCATTCGACGCGGTTGTAGCCCAGGCGGCCGTACACGGCAACTTGGTCAGCCACAGGCACGGAACCGATCACGGACAGGGCCAGTTGGTTGACTTTCAGGTCGTCCCACTTGCCGCCGCGACGGTAGCCGGCTTCAACGGAGAAGTTCTCGTCGAAGGTGTAGCCGCCGAAAACGCCAACGGAGGTCTTGCGGCCGTCCAGGTCGTCGATCTTGGTCGAGCCTACGTCGCCACCGACGTAGAACGATGGCTCAGCTGCGGAAGCAGCGAAGGATGCAACTGCCAGCAGAGTGGCAGCGGTGATTTGCTTGATCATAAAAATAGTCCTATTTCTAGTTAGGTTGCCTGCACTTGACGCAAGGCAACATACTATTCTAGCAATGTTTATAATGTGCTGCAAGTTTGCTGTGTATCCATACAGTATAATCGTGCGCATGCCTGGTTTTATCCTCACACGCGCCTGGCGCGACGCCCGCGATGGCACGGAAATCGAGTTCTGGCTCGCGACCGACGATGGCCCCCGCAAAATCTTGCTGACATCACAAGCTTCGGTGGCTTTCGCCGAGGCTTCGCTGCGCGACACCATTGCCACCCTGGTGGCCGACATGCCGGGCATCGATGTGCGCGAGGTGGCGCTCAAGACGTTCCAGCGCGAACCGGTGGTCGGCATCTACGCCAGCCATTACAAGCAGTTGCTGGCGCTGGAGCGCAAGCTCGGTGAGCGCGGCATCCGCCTGTACGAGGCGGACATCAAGCCGCCGGAACGCTACCTGATGGAACGTTTCATCACCGCCGGCGTCGATTTCGACGGTGGCAAGCTGCGGCCGGCGCCCGAATACCGCCCACGCCTGCGCATGGTGTCGCTCGATATCGAGACCAGCGCCTTCGGCGACCTGTATTCGATCGCCCTGGAGGGCTGCGGCCAGCGCCAGGTGTATATGCTGGGCGAGCAGCCGGATGTGGCGCCGGAAGTGGATTTCGACCTCGAATACTGCCCAACGCCGCGCCGCGTGATCGAAAAACTCAACGAGTGGTTCCGCGTGCACGACCCGGATGCCATCATTGGCTGGAGCGTGGTGCAGTTCGACCTGCAAACGCTGCAGAAGAATGCTGAAAAGTACAAAGTGCCGCTGCTGCTTGGCCGCGAAGGCCGGCCGGTCGAATGGCGCACCCACCAGGCGCGCGATGGCTATGTCTTCGCCACCATCCCTGGCCGCATCGCCATCGACGGCATCGAGGCCCTGCGCGCTGCGTCGTGGAGCTTCCCGTCCTTCAGCCTGGAGAGCGTGTCGCAAGCCTTGCTGGGAGAGGGTAAGGAGATCGGCAGCGACTACGACAAGATGGCCGAGATCGAGCGCCGCGTCCGCGAAGACAAGCCGGCGCTGGCGACCTACAATCTGAAAGATTGCGAGCTGGTTACGCGCATCTTCGAGAAGACGCGCGTGATGGACTTTATCCTGGAGCGTTCCCACGTGACGGGCCTGGTACCGGACCATATGGGCGGCTCGATTGCCGCCTTCAGCCACCAGTACCTGCCGCGCATGCACCGCGAAGGCTATGTGGCGCCGAACGTGGGCGAAATTCCGGCCGTGGCTTCGCCCGGCGGTTTCGTGATGGATTCGCGCCCCGGCTTGTACGACTCGGTGGTGGTGCTGGACTTCAAGAGCCTGTATCCCTCGATCATCCGTTCCTTCCTGGTCGACCCGGTCGGCCTGGTCGAAGGCGAGGCGGAGGCGGAAGCGGGCAGCGATACGGTGCCAGGAATGCGCGGCGCGCATTTCTCGCGCACGCGCCACTGCCTGCCCGCCATCACCACCCAGCTGTGGCAAGGGCGGGATGCTGCCAAGCGGGACAAGAACGATGCGCTGTCGACCGCGCTCAAACTGCTGATGAATTCCTTCGTCGGCGTCTTGGGCTCGACCGACTGCCGCTTCTATCACCCTCAACTCATTTCCTCGGTCACGCTGCGCGGGCATGAACTGCTCAAGCTCACGCGCGAACTGGTGGAGAAAGAGGGCTATGAAGCGATTTACGGCGATACCGATTCCATTTTCATCTGGCTCAAGCGGCCGCATGAAACGGAGGAGGCACTGGCTATTGCGCGTGCGCTGGTTGCCAAGATCAACAAATGGTGGAAAGACCGCCTGCACAGGAAGTACAAGCTGGAGAGCTACCTGGAGATCGAGTTCGATACCTACTACCGGAAGTTCTTTATGCCGACCATCCGCGGCACGGACATGGGCAGCAAGAAACGCTACGCCGGCCTGACCAGCGACGGCGACATCATCTACCGCGGCCTGGAAGTGGCGCGCAGCGACTGGACCCCGCTGGCGCAGCAATTCCAGCAAGGCCTGTTTGCCCGCATCTTCCGCAACGAGCCTTACCAGGACTTCGTGCGCGAGTACGCACGCAAAACGCTGTCCGGGGAGAACGACGAATTGCTGGTGTACCGCAAACGCCTGCGCCACCGCCTGGACGAATACCAGGTCAACGTGCCGCCGCAGGTACGCGCCGCGCGCCTGGCCGATGATTTCAATAAGGCGCAGGGCCGCCCGCTGCGCTATCAGAATGGCGGGCGTATCAGCTATGTGATCACCACCAGCGGCCCGGAACCGCTGGAAGTGCAGCGTTCACCGATCGATTACCAGCACTATCTCGACAAGCAGCTGCAGCCGATTGCCGATGCGATCCTGCTGCCGCTGCACGACAGCTTTGCCGCGCTGACCACGGCGCAGCAGGCGCTGTTCTAGGGCGTGGGCGTGTAGCGCAGGCCGAACCAGTAGAGCGTCGGGACCGCGTGGCTGTCTTTCAGCAGTTTGCCGGATGCACCCACGGTGCTGGTCAGGCGCTCGCCGGTCAGGTTCTGCACCTGCGCCACCAGCGTCAGGCCGGGCTGCAGCCTGTAGCTTGCCTGCAGGTCGACCTGGTGGCGGGGCGCCCAGTACAGGTCTTGCCATTCAATGTCCGGCACCACCGCCCGCAAGGCCTGGCTCTGGTAGTTGTAGGCGGCGCGCAGCTCCAGTGCGCTGTTGCTGTAGAAGACAGACAGGTTGCGCATCTGGCCGGGCTGTCCGGCCAGGTGGCCGACGGTGCGGGTCTGTTTGTCCGATTTCAGCACTTCCATGCGGCCCTTCAGCAAGGTCCAGTTTGCGCTGAAGCCAAAGTCCCGCACCATTGGGTGCAGCCACGCCAGCGAATTGACCACTGTGCTGATCTCAAGTCCCCTGACCGAGGCCGATGCAGCATTGACCGGCTTCGTCACGACAGCATTCGCGTAGTTGACGCCTTCATAGGTATAACCGAGCGAGGAAGAGGTGAAGATTTCGTCCTTGATGCCCTTGTTGAACACGGCAGCCGACAGCAGGCCGCCGGCCTGGCTTGGCAGCTTCCAGTTGATGCCAAGGTCGGTATTGGTAGACAGGCGTGGCTTGATGTCGGGATTGCCGGCCATGACGGTGACGCCGGTGGCCCCGGCATTGCCGCGCTCACCGGGGTTCTGGAAGTCGATCGAACTGCGCGCCGCATAGGAGTCGTAAGCTGGGCGTCCGATGGTCTGGCTGGCTCCGATGCGCACATCGATGGCAGGCGACCATTGGTAAGTCGCGAGGGCAGAGGGCAGAGCGAAATGGTAGCGCGATGCTGTGGGCAGGTCCGTCCACTTGCCTGCCACGCGCGCGCGGCCAAGCGTGGCCTGGCGCGTGGAGTCAAGGTGCACGCCAAAACGGGTCTTCCAGCCGGCGGCCGCGTAGGCAAGCATGCCATACGCGCCGGCAATGCGTTCCGTGTGTTCGTAATTGTCCTGGTTGCTCAGGGCGGACTGGTCGACCGCATTGAGGCCTCCGGCGGCCCGCAGGGTGTCGACATAGGCGGCAGCGCGCTGCGGGTCGATGGTCAGCATATCCAGGTTTGACTGGTTGTACTTCAGCCTTGGCCCGGTTGGCCCGAGCACATCGGCCAGCGTGCCCTGTTTGGCGCTGGTGTTTGGCGAAAACTGGGTGCGCACAAGGCTGTAGGAAGACGCGTCGCGCGTGAAGCTGGCGCCGGCGGCGTAGCCCCAACCCCGGCCATCGCTGTTGCTGCGGAAGTCCAGCCGCAGGTACTGGATCTCGTTGCCGGCGTTGCGCTGGAAGCCGGAATCGGGGCGGTAGTAATTGAGCCTGTAGTTTTCCAGCTTGTAGTAGGCGGACGGTGAAATATTGAAGGAGTGGTCGAACGCTTGGGTGTCGTAACTGATCGCGAAATCCGGCGTCGGGGTAGGCGAGGTGTCGCCGGCGCCCGGCGCGCTGTTATGGCTTCCGGTCGAATATTTGACCATCAGGATCGGTTCGCGGTACGAAGCGCGCGAAACGCCGGTCCGCAAGCTTGCCACCCGGTTTGGGGCTACCTCCCAATCCGTGCCGGCTTGCAGCAAACTGCTTGCTGTGGTGGCTGCCTGCCGCGAGTAGCCTACCTCGACGTCGCCGGCGGCGTAGCGGCCCGAGGTCGCCGACTGGTCCAGCACCCTGGAACGGTTGCGCGGGTCGATGATCAGCTCATTGCGCTCCATCGTGTCGTGCGTGACGTAGCGTCCGCCAGTGACGAAGGCTTGCAGTGTGCCGGAAACCCTGGCCTCCAGCTTGGCGGTGAGCCCGTAGCGCGAGCGCTGGTTCAGGGAATGCCAGTACTTGTCCTGCTGCGGCACAGCGAAGCCGTTGCCCTGGTTCGCTCCACTCTGCAGGATGCCGGCAGCATTGTAGAAGCTTTCGCTGGTACTGTCGGTCGTCATATGCGCATCGGCAGTGCTGTCGGTCGCCTGGTAGCTGGCGGATACCACAAGGCCATACCGCTGTTGCGGGCCGAACGTCGTGCTGCCGGTGGCCGCCAGGCGCTGGCCAAGGCGTTCGCGGCGGCGCGGCCCTGCGCTGTCGTCCGGCTTGCCGATGGCCGCGTCCAGCGCAAAGAAGTCCTTGCCGGCGTGTGCGAAGGCGCTGCGCGTGCGCAGATCGATAGCGCCGCCGATGCCGTGCGCGTCCTGGTCGGGAAGAAAGGTCTTCGATACGATCATTTCGCCGATCATCGACGACGGCAGCAGGTTGAGACGCGCACCGCGGCTGGCCGATCCATTGCCATTGGCGATGCCGGGCGACGCAACCGGAATGCCATCGATGGTGACCGGGTTGTAGGCGGCGCCCAGGCCGCGTATGACTGGCGCGGCAGCTTCGTCGCGCGGGCGTTCGTTATCCTGCGCCGGCAGCATGGCGACGCCTGGCAGCCGGCGCAGCAGATCGAGCGGGCTGGTGGCGGGCAAGGCTTGCACCTCGGCGGCGCCTGCCGCGTCGGCAATGCCATTGTAGTCAAGCTTGGCTCGCTCGGCATCTTGCTGCGGAGTGCTGGTGCCGCTGATGATGACTTCCGGTACCGATGGCACTTCGCCGGCATGAGCCTGCGCGTGCACAGTTGGCGCATGGAGAAGGGCCACGGCAATGCCGGCCAGGCGGTATTGATTTTTTATTGCATGCATGCGAAAACTGGAAGTACTGCTGCGGGGCAGCGAGTGTAACCGCTAATTACGTGGCATGGACAGGCGCATCACCCACTTGGTAAAAAACAGCAGGAGCACGGTGCCCGCCATGTCGCCCAGCGCCATGACGGCAAAGCTACCCAGCAGATTGTCGCGTCCCTCGTAGAGGGCAAACCAGATATGGTGCAGGAAGGGACTGGCCAGGGAGTAGGCGACAGCGCAGGCCAGCACCTGCCAGGCGGACAGGTTGGCCAGCGAGCCTTGCAGGTCGAGCCAGCGCCTGGCGCTCAGGTAGACCAGGTAGGGCGCGGCGCTGGACAGGATGCCTCCTGCGAAGGCGCGTACAGGATCGTGCGGGAAAAGGATGAAGAAGCAGTACAGCCAGGAAACCGCCAGCAGGCCGATCGCGCCTGCTTCGGCGAACAGCAGGGTGGCCAGCAGGCGCACGCCTGCAGGCAAATAGATCCAGTTGATTCCTTCCGCGAATTCCAGGTGCTTGAACAGCAGCTCATTGATCAGCAGCGCGGCCGCGAACATGACCATTGTCACAAGGATCATGGTGAGTTGGTGGCGAATGCTTGTCATACCGGTTGCTTGTCATGGACGAGTTCCGGAATATTATCATCATCAACTGCAGGCTCCGACGCTCTCAATGTGAAGTTTTCGGCCCGTGGGCCAAGGCGCAGGATGCGACGCCGGCCACCAGCAAACCCATAGCCAGGGCCTCGATGAGGGTTGGCCAGCGCGCTTCCCACAGGAAGCCATAAAGGGCGGCGAACAGGGTTTCGAACACGATCATCTGGCCAGTCAGGGTCAATGGCAAGGCGCGGCTGGCATAGTTCCAGAAGCCGTTGCCGATGATGGAGCAGAGCAGGGCGACACTGCTGACCACTGCCGCGAAAAACAGCCATTCGGACGCGCCATGCTGCGGTGTCCCGGGGGCGAAGGCGGGAACCGCCAGCAGCAGCGCCTCGGCGCCTGTTACCAGGCCGGTGAGCATGCTCCATTCATGCGGGGTGACGGACCTGAGCCGGGCCAGCCAGCGGCTGTTGCCGACCGCATAGATGGTCCAGGAGGCGAGGCCGCCGCTCGCGTATAGCAAGCCTGCCGGCGAGCCCGATTTCAGGTGCTGCCAGCTGATACAAAACAGGCCAGCGGTGCTGAGCACAATCGATGGCAGCAGGCTGCGCAAGGGAACGGCGCCGGCATCACGGCTGCCGACCAGCGTGATCACCACCGGCAGCAGACCGATCACGATCGAAGCCATGGCGATGCCTCCGGTCTGCACCGCCTTGGCCAGGAAATAGTAGTAGATGATGTTGCCGGCAAAACTGAGCCAGGCCAGCGCCTTCCATTCACGCCAGCCCAGCCGGGCGGTCAGGCCGCGCCACGAACGCGACACCAGGATCGCGGCGATTACGCCATAAGCCAGATAGCGGCCAGCGGACAGTTGCAGCGGCGTGAAACCGCGCGTCAGTTCAGGTGCGAGGAAAACCAGTCCCCAGAATGCGCCGGCGATGATGCCTGCAATAATGCCAAGTGAAATATTCAACGACCATCTCCCAAATGGGGACATGGTGGATGACGCGCGGCCAATCGTCTTGGCGCGGCCTACTGGCTTTTTGTCGCAAGCTCCTGTCCCTGGCGGCGATAGGCCGCGGGCGTGGTATCGAGCTGGATGCGCATGGCGCGGGTGAGGGCGCTCTGGTCGCCAAAGCCGGCCGCCAGGGCGATGTCCGCAATAGGCTGGCTGGAATGGCGCAGCAGTTCGCAAGCCCGATGGAGGCGCCTGGATAGCAGCCAGGCGCGCGGGCTGCTATTCAGTTCTTGCTGAAACAGTGCGTGCAGGCGGCTGACGCTCATGCGCGCAAACTGCGCCATCGATTCGGTGGTCCAGGGCAGCGCAAGGTTGGCGTCGGCATGTGCCAGCAAAGCAGTAAGCCGCGATTGCATGCGAGGCGGTTCCAGGGTAAGGGTATCGAGCAACAGGGGAACCCAGCCCTGGAGCAGCGATCGCGGCGCGGTGCCACCCGTAACCGAGAGTTGCATGAACTCGACCAGCTTGCGCGCAGCGGGGCTGATATCGGCGAATGGCCGGTCCGCCAGGCGCTCCCAGATCGGATGGTCCATCGCGTCCTGGTCGACGTCGACGATCAGCGAATGGTTTTCCACAACGCTCTGCTGCGAATGCCATGCACCGGCCACGACGACGGCGCCTTTGAGGGGATTCAGCCGCGCACCCTTGCCCTCGATGTCGAGCTCCACCTCGCCGGATAGGGGCAGCACCAGCTGGGCAAACGCATGACGGTCAGCCGCCCACTGCTCTCCGTAGCTGCGGATGTCGATGTCTGCAAAAGACGGATGGATGATAGGCACGGGGGCACCTGGGATACGAAGGGACGCCATCAGTTTACTAAAGTTCACTAAAGTGTGGCCGGAATTCGCGCGGCCTATTGAATGGGCCATACCTCCTTGATATAAGTTTTGACGATAAAAGGGGGATCTCATGAAGGCATTCACAATCGCATTCGGAGCCGTATTCGCCGGCGCCGTTCCGGCCGCAGCCGAAGTGGCCGCACCACTTTCCTACGTGTGCCAGCGAGCTGCCGGGCCGGTCCGCGTCGACGGCAAGCTGGATGACCCGGCTTGGCGTAATGCGCCGTGGACGTCCGACTTCGTCGATATAGAAGGCGACAGCAAGCCGCGTCCCAAGTTCCGCACGCGCGTGAAAATGCTGTGGGACGACCATTACCTCTACATCGCCGCCGAACTCGAAGAACCGGAAGTCAAAGCCACGCTGACCCAGCGCGATTCCGTAATCTTCAAGGACAACGATTTCGAGGTGTTCATCAAGCCCCTGCCGCACACCAGCAGCTATTACGAATTCGAGATAAACGCCCTCAATACCGGCTGGGACCTGTTCCTGCCCAAGCCCTACAACGAGGACGGCCAGCCGGACAATAGTTGGGACATCGCAGGCCTGAAGACTGCCATCGCCGTGCAGGGAACCCTGAACCAGCCCGGCGACAAGGACCGCGGCTGGACGGTGGAGATGGCATATCCCCTGACCGCATTCGCCTCGCGCCAGGCAGTGCCACAACCCCGGCACGGGACGATCTGGCGTATCAATTTCAGCCGGGTGGAATGGACTGCCGGCCAGGCGAAGGAAGACAACTGGGTGTGGTCGCCGCAAGGCGTGGTCAACATGCACGTGCCCGGCCGCTGGGGCTACCTGCATTTCTCGAAAAATACTTCCACACTAAACAAATAGCGGCGCGTGTCGCCATGGGGCGAAAAGCCGTTGTCGCAAATCCGACGCACTCTTGTTTACTAATCAAAGCTAAACTTCGTTCAAACTTTGAAAGTTTGTTGAAGTGCCATAGTCACCTTTGTAAGAATTCTCCTGAGTGGACGCGATCCCATCGATGTGCAAACAGCATTTTCATCGTTTAGTAAATCGGTGATTCGAGGCTTGCTACCGCGATATAAAAGCCCGTGACAGGGCATAACCAGGAGACACGCATGACGTTCAGAATTCCTCTCGCTTCACGGCAGCGCGGCTGCCGCGCAACGCCCATCGCCATGGCGGTGAGCGTCGCACTGCTTTCCCTTGCAAACGCCCACGCGCAAAACGCGGCAGAACAGAAAGCTGACTCGAATACCGTGGTCGTCACCGGCTACCGCTATGCGATCGAGAAAAGCCTCGACCAGAAGCGCGACGCCAACTCGATCGTTGAAGTGATCACCGCCGAAGACATCGGCAAATTCCCGGACAAGAACGTGGCCGACGCGCTGCAGCGCGTACCGGGCGTGGTGGTGACACGCAGCGGCGGCGAGGGCAAGAACGTCAGCGTGCGCGGCCTGTCGTCGGAACTGACCCTGACGCAGTTGAACGGCAACTACATCGCCACCGCGGAATCCAATGGCGATCCATCGCGTTCGTTCAACTACACGCTGCTGCCGTCGAACATGCTATCCAGCGCAGAGCTGTTCAAGACGCCCGAAGCGCGCATCGATGAAGGCGGCGTTGGCGGCACCGTGATCCTGCACACCCGCCGTCCGCTGGAAGTGAAGTCCGGCTCCGGTTTCGTTTCCGCCGAAGGCACCTGGGCCGACACCACCAAGAAGACCGACGGCCAGTTCTCGGGCCAGTACGCCTGGCACGATGACGATAACCGCTTCGGCATCCTGGTCGGCCTCACGCAGCAGAAACGCACCACCCGCACCATGGGCGCCAGCACCGAGAACTGGCAGTGGTATGGCGACGATTACGACGCCCATCCGGCCACCGACGTCAATGGCAAACCATCCGACCTGACTTCCTACTGGTGGGGGCAGTCGGGCTTCTACGACCAGGGCGGCAAGTACTACACCAATTTCATGATGCCGACTTCGGTCAACCTGAATGTGAAGAGCGAGGAACGCGAACGCAAGGGCGGACAATTGACCCTGCAGTTCAAGCCGGTTCGCAACCTGACCATGACGGCCAACTACTTCCGCTTCGACCTGAAGCAGAATTCGCAGACCAATATCCTGAAGGTGCCGGAGTGGAGCCTGGCCCGTTATAGCGGAGACGGAAACTGGCCTGGCGGCCGCATGCTCGATGGCCTGACCTTCGACCGCAGCGGCACCCTGGTCACCGGCGCCCAGTACAGCGCCCATGCCGGCAAAGCCTACTACTGCAGCGAAGCCCAAGCTGCGGCCGCGGGCAAGCCGCCGGGAGGTTGGGGACCGGACGACTGCACCATTCCGACGCCACAGATCACCGGCAGCTACAACCACGAAAAATCGCTGTCGCAGACCGCCGACTTCGAGGCCGAATGGCGCGGCAAGTCTCTGGACGGGATTTTCAAGTTCGGCCGTACCTGGGCCAGCGGCGGCCCGCAGATGCAGATGACGATGCCGATCAAGCCGCGCGTACAGAACGCCGACGGCAGCTGGACCCTTGGCAACTACGCCAGCTCATGGAGCACGGTTGGTACGCCGACCATGGCGTTCTCGCCCGAGCTGATGGC
The DNA here is from genome assembly GCA_036402315.1 of Pseudoduganella sp. Lineage (GTDB taxonomy): Bacteria > Pseudomonadota > Gammaproteobacteria > Burkholderiales > Burkholderiaceae_D > Rugamonas. The sequence goes on along the minus strand of DASWTB010000472.1, from coordinate 16,698 downwards.
CAACCTGGCGAAGGGCATCGGCGAAATCGACCTTGGCTCCACTTCCTCCACGTGGACCAGGAACAGCACCGAGCAAAAGTATGCGCAGGCCGATATGACCTGGCGCACCGACAGTAACTGGCTCGATTCGCTGCAGTTCGGCGCCAAGTACCGCAAGGGCGGCACCCACCGCGCCACCGGCAATAACTACTGGGTTTGCAAAGGTACCGATCCGTCCGATTACGACAATCGCTTCCAGGTAGGCTGCGACCCGACTGCAAACAAATTCCAGCCGCAGTTCCTGTATGGCGGATCGCTGGGCAACCTGGCGGGCGGCATCAATGCCAGCGCGTTCCCGGCAATTGACTATCCTGCCTACATCTCCTTCCTGAACCAGACCTACGGGCAGATGCAGACGCGTAACGAAGACAACTTCGTCTACAACGTCGAGGAGAAGATCTCCTCCGCCTATTTGCAAGCGAACGTGAAGACCGAACGCCTGCGCGGCAACGTCGGCCTGCGCTTTGTTCGGACCAGGCAGCACGCCGATTCGACCGACCAGGTGGAAAGCTATAACGACTACTTCTACAACGTCAATGGCAGCCCGGCCCCTTGCCAGGCGGGTGGCTTGCCGGCTGCCGGCGCGCCAGCCGGTTCCGGTTGCACCAGCGGCTTTACCCGCCTGCCGGACAGCATCGCACGCGATTCCTCCTTCGTCGTCAGCTCGCTCGACCGCACTTACAATGACGTGCTACCAAGCCTTAACGTGGCGTATGACCTGACCAGCGACCTGCTGCTGCGTGCTGCCGCGTCCAAGGTGATCTCGCGCCCAAGCTACAACGACATTGCCTATCCGGGCGGCCTGCAGTACTACAGCCAGGAATACGTCAACGACCGTCGCCTGATTGGCGGCGGCGACCAGCAGGGCTGGTTCGGCGCAGGCAGCAACAAGCAGCTCGAGCCATACAAGGCCAAGCAACTCGACCTGGGCCTGGAATGGTACTTCCACCGCGGCTCCGTGCTCGGCATCAACCTGTTCCGCAAGAACGTCAGCAACTTCGCAGTTCCCGTGGTGCGCGACGTGACCATGAACGTGGGCGGCCAGAGCGTCGTTGTGCAGCGATACTCTACCAGCGCCGGCGGCCGGGACGGCGTGTCGAAAGGCGTTGAGCTGTATGCGCAGCATACGCTGGACATGGGCCTGGGCTTCCAGTTCAACTACACCTACAACAAGACCAACCAGGCCGACATCACGATGGCGGATGGCACCAAGATCGGCGAATCCCCGCTGGTCGGCAGCGCCAAAAACCAGATGAACCTGACCGTGTTCTACGAAACCGACAAGTTCCTGGCGCGTGCTTCGTACAACCGTCGGGGCGAGGTTGTGGATGGCCTGGTCAACGGCTTGAACGTGTACCAGGAGCCGTACTACCAGGTCGACCTGAACGTGGCCTACAACATCACCAGGGAGCTGAGCCTGACTGCTTCGGTGCTGAACCTGACCAAGGAAGAAACGCGCTCCCACCTGGGCAATGACACCAAGGACCGCTTCTATTCGAACGGTTATGCTGGCCGCATTGCCTACTTTGGCCTGAACTACAAGTTCTGATGCTTCCCTCCTTCCTCCCCATGCCTCGCGGCCGGGGAGGTTTTTTCCTGTTTTGGGTGCCGCCATGAACCAGCACAACCGAATCAGCAAGATCACAATCGTTGGTGGCGGGAGCGCCGGCTGGATGGCAGCGGCGGCCCTGGCCACTTATCTTGGCAAGGGCGCCTCGGTGCGCCTGGTCGAGTCCGAGGAAATCGGTATCGTCGGCGTGGGTGAAGCCAGCGTTCCCCATATCAGGCTGTTCAACGGCCAGATGCTTGGTATCGACGAGGCTGAGTTCATCAGGCGCACGCAGGGCACGATCAAGCTCGGCATCGAATTCAAAGACTGGAGCCGCATCGGCGACAGTTATATCCATGGCTTTGGTACCATAGGCCGCTCGGTCGGGCCGCTGCCTTTTCACCAGTTCTGGCTCAAGCTGTTCCAATCCGGCCGCGCCGCACCGATTGGCGAATACTCGCCGCAGACTGTCATGGCGCCGCAGGGAAAGTTCGCCCCCGGTGACCGCAGTGCGCCAGCGGGATCGCCGCTGGCCGACATCGCCTATGCCTACCATTTCGACGCAAGCCTGTATGCCCGCTTCCTGCGCGAACTGGCCGAACAGCGCGGCGTTCAGCGCATCGAAGGCAAAATCGTTGGCGTGAACCAGCGCGCCGATGATGGATTTATCGAATCGGTGACGCTGGAAAACGGGCGGGTGGTCGATGGCGAACTTTTCATCGATTGTTCGGGCTTCCGAGGTCTGCTGATCGAGCAGACGCTGAAAACCGGTTACGTGGACTGGACGCACTGGCTGCCATGCGACCGCGCCATGGCGGTGCCGTGCGAAGGCGTGACTCCGATTACACCCTATACATGCTCGACTGCGCGCTCGGCCGGCTGGCAGTGGCGCATCCCGCTGCAGCACCGCACCGGCAATGGCTATGTCTATTCGAGCCGGCATATCAGCGACGACGAAGCCGCGGCAACCCTGCTGGCGAACCTGGACGGCAAGGCGTTGGCCGAGCCGCGCGCGCTGCGCTTCACCACCGGTATGCGCAAGAAATTCTGGAACAGGAACGTGGTGGCGTTGGGCCTGGCCAGCGGCTTCCTGGAGCCGCTTGAATCCACCAGCATTTACCTCGCCCAGTCGGGCATTACCCGCTTGCTGGGGTTGTTCCCCAAGCGCGACTTCAATCCGCTGCTTGCCGAGCGCTTCAACCGCGAATCCGTATTCGAATACGAGCGGGTACGGGACTTCCTGATCCTGCATTACAACGCCACCGAACGTAACGACTCGCCGTTCTGGGACTACTGCCGCACGATGCCGGTCCCGGACAGCCTGCGCGAGACGATCGAACTGTTCCGCTGCGATGGACGCTACTTCCGCAATGGCGAAGACTTCTTCGCCTTGCCAAGCTGGGTGCAGGTGATGCTGGGCCAGCGCATCATGCCGCAAGGCTATCACCCGATCGTGGACGACATGCCTGAAGAAAAGCTGGTCGACGTAGTTGAAAGTATGCGGGCGATGCTGGCGAACGCGGTAGCCGCCATGCCGTCCCACCAGCAGTGGATCGATCGTCACTGGAAAGCGAGTGCACCATGAGCACGCACCTGTACTGGCGCTCCCTGCTTGCTTTGCTGGTGGGCCTTTGCTTGACGGTTGTCGCCGCGGTCGCGACGGCGGCTGCGCCGGGCCGCACTGTCATCGAAAAAGGCTGGACCTTCCGCCTTCTGCCCGGCAACGCGCAACTCGCCGCGCATCCGGAAGCCTTGCCATGGCATGCCGCGAAGGTGCCCGGCACTGTGCACACCGACCTGCTTGCGCTCCGGCTGATCCCCGACCCCTATGTCGGCGCGCCGGAGGCTGGCCTGCAGTGGATCGGACTCGCGGACTGGGAATACCGCACACGATTCGATGCGCCGCGGCGGGCGGCACGCAGTGACCTGGTGTTCGAAGGCCTGGATACCTTTGCCGAGGTATGGCTGAACGGCAAAAAGCTGCTCGATGCCGACAATGCTTTCCGCACTTGGCGCATCGCGGTGCAGGACAGGCTGCGTCCGAAAGGAAACGAGCTGCGTATCGTATTGCGTTCGCCGATCACCAGGCTGCTGCCGGCCGTGCGTTCGATGCCGCGCAAGCTGGCCGGCAATTATCCCTCCCCCTATGGCGATGAGCCGCCGGACGCGATGACGGGAAACTTCGCGCGCAAGCCTGGCTACCACTATGGCTGGGATTGGGGACCGCGCTACGTAACCGCCGGCATCTGGAAACCGGTGACCCTGGAAAGCTGGGATGCGGTGCGCATCGACAACGTGCAACTGCGCCAGGATCATGTCGATGAAGCGCGTGCCGATATCGCGGCGGTAGTCTCGGCTGAAGCGGTGCGCGGTGGCCCGTTCGACCTGCGCTTGTGGCAAGTTGCGCCGGGCGGCAAACGTACCCTGGCAGCACTGCGCCGCATTGAACTGCAGGCGGGCGGCAACCGCATCGAAGTCCCGCTGCGCATCGACCGTCCGCGACGCTGGTACCCGAACGGCTATGGCGCGCAGCCGCTGTATCAATTCGAGGTCGAGATCGGCGATGGCAAAGCGGCCGTGACCAAAGCCAGCGTCCGCACCGGCTTGCGCAGCATCGCCCTGCGCCGCGAACCGGACGAAAAGGGCAGGAGCTTCTATTTCGAGGTCAACGGCATTCCCGTGTTCGCCAAAGGTGCCAACAGCATCCCTTTCGATATGTTCCAGCCACGCGTGAGTAAAGCGCAATTGCGCCGCGTCCTGCAATCGGCGCGCGATGCCAACATGAACTTTCTGCGCAGCTGGGGCGGCGGCTATTACGAGAGCGATGAGTTCTTCGACCTGGCGGACGAACTTGGCCTGCTGGTGTGGCAGGACTTCATGTTCGGCGGCGGGATGCCGCCGGCGTATGACGACGCTTTTCGCGCCAATGCGGTCGCCGAAGCGCGCGACAATATACGGCGGCTGCGCAACCATCCGAGCCTTGCCCTGTGGTGCGGCAACAATGAAGAAGAAATCTCCTGGAAGTATTGGGGGCCAGGCAAGGCGATGATGGAGGCCGATCCGGTCTTCGCCACCAAAGTCTGGAACGGCTACGTGCAGCTGTTCGGCACCGATTTGCGCAAGGTAGTGGCTGAGGAGGGCGGCGGCATCGCCTACTGGGCCAGTTCGCCGAGCGATGACCTGGCAGAAGCCGCCAATACTCCGGCCAGCGGCGACATGCATTACTGGGAAGTATGGGGCAACCCGGCGCACCCGCCGTCGAAGTACCTGGAGGTTACGCCGCGCTTCATGTCCGAGTACGGACTGCAGGCATGGCCGGTACAGCGCACCATTGACGCTTTTGCCAGGCGCAGCGAGCAGGGGATCGCAACGCCCGTCATCGAAGCGCACCAGAAGTTCATGGCCGGCAAGGGCAACGAGCGCCTGCTGAAGTACGTGAACTACGAATTCGGCGAACCGAAGAATTTTGACGCCTTCGTCTATCTTGGCCAGTTGGCGCAGGCCGAAGGCATCGAACTGGCCGCGCTTCACCATCGCGCCAGCCGTCCGTACACAATGGGATCGCTGTACTGGCAGCTCAATGACGTTTGGCCGGGCGCCTCGTGGTCGAGCGTGGACTGGTTCGGGCGCTGGAAGGCGCTGCATTTCCACGCGCGCCGCTTTTATGCGCCGGTCGCCGTGGCTGCGCTGCGCGACGCCGAAGGCAAGATTTCCCTCAGCCTGCTCAACGACCGCACGCACCCGGTGCGCGGCAAATTGCGGCTGCGGCTGATGACGCTCGACGGCGAACTGCTGCGCGAGGAAAGCAAGCCGGTCGAACTCGCGCCGCTGTCGGCCGCCAGGCTTGCCAACTATACCGATGCCGAATTGCTGGGAAATGCCGATCCTGCCTCCACCGTCGCAGTCTTCGATTTGCAGGCGGAAGGCGAACCCGCCTCGCGCCGCGTGGTGTACTTCAAGGCAGCCAAGGATATGCGCTGGCCCGGGCCCGGCCTGAGTGCGGAGCTGCGCCGCGACGGCAACGGCTTCGCGCTCGAAATACGTGCGGCGAAGTTCGCCCGCGCCGTATGGATTGACTTTGGCGAGGTGGACACCGGGATTGCCGATAACGCAATGACCCTGCTGCCCGGCGAAACCGTGACCTTGCATGTTGCGACCAAGGCCAGCTTTGCGACGCTGCGCAAGGCGTTGCGCCTGCGCTCACTTGCCGATGAGCTACGTGTTTACTAAAACAAGCTAAAAGTGAGCACTTCCAGCCGCTTTTGTTGACGCCCGCAAAACGCGGCTGATATAAAACTTATCTACACCGGCTGCGAGAAAATGCGTTTCACCTCGATGCCGGAAACGCCAGGATAGGCGTTTAATAAACTGAACATTGGAGACCCTTCATGCACTTGATTTCTCGCTCCGAGGTGCGGCTGTGAGCCTGGTGACTTTGCGCGACATCGCCGAAGCGACCGGGCTGTCGATCGGCACGGTTTCGCGCGCGCTGAAGAACCAGGCCGGCATGACCGAAGTTACCCGCAACCAGGTGCGCCAGGCCGCTGAGAAAATGGGCTACGACTTCGGGCAGCTCAAGAAAGGACGCATCCGCCGCATCGCTTTCCTGCTGCACAGCCAGCACAATACGCTGGCATCGAGCCAGTTCTACTCCCCGGTCCTGCATGGCGCGGAAGCGGCCTGCCGGCGCGAGGGCATTGCCTTGTCCTTCATCGCAGTGGGGCCGGCGGAACCGGTACAGGGCCTGATCCGCGTGCACCAGCCGGACGCTATCCTGTGCGCCGGCTTTTTCGAACCGGAAGTGCTGGCCGCGCTGCAGCAGTCCGGCAAGCCTATCGTGCTGGTCGACATGCACCGCCGCGGCTTCACCTCGATCAACCCGGACAATGTACGCGGCGGCTACCTCGCTACCCAGCACCTGCTGCGCTGCGGACGCAAGCGCATCGCCATGATGTCGGGGTCCCTGGCCCACTACAGTATCCAGCAGCGCAACCGCGGTTTCCGCCAGGCGCTGTTCGACGCCAGGGTGTTCGCCGATCCGGACCTGGAAGTCATTGTCCCAACCATGGGCGAAGGCGACGAGGCCGTGGTGGAAGCCATGCGCAGCCTGCTCAGCCTTCCGAAACGTCCCGATGCGCTGTTCTGCTACAACGACAGCACGGCACTGATCGCGATGAAGCATTGCCTGAACGAGGGCATGAAGGTCCCGCACGACATAGCGATTGTCGGCTTCGACGATATCAGCAGTGCCGCCGCCGCCATCCCTCCGCTCAGCACCATCCACGTTGACAAGGAAGACCTGGGCCGGGCCGGTATCGAATTGCTGCTTCAAAAACCAGAAGAAAACCCTTCCCACATAACCATGCCAGTCGAATTGATCGTGCGCGAAAGCAGTTGCGACGACTAGCGTACTCACCAGGCTTAACATGACCAATCTCCCGAATTTCCGCGACCCGGACGTACTGCTCGACCACGCGCGCCACACCATGCGTTTTTACCATCCGCGCGCGATCGATCCGGCCGGCGGGCTCTATCACTATTTTAAGGACGACGGTACCGTCTACGACGCTCAGCGTCGCCACCTGGTCAGCAGCACGCGCTTCGTGTTCACCTATTCCATGGCCTACCGCCATTTCAAGGACCCGGCCTACCTGGAGGGCGCGCGCCACGCCTTGCGCTTCCTGCGCGATGTGCATCGCGACCCGGCGGGGAACGGCTACGCCTGGATGTTGAACGGGCGGGAGGTGGAGGACGGTACCCAGCACGCCTACGGCCAGGCGTTCGTGCTGCTCGCATATTCGCACGCCACGATGGCGGGGCTGGAGGAGGCACGCGCCTGGATCGGCGAGACTTTCGAGTTGATGGAAAAACACTTCTGGGATGAGCAAGCCGGCCTGTATGCGGATGAAGCAAGCCGCGACTGGAGCGTGCTTTCGAGCTATCGTGGCCAGAACGCCAATATGCATGCCTGCGAAGCGTTGCTGGCGGCACACCAGGCTACCGGCGAACTGCGCTACCTGGAACGCGCCTGCACCGTCGCCTATAACATCACCCAGCGCCAGGCGGCCCGCTGCGGCGGCTTGATCTGGGAGCACTACGATACCAACTGGCAGCCCGACTGGCGCTTCAATATCGACGATCCGGAAAACCTGTTCCGGCCGTGGGGCTACCAGCCGGGCCACTTCACCGAATGGGCCAAGCTGCTGCTGCAACTGGAGGCGCGCGGCGCTGCGTTGAACAAGGAACTGGGCTGGCTGCTGCCGACGGCGGAACGCCTGTTTCATGTGGCAGTGAGCAAGGGCTGGGATGCCGAGCATGGCGGCCTGGCTTACTCGCTGGCGCCCGACCTGAGCGTGTGCGACCCGCATAAGTACTTCTGGGTGCAGGCCGAAAGCGCGGCGGCTGCCGCCATGCTGGCCAAGCGCACCGGCAACAGCGAGTACTGGGACTGGTACCAGCGCTTGTGGGCTTACAGCTGGACCCACTTCGTCGATCACGTGCATGGCGCGTGGTACCGCATCCTGTCCGGCGACAACCGCAAGCTGAGCGATGAAAAGAGCCCGGCCGGCAAGGTCGATTATCACACCATGGGCGCTTGCTACGACATCGTGGCGGTGCTGGGGGAGGGCAGTCATGCGTGATGCACCATTGATGCTGTGCGCCGGCGAGGCGCTCACCGATATGATCTACCAGGGCGACGAGCGCTGGGTCAGCCGCGTTGGCGGCTCGGTATGGAACGTGGCACGTGCATTGGCCGTGCTGGGCGAGCGCACCGCATTCGCGGGCGCCATCAGCCGCGACCGATTCGGCGACGCGCTGTGGGCGGCCAGCGAAGCCGTTGGCCTTGATTTGCGCCTGATGCAGCGTGTCGAACGTTCGCCGCTGCTGGCAATCGTGGAGCAGGGAGAACTCCCGCGCTATTTCTTCATCGGCGATGACAGCGCCGACCTGCATTTCGATCCGGAAGCGCTGCCGGAGTACTGGTCGCGCGACCTGCGCTGGGCGCATTTCGGCGGCATCAGCTTGGCCCGTGAGCCGCTTGCTTCGAACCTGGTGGCGCTGGCGGAAAGCCTGAAAGAGCAGGGAGTCACCATCAGCTACGACCCGAACTACCGCAACCTGATGGACGAACGCTACGCACCAACCCTGGCCAGCATGGCGGAACTGGCCGACCTGATCAAGGTTTCCGACGACGATTTGCGCGGCCTGTTTCCTGGTGTTCCGCTGGAGGAAGCGCTGCGGCAGTTGCGCACCGCCGCGCCCTCCGCATTCTGCCTGCTGACCCGGGGCGGCCAGGGGGCCAGCCTGTTCCATGGCGACCAGCGTGTCGATGCGCGCGCGCCGGTGGTCTCCGTGCTCGATACGGTCGGTGCCGGCGACGCCAGCGTGGCCGGCCTGTTGCACAGCCTCGCGCGCCATCCCGGCCGCTCCCTGCAATCCCACCTGCACGCGGCGTTGGCGGCCGGCTCCGCCGCCTGCCTGCAGTCCGGCGCCACGCCACCGGCGCCCGCTGTCATGCAGCAGCTATTTGATTTGCTCGAAGGAGAAGCAGCGTAATGAAAGCACTCCGCCTGACTCTTTGCTCCGTCCTGCTGGCCGCCTTCGCGCTGCCGCTGGCTGCTGCGCCGGCCGACATGCCCGTCAACACCTTCATTGGTACGCAGGACGAAGGCAATACCTTCCCCGGCGCCTCCGCGCCCTTCGGCATGATCCAGGTCAGCCCGACCGGCGAACACTACGCCGGCTGGCATTACAGTGATGCACGCATTCGTGGCTTTGGCCATTCCTTCCTGTCCGGTGCCGGTTGCTGGGAGCAGGGCGGCCAGCTTTCTGTGCTGCCGGTCACCGGCAGCATTGGTCCTGGTGGCGATTTCGACACCAAGAAAGCGGAAAGCTTCAACTACAAGCGCTACGCCGCCAATTACAGCCACGAAGGCGAAGTCGGACAGGCGGGCTACTACAAGGTGCAGCTCACCAGCTACGGCGGCATTACCGCCGAGGCAACCGCACTGACGCGCGCCGCCGCCGAACGCTACACCTTCGCGCCCGGCACCGCCAGCGGCCACGTACTGCTCAACCTGGGCCAGGCCAACGAGCGCCACTCGGTGGTCGGCAGCGAGGTGCGCGTGCTGGACGACCGCAGCGTCGAAGGCAAGATCGTTACCAAAAGCTTTTGCGGCGGCGCCCAGTACACCACCTGGTTCCGCATGGTGTTCGACCAGCCGTTCGTCGCCAGCGGCATCTGGGATGACCGCGGTGGCTGGCCAGGCGTAAGGGGCCCCAGCCAGCAAGGCGACAGCCGCCCGCACGGCGTCTGGCTGACCTTTGACCTCAAGAACGGCCGCTCTGTGTCGGCGGTCAGCGCAATCTCGCACGTGGATGCGGAGGGCGCGCGCATCAACCTGAAGGCCGAAGGCATGGCGGGCGGTAAGCCGCTCACCTTCGATGCAATGCGCGAAAAGGCGCAGGCAGCGTGGCAGAAGGAGCTGGGCAGCATCCGCATCGAGGGCGGCAGCAACGATGACCGCACGGTGTTCTACACGGCCCTGTACCACGCGCTGCTGCAGCCGCTGACCGGCAGCGATGCCGATGGCCGCTACCGAGGCTATGACGGTGCGCTGCACACGGCGAAAGACTGGACCTATTATGAGTTCTTCTCGCTGTGGGATACCTACCGCGCGCAAAACCAGTTGCTGGCCCTGCTGCGGCCGCAGCGCTCGCGCGACATCGCGAATTCGGTTCTGAAGATCCGCGAGCAGGGCGGCTGGCTGCCGCGCTGGGGCTACGCCAACTTCGACAGCAATGTGATGACCGGCGATCCGGTCACCCCCTTCCTGGTCGACCTGTGGCGCTTCGGCGCATTGAAAGGCCGCGAGCGCGAGGCCTATGCCGCGCTGCGCGAAAATGCCTTTGGCGTACCGCCGTCGCGCATCCGGGCTCAGGGCCGCGCAGGCAACCCCAATTACCTGAGCCAGGGTTTCGTCCAATATGACCGTGGCTTTGTCGCCAAGGGCATGGACATTGACCCGCACCACGGCGCTTCGGCGACGCTGGAATATGCGCTGGCCGACAGCTCGCTGGCGATCATGGCCAGGGCGCTCGGCCAGTCCAAAGACGCGCAACTGCTCAAGCAGCGCGCCCTCAACTGGCGCAAGGTGTGGGACCCGTCGGTGGCCGACGTCCCGACCGGCCAGCGCGGCTTCCCGCGCCCCCGCCTGTTGGACGGCAGCTGGTTCGCCGATTTGAACGGCAGCTATGACCCGCGCGCCGAGCGAGGCTTCCACGAAGGCACGGCCTGGCAATACCAATGGCTGGTGCCGCAGGATGTTCCCGGCCTTACTGCGGCAATGGGCGGGCAGGCCAAGGCTCTGCAGCGCCTCGACCAGTTCTTCGATTACGACGCCGTGCTGGCCGATCCGGCGGCCGTGCGCAAGTCCTGGGTGGTGGGCGCCTACAGTTACTACAGCCAGTTCCGCTACAACCCGAACAATGAACCTGACCTGCATGCGCCATGGATGTACACCCTGATGGGACAGCCATGGAAAACCACTACCGTGCTGCGCGCGGCGGAAACGCTGTTCGGCAACGGCCCAGGCGGCGTCACCGGCAACGACGACTTGGGCACGATGTCGGCCTGGTACCTGTTCAGCGCATTGGGCCTGTATCCGGATGCACCGGGCAGTGGCCGCTTCCTGCTGCACGCGCCGCGCTTTGCCCGCGCCGAGATCGACCTGCCGCAAGGCCGCACCCTGCGCATTGAAGCGCCGGAAGCCAGGCCGGGCGAGCGCCGTTTCGTGCAGTCGGTGCAGTGGGGCGGCCGCCCGCTGACGCGCGTGTGGCTCGATTGGGAACAACTGCAGGGAGCTGGTACCCTGTCGTTCAAGCTCTCGCCGCAGCCTGACACCACAGGCTGGGGCACGCGCGGGCGCGACCTGCCACGTCCACCGGCCGGCATGTAAATACAAAAATCAGAGAGGAGACATTCATGGCAAACCTGGCACCCAATACATTGTCTGATGCGCCGCCGCGAGCGGAAGGCGGCGTACAGAACGGACCTAATACCAGCGCGCTGGTCATCGTCACGCTGCTGTTCTTCATGTGGGGCTTGATTACGTCGCTGAACGACGTACTGATTCCGCACCTGAAGGCGATCTACACGCTGTCCTATTTCCAGGCGATGCTGGTGCAGCTGTGCTTCTTCGGCGCCTACTTCATCGTGTCGGTGCCTGCGGGCGCCCTGATCCGCCGCATCGGCTACCAGAAGGGCGCGGTAGCGGGCCTGCTGATTGCTGCCGGTGGCTGCGTGCTGTTCTATCCTGCCTCGTTCGGCGGCTATGGCCTGTTCCTGCTGGCGTTCTTCGTGCTGGCTTCGGGCATTACTGTGTTGCAGGTTGCCGCGAATCCCTACGTCACCGTGCTCGGCCCACCGCGGACCGCCTCCAGTCGACTGAACCTGACGCAGGCCTTCAACTCCCTTGGCACTACCATCGGCCCGGCCATTGGCGGCTTGCTGATCCTGTCGACGGCCGGCGTTGCAACCAGCGCCGCAGCAGATGCAGCTACCGTGCGTGGTCCTTACCTGGCCCTGGCCGGCGCACTGGTGCTGCTGGCGGTGCTGTTCTACGTCGCCAAACTGCCGCAGATCGCCGACAGCGAAGACGTGTCGCTGGCAGGCGAGGGCCATGGGTCGGCCTGGGCCCACCGCCACCTGGTGCTGGGCGCCATTGGCATCTTCCTGTATGTGGGCGCGGAAGTCAGCATCGGCAGCTTCCTGATCAACTTCCTCGGGGAGCCGCATATTGCCGGCCTGGCGCACGCTGATGCGGCGCATTACGTCAGCATCTACTGGGGCGGCGCCATGGTCGGCCGCTTCATCGGTTTCGCCGTGATGCGCGTGGCCAGCCCGGGCAAGACCCTGGCTGTCAATTCACTGGTGGCGATTGGCCTGGTGCTGGCGGCCACCTTCGGCAAGGGCAGCGTGGCAATGTGGGCCATCCTCGCGGTTGGCCTGTGCAACTCGATCATGTTCCCAACCATTTTCAGCATGGCGCTGCATGGCCTGGGCAAGTACACCGGTCAGGGCTCGGGCATCCTGTGCATGGCCATCGTCGGCGGAGCACTGGTGCCGTTCGCACAAGGCGCGCTGGCTGATGCAATCGGCGTGCAGGCGTCGTTCGTGCTGCCGGCCGCGTGCTACGCCTTCATCCTCTACTTCGGCGCAAAGTATTCCGCGATGTATGCGGCCCGGTAATGCCGTAGCCATTCTCGCGCTGTGTGCAGCAAGTGCGCTGCACGCAGAAACGGTCGAGAAAATGGTGTTGTCGCGCGGTGGCGTGGTGCTCGAGGTAAGCGCGCCAGCCAGCGGCATCGTGCGCGTCCGCATGGGACGCGGGAAATTGCCGGAAGATGCTTCATGGGCGGTACCCGCTGCCGCCCGTGGCACCCGGTTGCCGCTTGAAGTCCAACGCAACGGCGCAATGATGCAAGTGGCCGCTGCGAGTATCGGCGCACGGATCGACTTGCGTACGTTGCGCGTCGACGTGCTGGATGGCGGCGGCAAGGTGCTGCTGGCCGACCAGGCCGGCCGCAGCGCGCTGTCAGCCGAAGGCGGCTTCCGCATGCGCGGGCGCATGAATGGCGACGATCACATCTTCGGCCTGGGCGACAAGACCGGCGCCTTTGACCGCAAGGGCGGCGCCTACACCATGTGGAACTCGGACACCTACAAATTCACGCAAGCGACCGATCCGCTGTACAAGACGATTCCCTTCTTCATGTCGGTGAGCGACCGTGGCCAGGCATTTGGCCTGTTCCTCGACAACACCTGGCGCACCACTTTCGATTTCGGCAAGACCGAACGCGGCGTGTTGTCGATCAGCGGCGAAGGCGGCCCGCTCGACTACTACGTGATGGCCGGTCCTGCGCCAAAGGACGTGCTGCGGCAATACGCGCACTTGACCGGAACGGCGCCGTTGATGCCGCAATGGACCCTGGGCTTCCAGCAATCAAAGTGGAGCTACAAGAGCGACGCCGAAGTGCGTGCGATCGCCCTGCGCCTGCGCAGTGAAAGGCTGCCGGCCGATGTGATCTACATGGACATCGACTACCAGGACCGCTCGCGTCCCTTCACCATCAACCGTACGGCCTTCTCCGACCTGAAAAAGCTCGCTGGCGACTTGCGCGGGCAGGGCATCCGGCTGGTGTTGATTACCGACCCGCATATCGCCAACGCACCCGGCCAGGATTACGCTGCCTACGACAGCGGCGCGGCGCAGGACCTGTTCCTGAAACTGCCGGGCGGCCAGTATTACTCGGGCGACGTGTGGCCCGGTGCAGCGGTGTTCCCCGACTTCAGCCGCGCCAAGGCTCGCCAGTGGTGGGGCGGGCTGTATGCGAAGTTTGTCGACGATGGCGTGACGGGCTTCTGGAACGACATGAACGAGCCATCCATTTTCAACGTTCCAAGCAAGACGATGCCGCTGGATGTTGTGCACCGGATCGAGAGCGATGATTTCGCGCCGCGCAGCGCCTCTCACGCCGAAATGCACAACGTCTACGGCCAGCTCAATTCGCGTGCGACATACGAAGGTTTGGCCCGGCTGCAGCCCGATGTGCGCCCCTTCGTGCTGACCCGCGCCACCTATGCCGGCGGGCAGCGCTACGCTGCGACATGGACCGGCGATAATGTGTCGAGCTGGCAGCATCTCAAGATGGGCGTGCAGCAGCTGGTCAATCTTGGCTTGAGCGGCTTTTCATACGCCGGCAACGACGTTGGAGGCTACGCCGGCGAGCGTCCGTCGCCGGAGCTGTTGACCCGCTGGTTCCAGCTTGGCGCCTTCATGCCGCTGTTCCGCGCCCATGCGGAAACCGGCCGGCCCGACCAGGAACCCTGGGTTGGCGACGCAGCGCAGGTCGAGATCCGCCGCCGCTTCATCTCCGAGCGCTACCGCCTGATGCCCTACCTGTATGCGGCCGCGGAGGAGAACAGCCGCAGCGGCATGCCCATCCTGCGGCCGGTCTTTCTCAACTTTCCCTCTGTGCTGGCGAATGGTGACCGGCTTGGCGGCTCGGAAGACCAGTTCATGGTTGGCGCCGACCTTCTCGTAGCGCCATCGCCGACGCTGGAGTCGCCCGGCGACTACAACGTGGAGCTCCCCGGCAAGGGCTGGTATGACTACTGGACGGGGCGGCGCCTGGACGGCAAGAGCCAGACCATCAAGTCCGATATCGCCCAATTGCCTGCCTATGTACGCCCCGGCGCGATCATTCCCAAGCAGCCGCTGGTTCAAAGCACCGCCTTCGCCCCTGTAGGGCGGCTGGAACTGCACGTCTATCCCGGCGCCGACTGCCACGGCGAGATTTATGCCGACGATGGCGTCAGCCTGGCGTACCAGCGCGGCAGCTTCCTGCGCCAGCGTATCCGCTGCGAGGAAACGCCATCAGGCCTGAAACTAATGTTCGAACAGCGCGAAGGGGGCTGGAAGCCGTGGTGGAATGGCATGGCGCTCCACGTTCATGGTTGGGACGCCGAAGCGCCACCGCTGGCACGCGCCGCCGGCGCCACGCTGGCCGCATCTGTCGACCGGGCAGGCAGCGCAGCCGTGATCCTCTTGCCGGACATGACCAGCGGGGCGGTCGACATCAGGCGGTAGCGCTTGGCCGCTGTTCAGGGGCCGCACCGGCCGCCTGCGAGCGTCTTGTAGACCACGACCAGTGATACTGCCGCGCCGGACTGCGTAGTTCGCCACTGCAGCATCGGCTTGCACATCGGAGGCTGCGATATTCGCGCGGATACGGCCGAAGTCCAGCAGGTTCCACGCCAATGGTCTGCAAGCGCTGGCGCAGCCTCGTGGAGAGCGCCTACACTCGCTGTCTTAGGAAGATTTCGTGGTCGGGGTGAGAGGATTCGAACCTCCGGCCTCTACGTCCCGAACGCAGTCTGAAATCCTTTATTGACGGGTTCTATGCTCAACTGTACCATTTATTGGGTACAAATTTGGGACATCCGAGCGGCAGGCATATATGGGCACTTTAGTTAAGCGTGGCGAGTTGCAGTGGCAGGCGAAAATCCGGAAAAAGGGCTTTCCGGTTCAGTCAAAAACCTTCTCATACAAGGAAGACGCCGAAAAGTGGATCAGGGCGACTGAACGTGAGCTTGAGACCGCTGGTTTCGTTGATCGCCGCGAGGCTGAGAAGAACTCACTTGCAGAAGTGCTAAAGAAATATCGGCGCGATGTGACGCCTGGCAAAAAATCAGCGGAGATCGAGAAAATCAAGATTGAAATGATCCTTCGCGATACGGCTCTGTCCCAACTCAAGATGTCGGCGATCTCCACTGCGGCGGTCGCTGCGTGGCGAGATCGGAGGTTAAAGGTGGTGTCCGGTGCGACGGTCAATCGCGAGTTTGATGTCCTCTCGGCTGTCATCAACCACGCCAGGCGGGAATGGGGAGTCCATGTCGAGAATCCAATTCCTGATGTGAAAAGGCCTGAGAAAGCCCGTGCGCGAGATCGACGATTTAGCCCTCTTGAAGAGCAGTACTTGTTCGATGCTCTTAGCGAAGGCGACCGAAAAGCAGATGGTACGTTCGGAAAGGGCGCGCGGAACCCTTGGCTCGCTCCGCTGGTGAGCTTGGCCTTGGAGACGGCAATGCGCCGAGGTGAGTTGCTTGCTCTTCAATGGGAAAATGTTGATCTCAAGCGGCGTGCTGCATTTCTGCCTGATACAAAAAACGGCGATTCTCGAGACGTTCCGTTGTCGTCTAGGGCGGTAGCCATTTTCAAGGAGTTGCCCTATATCGGCGACGAGGACGCGAAAGACATAAGTGACCGTCAGGGGCTAATGCCGTTAAGTTAGCGGTTTTCTGAGCCGTCTTTCTGGGTAGCGCTGCGGTTTTGCCTTTGTGACCCGGTCGAATTTGCGGCCGGGTCGATAAACATTCAGTTCGAGAAGCATCCTTTCGCGCATTATCTTTAGCACACCGGGCATATTGCCTTGGGCGTGGAGTGCGGCCGCGTGAAGCATTTCATATTGGAACGTGGACAATGCAAACACGAAGCTAATGTCGCTGGGCGCGCATTTGGCGCTTTCCGCAGCACGGGCCATTTCGA
>DASWTB010000471.1:0-4993 GCA_036402315.1 Pseudoduganella sp. | reverse complement strand
AACCGGTGTCTGACCCGCAGGGTCAGACACCTGGCCTGCAGCCGCCGCGTATAGGGTGTCAGACCCTGAGGGTCGGACGGGACGGCCTACCGGCCGGTTTACCGGTTTTGGATGCCCGCGCGCAGAACGTCACCCAACGCCAGCCCCGCCGGCAACTTCGGCAACAACTTCTGCGCCTGCGTCAAATTCCGCTGCTTGAACCCATCCGGCGCATTGGCAAAATCCTGCGCCAGTCCCGCCGCCGCCGTCTCGATCCGCGCTGCATCCCCCGGCGTGGTATCAATCAGCGCAGACAGGTAAGTGACACCCCACTGAATCCGCGTCGCCGACCCAACCGCCGACCGCCACGCCTTCTCATACCAATCCAGCATCCCCGGCAGATCGGCCCGGCGCTTGGCCGCGGACGCGAGGCTCAGCTTGAAGTAATACGGCGCATGCGACTCCGTCAGCGTCGACTGCAGCAACGCCTCAGCCTCCGCATGCAGCCCCGCGTCATTCAGCGCACTGACCGCCGTGTTGACCAGCGTATGCCGGCCATACTTGTCCTCCACCAGCGCCAGCGCCTGCTGGACACGCGTACGCAAAAGCTGCGGCAAGCCTTCCGCCACATAGCCCATGCGCGACATGCGCACCTGCAAACGCACAGCGATCAGGCGATCCGGCGCCGACAGCCACACATCCTCAGCCCACACATGCGCGGCCGCCGCCATGGCAGTCGCCAGTTCAGCGTGGCGAGCCGGCGCAGCGCGCACCAGCTGGTGGCCGCTGTTGCCGAAGATGTCCATATTGGCCCGCGCGACGCGCGCATCGGCCAGCACCTTCAGCAGGAATTCAGGCGACGCAGCATCCACCACGCGGCCCGCCTGCGCCACCATCGCGTGCAGGCGCAGGCGCGTGGCGGCATCTTCCACCTGGCGCGCCGCAGCAGGCGCTTCGCCGGTCACGGCGGCGGCAGCCAGTTGCGACAGGGTGGTCAGGGTCACGCCCAGGTCGCGGCCGTGCAGCAGCACGCCTTCGTCGGTATCCCAGGAGTAGTTCGACAGCAAGGTCCATTCGGACGGCGACAGCGAACGCTTGCCATCCAGCGCGGCAGCCATCGATTCGCTGGCCGTATGGCCGGCAAAGCGCGCCGCCATCAGGGCTTCGCCAAACAGTTCGCCATCGAGTTCGCACGGCAGGCGGGTGATCTCGCTGCCATCCGGGCGGTACATCACCATGGTCGGATAGCTGCGCAGCTTCAGGCGCGCCGCCATCGCCTGCGCGTTCGGGCTGTCGCCATCGAGCTGCATCGCCACCATGCTTTGCAGCTTGGCTGCGAAATCTTCGCGCCCGAAGATCTCATACTTGACGCGGTTGCACGGCGGGCACCACACGGCGCCCCAGTACAGGAACAGCGGACGATTGGCAGCGCGGGCTGCCTCCAGTGCGGCGTCGAAACCGCCTTCGAACCACTCGATAGCGTTAGCCATGGATCAGGACTCTCGGGCCAGTGCCAGGAATTCGGTGCGCATTGCCAGGTTAGGCTGCAGTTCGCCCAGCATGGCGGAGGTCACGGTCTCTTCGCCGGCGGTACGGATGCCGCGCGATTCCATGCACAGGTGGCGGCACTTGACCACCACGCCCACGGCTTTCGGCTCCAGCACGGCCATCAGCGCTTCGGCGATCTGCATGGTCATGCGTTCCTGCACCTGCAGGCGCTTGGAGAACACGTCCACCAGGCGGGTCAACTTGGACAAACCGACAATCTTGCCATTCGGGACATAACCCACGGTGGCCTTGCCGAAGAACGGCGCCAAGTGGTGCTCGCAATGGCTGTACACCGGGATGTTCTTCACGACGATCAGTTCGTTGTACTGTTCGGCGCCATCCTCGAAAGCCTTCAGCACTTCCGCCGGATCCTGGCCGTAGCCCGACACCCAGTGCTTCCACGCCTTGTGGACGCGGTGCGGGGTTTCGATCAGGCCTGGACGGTCCGGGTTTTCGCCCAGGTGCTCCAGCAGGCGGCGCCAGTCGGCTTCGGTGAATACTTCTTTAGTCATGATTGCAAGAACCGTGGAATGTGGAATCTAATCCACCAGTATACAGCGTTCAGGGTCGGTTCGCTGCCAGCAGCTCGCTGGCGATGGAAACCGTATGCGTCAGCGTTGGCCACTCGTCCTCGGGTCCGAACCAGCGCGCGTCGCTGATTTCATTGGGGTCGGTGACGATCTCTCCGTCCAGGTATTCGGCGGTGAAGGCGATCATCAGCGAATGCGGAAAGGGCCAGGACTGGCTGCCGAAGTATTTGAGGTTGTGCACGCGCAGGCCGACTTCTTCGAACACTTCGCGATGCACCGCCTCCTCCACCGACTCGCCGGCTTCGAGGAAGCCTGCCAGCGCGGTGTAGCGCTTGTACGGCGAATTGGCGTGCGCGGCCAGCAGGCGCTGCCTGCCCTTTTTGATCAGCACCATCATGGCCGGCGAAATGCGCGGGTAAGCAAGGTGGCTGCAGGATGTGCAGCGCATGGCGCGCTCACCGGGCGCCAGCAGCATCGGCGAGCCGCAGGCGCCGCAGAAGCGGTGGGTGCGCGCCCATTCGGCGATCTGGAAGCCGCGCCCTGCAACGCCGAGCAAGCCATCGTCAACGGCGCCGAACAAGGCGCGCAAGCCGATGTAGGCATGACCTTCCAGCGGCGGCGTGTCGTGAGGCGCCTGGGCCACCTGCCAGTAGCGCCCTTCCCAGGTACCGAGCGGCAAAGCGCCGGCCAGTTCCAGGCCGGCCGCAAGGAGTTCCGCATGCGGCGGCAGGGCCAGGCTTTCCTCCCGCAACAGTAGCCGGTCTTTGTGGAAGACCAGCGTCTGGATATCGGCGGCGGTGGTGGCTTGGATCAGGGGCTGGAAACCGGCAGGGGTCTGTAGCATGGCGTTCAATATAGTCCTGGCAACAGACCGATCATATCAGCCTAGTCCTTGTAGTGCATGTAGGGCGCCCATGGCAGGGCGAACACCAGGGCAAGCCAGG
This sequence comes from Pseudoduganella sp., assembly GCA_036402315.1. Taxonomy (GTDB): domain Bacteria; phylum Pseudomonadota; class Gammaproteobacteria; order Burkholderiales; family Burkholderiaceae_D; genus Rugamonas. Next base: position 1,992 of record DASWTB010000471.1, on the reverse strand, counting down.
GGAAGTGGGAAATAACCTTGGCCAAGGCCAGGACGAAGAGGCTGAGTACGGCGATTCCGACAACCATGCCGATGCGGTCAGTCCACTTGCCCTTGGCGGGCGGGACGGTTGCGACAGCCGGTGTCTCGTGGTTCGGCGCTTCCTCGTGAGTGGCTGCTGCCGGCTGCCGCGGCGGAGGGGGCGGCTGGAGCCGGGCGAATGGCGCTTCGTCCTGATGCCGCACGGCGCTTCCATTGTCGATGTTGGCGGCGCGTAGCTGCACTTCGATCATCCAGCTATCGAGCCGGGCCTTCCAATGGTCGACGGCTGCCGCTCGCTCCTCATCCAGGTACGGGTAGTCGCTGTTTTCGTTCTTGGGGTGGTTGTCGTGTTCGAATTTTCCTCGCGCGCGGTCCAGCGTCGCCAGCACACGGTGCGCCAGCGAGTCGGCGCCGGTGGCGACGAACAACGGCTTCTCCGCCCATGACTCGCTCTTCCTGTTGAAGGCGATGAAGGGTTCGACGGGCACGGAGCCCGAAGGGACTGGCATCTCCAAGTCGGCGGCGATGGCTGCTGCCAGCTTCTTCCAGTCGGTATGCGGCACGTCGAGCCGGCCCGGCCGCTCTTCCACACATACGTAGCAATCGACGTCGCCGGCATAGGCTGCCGCGTTGGGGAGGCCCTGGCCGCCGGCTTTCCAGGCAGCCTGTTCTACCCCTGCAGCCCATAGCTGGTAGCGGTCGGGGTAATGAACTGCCACGACGTGCCGGTTTTGGCCCAGAGCCGGCGGCGGCTCGATACCAAGCGCCTCCACCGGGTGTAGCGACAGCCGCGTCGCCCCGCCTTGCGCCAGGTTGGCCAGCCACAGGGCGATATCGCCCGCCAGCAAGGCATTGCCCGTGCGGTCCCTGAACTGCTGCGGCGCACCGAAGAAAATCCCGTGCTGGTACCAGTCCTGCAGTGCAAGCTTATTGCGCAGGAAGCTGCTGCCGTAACTTACCAGGGCTACCTGCCGCTGAAGAGACTCCCGCTCGCGGCTCATTGCATCCAGGTCACGTCGACCTCGGGGATCGGTTTCGGGAAGCGGCACGACGCTAATGCTGACGACGCAACGTCCGCAAGGGACTTGGCCTGGCTCTGACCCTGGGTGCCAATCTTGCCCCAGCGTACGTTCAGATCAGAGCCTTCTTGCTCAGCTTCCCAAAATTTGTTTGAGCTGCTGTCGGCGAATTCAAAGCGGCACATCGTAGTCCAATTGCTCACAAGAAAATGTTATATTTTCAACTTTATCATGCGCGCAACAGGGCAGCAAACGCGTTCCCACAACAGTCCCATGCGCCAACAACAAGCTGGTTGCGGGTGCACCCGCGCGATATGATTCCTGGTCGGTTATGGAAAGAACTCACACAGCTACTACTTACTCACGATTTTTAACTCCATGAAACTCAAGAAAATATTCATTAAGACTCTGTTGCTGGCTATCCCATGCACAGCATTTGCCGCCTCATCCGATGCCCTGCAAATCGAAAGGATTGCAACTCAAGAAGATGGTACGGTGATTTTGTATGCGAAGAACGGTTGGGGCGCCACGGCTACTAACGCCTGCTCAACCTCCACCGGCGTGCTCGCCTTCAAGGCCACTACTGCTGGCGGCAAAGCCATGCTCAGCACTGCCTTGGCTGCACAAATCGCGCAGAAGTTAGTGGTTGTCGCAACAAGCGATAGCCTCTGCACGGCGGTGGGCGGTTGGGCCGCCACCGTTACGAGGGTTGATGTACTTTATTGAGCTAACGAGCGATAGAAAACGCCCTGTAAGCCAATGGCTTACAGGGCGTTTTACATAGCAACGATTTCTGCGTCTTAGAACGGTTATGCACAGAATTTTGTGTAAACAACCAACTTCACCCTATAGCTAGCGGGCAAAAGCGAAACGCGTCCATCAAAATTGTCAACAAACGGCGAGGAAAGTCGCACTTGTTTACACTCCTCCGCTGGGGAGACATATATCTACGT
>DASWTB010000470.1:0-9932 GCA_036402315.1 Pseudoduganella sp. | reverse complement strand
GAGCGCCTGGTACAGCAGCTCGGCTTTCTCAATATTACGCTTTTCCATGGCGGCCACGCCGCCCTGCTTCTTCAGCCACTGGAACACCAGGCCGGCGATATAAATGCCGTAGGTCGGCGGCGTGTTGTACATCGATTCATTCTCCGCCACGTTCTTGAAATCGAACGCCGACGGGCAGAATGGCAGCGCCTTGCCGATCAGGTCGTCGCGCACGATCACCACGGTGACGCCGGCCGGGCCAATATTCTTTTGCGCGCCCCCGAAGATCACACCGTACTTGCTCACGTCCACTGGGCGCGACAGGATGTGCGACGACATGTCGGCCACGATATCGGTGTCACCCTGGACAGTCGGCACGAAGTTGAACTCGACGCCGTCGATAGTTTCGTTGGTGCAGATGTGCAGGTAGGAGGCGCCCGGGGTCAGCTTCCACTCCGCCTGGTCCGGCACGCGGTCGAAACCGGTCGCCTGCGAGGAGGCTGCCACGTTGACGCGCGCATAGCGCGCCGCCTCCTTGATCGACTTGCTGGACCAGGAACCGGTCTGCACGAAATCGATGGTGCTGTCGGCGCCGCCGCACAGGTTCATCGGCAGCACGGCGTTCTGCGACAGGCCACCGCCCTGCATGAACAGGATCTTGTAATTGTCCGGCACGGCCAGCAGTTCGCGCAGGTCGCGCTCGGCGGCTTTGTAGATCGAAATGAATTCGGGACCGCGGTGGCTCATCTCCATGACGGACATCCCGCTGCCCTGCCAGTCCAGCATTTCAGCGGCCGCCTGTTGCAGCACTTCCTTTGGCAGCACGGCCGGGCCGGCGGAGAAATTGTAGATGTTCGCCACTTCGAGACTCCTTACTTCGTTTGTTCGACAATGCGCTTCGCGCGCTCCTGCACCAGCTTTTGTGCGGCCTGGGCGCTTTCGCCCATCAGCACCGGCATCACTTCCAGCGATTTCTTGCCGGCCGGGCTTTTGTAGAAGGCCGTCAAAGCCTTCACGTCTTCCTGGGTGAAATGGCGCGCGTACAGCGGCACCACCTGGTTGTACAGCTCATCGACCAGCTTCGGATCGTTCAGGTCCTTTTGCAGGGCGGTGGTGATGATCGGCATGCGGCGTTCCACATTCGCCATCTCCGCCTTGCGCTGCTCGTCGTTGAATTTCGGATTGTTGCGCACCATGGATTCCGCGCGCATGCGCAGGATCTGCGGCAGCGCCTTCGCCAGGTTTTGCAGCGACGTGGCCATGTTGGCGCGCGCACCGGTCGTTTCCATCAGCTCGCGGATCGATGCCTCGCTGGCCGGGGCAGCGTGGGCGATGGCGGCAAAAGAAAATACTGCGGCGGCGAAGGCGATCTTTTTCATGCTTGCTCCTTATTTTTGACGGAACTGCTCCATTGCCTTCTGAATGCGCGGCATAGTCACACGCTGGCCGATCGCCATCGATTCCGCCATCACTTGCGGCATCAATTGCATGCTCTTCATGCCAACCGGGGTGCGGTAATAGGCCGCGATCTGTTTCAATTCGTCGACGGTGAAGTGACGCGAGTACAGCGCGATCATCTCGTTTTCCATATCCGCCATCAGGCCCGGATCGGTGAAGACGCTACTCAGCACTTCAGTCATTTTCGGCAATTGCGCGTCCATCTGCTGCAGCTTTTCCTTGCGCTGCGCATCGGTCAGCTTGGCGTCGGATTTGATGCCGGCTTCGATCTGCTGGCGCATGATGCCCGGCATGGTCTTGGACATCTGCTCCATCGACGCTTTCCAGGTGCCCCGGTAGTTCATCGCATCCAGCAGTTCGCGCACGGCGGCCGCATTAGCTGGCGCAGTGGGGGCCTGGTCAGCGGCGAAGGCGCCTTGGGCCAGGGCAAAGGAAGCGATCAGGGCTACGATGATTTTCTTCATTGTTTATTTGTTTTTCGAGTTTGGCAGTTAGAAAAACTAACGGGCCCGGCCTGATGTCTCAGACGGGGCCCGTTGCGGGTCAGCCTTATTCGGCCGCTGCGCCGCCTTCAGCGTCCGCCTCGGCCTCCGGCTCGTCGGCGTCGGCTTCGACGATGCGTTGCAGGCCCGAGAGCTTGGTGCCGTCCTCCACCGCAATCAGCGTCACGCCCTGGGTGGCCCGGCCCATCTCGCGGATCTCCGATACGCGGGTGCGGATCAGCACACCGCCAGTCGTGATCAGCATGATCTCGTCGGTCTTGGTCACCAGGGTCGCCGCCACCACCTTGCCGTTACGCTCGGAAGTCTGGATCGCGATCATGCCCTTGGTGCCGCGGCCATGGCGGGTGTACTCGGTGATCGGGGTACGCTTGCCGAAACCGTTCTCGGTTGCGGTCAGCACCGACTGCTCTTCGTTTTCCGCCACCAGCAGCGCGATCACGGTCTGGCCTTCTTCCAGGTTCATGCCGCGCACACCGCGCGCGGTACGGCCCATCGGACGCACGTCGTTTTCGTCGAAGCGCACCGCCTTGCCGGCGTCGGAGAACAACATGACGTCGTGCTTGCCGTCGGTCAGCGCTGCACCGATCAGGAAGTCGCCCTCGTCCAGGTCGACCGCGATGATGCCGGCCTTGCGCGGGTTGCTGAAGTCCTTCAGCGGCGTCTTCTTCACAGTACCCAGGCTGGTCGACATGAAGACGTAGTGGTCTTCCGGGAAGGTGCGGTTTTCGCCCGACAGCGGCAATACCACGGTGATCTTCTCGTTGTCCTGCAGCGGGAACATGTTCACGATCGGCTTGCCGCGCGAAGTACGCGAGCCTTGCGGCACTTCCCACACCTTCAGCCAGTACATGCGGCCACGGTTGGAGAAGCACAGGATGTAATCGTGGGTATTGGCGATGAACAGCTGGTCGATCCAGTCTTCATCCTTGGTTGCCGCTGCCTGCTTGCCACGGCCGCCGCGCTTCTGGGCGCGGTATTCGGACAGCGGCTGGGCCTTCATATAGCCCATGTGCGACAGGGTCACCACCATATCCTGCGGCGTGATCAGGTCTTCCGTCTCCAGGTCGGTCGCATTGTTCTCGATCGAGGAACGGCGTGGATCCTTCTCGCCGAATTCCAGCTTGGAAGCGTTCAGTTCGTCGGTAATGATCGCGGTCACGCGCGACGGCTTGGACAGGATGTCCAGCAGGTCGGCGATCAGGGCCATCACTTCCTTGTACTCGTTGACGATCTTGTCCTGTTCCAGGCCGGTCAGGCGCTGCAGGCGCATTTGCAGGATTTCGCCTGCCTGGTCGTCGGACAGCTTGTACAGGCCATCCGGCTGCATGCCGTAGTGCTTAGGCAGGTGCTCAGGACGGAAGGCTTCGATGCCAGCCTGGCCTTCTTCGCCGGTACGCTTCAGCATTTCGCGCACCAGGGACGAATCCCAGGCCTTGTTCATCAGTTCCTGCTTCGCGATCGGCGGCGTAGGAGCGGCCTTGATGATGGCGATGAATTCGTCGATGTTCGCCAGCGCCACAGCCAGACCTTCCAGCACGTGGCCGCGCTCGCGGGCCTTGCGCAGTTCGAAGATGGTGCGGCGGGTGACGACTTCGCGGCGGTGCGACAGGAAGGTCGCCAGCAGGTCCTTCAGGTTCATCAGCTTCGGCTGGCCGTCCACCAGGGCGACCATGTTCATGCCGAAGGTGTCCTGCAACTGGGTCTGCTTGTACAGGTTGTTCAGCACCACTTCCGGCACTTCACCGCGTTTCAGCTCGATCACCACGCGCATGCCCGACTTGTCGGACTCGTCGCGGATGTCGGAAATGCCTTCCAGCTTCTTGTCGCGCACGTTCTCGGCGATGCGCTCCAGCAGGGATTTCTTGTTGACCTGGTATGGCAGCTCGTCGACGATGATCGCGGTGCGGCCGCCTTCCTTGCCGTATTCCTCGAAGTGGGTCTTGGCGCGCATGACCACGCGGCCACGGCCGGTGCGGTAGCCATCGCGCACGCCGGACACGCCGTAGATGATGCCGCCGGTCGGGAAGTCCGGCGCCGGGATCAGTTCGATCAGTTCATCGATCGTGCAGTCCGGGTTGGACAGCACGTGCAGCGCGCCGTTGATCACTTCCGTCAGGTTGTGCGGCGGGATGTTGGTCGCCATACCCACTGCGATACCGGAAGAACCGTTGATCAGCAGGTTAGGAATCTTGGTCGGCAGGACGGTCGGCTCTTTCTCCTTGCCGTCATAGTTCGGCGCGAAATCGACGGTTTCCTTGTCGATGTCGGCCAGCAGCTCGGTCGAGATCTTGTCCAGGCGGCACTCGGTGTAACGCATCGCCGCGGCGTTGTCGCCGTCGATGGAACCGAAGTTGCCCTGGCCGTCGACCAGCATGTAGCGCAGCGAGAAGTCCTGCGCCATACGGACCAGCGTGTCGTAAATCGACGCGTCGCCGTGCGGGTGATACTTACCCATGACTTCACCCACGACGCGGGCGCATTTCACGTAAGGGCGGTTCCACACGTTGTTCAGTTCGTGCATCCCGAACAGGACGCGGCGGTGTACGGGCTTCAGGCCGTCGCGAGCGTCCGGCAGAGCTCGGCCAACGATCACGCTCATGGCGTAATCGAGGTAGCTCTTGCGCATCTCTTCTTCGAGGGAAATTGGGATTGTTTCTTTTGCGAATTGATCCATTGGCGGGTCGATCTATATTGTCCAGACACACAAGCCTGCGATTTTAGCATGGCGCCAAGGCTGCCGGACGAAAGTCATCGGGTTGACACAAATGCACCGTAATATGACGGTCACGTTGCAACAAAACAACATTTTGGTCAAATGCGCGAAACTGGCCTTTTCCACTACTTTTGATGCAGTTTTGCGAAATATGGCAAAATGGTCGAGAAACTAATGAAAAAGCTAGTTTTACTTGCGTTACACCCCGATTAAGGAAAAGACCAATATGAAGAAAATCCTCGCCACCGTGTTTGCTATGTCTTCCGTTCTGGCCGGCCCTGTGCTAGCACAAGACAAGCCAACGGCTCCTCCGTTCGCACCGGCAACCCAGGACATCAAGGCCGCGACGCCTAAGAGCGCCTATGTGCAGGATGCACGCGGCGTTATCGCCCGCAATCCATTCGGCCTGTGCTGGCGCACCGGCTACTGGACCCCGGCCGATGCCGTGCCAGGTTGCGACCTGCCGATCTGCACCCCGCCGGAAGAGCTGAAGGATGGCAAGTGCGTACTGCCTCCACCGCCACCAGCACCGGCACAGCCGCCAGTGGCCGTACCGCCGACCCCGGCTCCAGCAGCACCGGCCGCAGCACCGACCGCTGAAAAAGTTTCCTTCGCAGCTGACGCCTTCTTCGACTACGACAAGGCCGTGCTGAAGCCGGAAGCCAAGGAAAAACTGGACGAAATGGCCGGCAAGCTGAACGGCGTCAACCTGGAAGTCATCATCGCCGTCGGCCACACCGACTCGATGGGCACCGACCAGTACAACGACAAGCTGTCGCTGCGCCGTGCTGAAGCCGTCAAAGCATACCTGCTGAGCAAAGGCATCGAAGCCAACCGCGTGTACACCGAAGGCAAGGGCGAGAAGCAGCCAGTAGCGGACAACAAGACCGCCGAAGGCCGCGCCCAGAACCGTCGCGTGGAAATCGAGGTTGTTGGCACCAAGAAGTAATTCCCGGCGCATCAGCGCTATTGCAGCCCCGCCCTGTGCGGGGCTTTTTTTGGTTCATAGGGATTACCGGGGAACGCGGGGCTCGCCGTTAGCTGAAATGCAGGCGGGGCAGACCCTTGGGTCTGACCTTGATTTGCCGGGTTTGGCTTTTCAAGCTTGGCAAAGATTTGCGTTCGCTGCCTGGGACACAGTGACTGCACAACAGGGACCCAAACTGACGATCTTTACGTCATTTGTCATCATTCAAAGCAAACCCGGTAAACCAGGGTCTGACCCTAGTGGCAGATCCGATCCTCAGCGGCCACTGGGTGTCGGCTCCCGCAAATCCGCGAAGAACCTCTTTTCTTCGAGAAAAAAATCAATGTTGCCAATAAAGATTGCAAGGATGCAAATTTGCGTTTAGGATTTATTGCTGCAAACCTAAAATCAATGCAACTCTTATACGAAAATATGAAATTCCTTCCTTTCCTCGCTATCGCCGCATCGTTCCTCGTCACTGGCTGCGCATCGGTCAAGATGGCCTCCAAAGAAGACTCCGCGAAAGCAAAACAGTTTGCTGCCCCGACCGAAAACAATGCTGGACTTTACGTTTATCGGAACAGCTTTGTGGGCCAAGCCCTGAAAAAGGATATTTGGATTAACGGCAAGTGCCTGGGTGAAAGCGCAGCGGACGTGTTCTTCTACACGCAAGTCGAAGGCGGAAAGATGATCAAGATCTCGACCGAGTCCGAATTCTCGCCGAATGACCTGGCCCTGACGGTGGACGCTGGTAAAAACTACTATGTCCGTCAATACATCAGGCTCGGCGCATTTGTTGGCGGCGCTGGCCTCGAGCAGATCGGCGAAGAGCAAGCCAAAGCTGATATTGCCAAGCTCGAAATGGCGACGCCTGGCACTTGCAGCGGCGGCAAGTCCTGATCAGGGCGCAGTATGGCCTGAATGAAAATGCCGGCATTGCGCCGGCATTTTTTTTCAGCGCGGCTTATCCTTTTGTACTTTAGCCTTGCACAAATCTCCAGTATCATCCGGGCATGAACGCCGACCCATTAGAACTGCAAAAATTCAGCGAACTGGCCCATCACTGGTGGGATCCCACGTCCGAATTCAAACCCCTGCACGAGATCAACCCGCTGCGCCTGGAATGGATTAACGCCCGCGCCCCGCTGGCCGGGAAAAACGTGATCGATATCGGCTGCGGCGGTGGCATCCTGTCCGAATCCATGGCCAGGAAAGGCGCCAAGGTCACCGGCATCGACTTGTCCGAAAAAGCCCTGAAAGTTGCCGACCTGCATAGCCTGGAATCCGGCATTCAGGTCCGCTACAAGCTGATCGCCGCCGAAGAAATGGCAGCGCAGGAGCCCGGCCAGTACGACGTGGTCACCTGCATGGAAATGCTGGAGCACGTACCGGACCCGGGCGCCATCGTGCGCGCAGCCGCCACCCTGGTGAAGCCAGGCGGCCACGTATTCTTCTCTACCCTGAACCGCAACCCGAAAGCGTATTTGTTCGCGGTAATCGGCGCCGAATATCTGTTGCGCATGCTCCCCAAGGGCACGCACGATTATGAAAAGTTCATTACTCCAGCTGAACTGTCGCAATATGTCCGCACTGCTGGACTGCAAGTAGATGCCTTGAAGGGCATGGGCTACAATCCGCTCACCAAGGTTTACTCCCTGAACAACGACACCAGCGTAAATTACCTGGTGGCCTGCACCCGCCCTGAATAAAGCCAGGCGGCCTGCGTGCCGCCTGCTTCGAAAGCCTTTCCCGACCATGAGCCTGTTCCCAGCCCCGCGCGCCATCCTGTTTGACCTCGATGGCACCCTGGCAGACACCGCCCCCGACCTGGCCGCTGCAATCAACCTGCTGCGCACGGTGCGTGGGCTGGAGCCAACGCCATACGAGGTGCTGCGCCCACAGGCATCGCATGGCGCACGCGGCATGATCGGGGTGTCCTTCGGCCTCAAGCCGCAGGATGACGGCTTCGAAGAACTGCGCGACGGTTTCTTCACCAATTACGAAGCCGCGATGGCGGTGCACAGCACCCTGTTCGACGGCGTGCACGAGCTGCTGGCCGGTATCGCCGCAGCCGGCCTGCGCTGGGGCATCGTCACCAACAAGCCCGCCCGCTTCACCGACCCGCTGGTGCCGCAAATCGGCCTGGAGCTGGCGAGCTGCGTGGTTTCCGGCGACACCACGCCACACGCCAAGCCCCACCCTGCCCCGCTGCTGGAAGCTGCAGCCCGCCTGGGCCTGGCGCCGGAAGAATGCTGGTACGTGGGCGACGACCTGCGCGACATCCAGGCCGGCCACGCCGCCGGCATGCGCACCGTCGCCTGCCAGTGGGGTTATTGCGGCGCCATCGAACCGGCCACCTGGGGCGCCGACCACTTGCTGGCCTCACCCGCCGACTTGCTGGCCCTGATCCGCACAACCGTGCCATCACCGGCACCGTTAGCTGCCTAGAAACTGCGTTATCACTTGCCCAATGGCAATATATTTCTATACTATAGTCAGTAGCGATTAACGAAAAACGGCAACTGGAGATTTTATGGACGGGGACGACAACATCGAGGAGGCGCTCCCACCACGCAGCAGCGCGCCCCAGGTTTGGGACGCCTCCGTTGCCGAGAGCCGCTTCTACTGGTACGACCTGCTGGTCAACGACCCGCTGGTCCCCGATTTCCGCGACCCGATTGGCCGCTACCAGCGCCGCATGCAGTTCGCGCTCGACGCGACCATGGAAAAGCAGCTGCTGTTCTTCGTCGTGTCCCGCCCGCGCCTGCGCTTCGACGTGAAGAAGGGAACCAGCTGGGGCTTCTTCGGCCTGAAGCTGACCGTGCCACTACTGGCCGGCGCCGACAATCACAAGGAATCAATCACCCTCGAACTTGAAGTGCCGTTCGAAGCCACCTTCAAGAAACCGATCGTCACCCTGCACGACAAGTACATCACCCTGAACTGGGGCGCGCTGACGGAATGCTATTCCGCGCACGACCTGCTGCAAAAGTACCCGCACGAGCTGAAGTACGAAAGCACGGTGGAGTACGTCGGCATCACGCGCGACCCGCAGGCCCGCCTGGCCAAAGGCCGCTATCCTGCCGTCAACCGCATCATGGAAGAAAACGACGGCACGCTCGACATCTTCCTGCTTGTCAAACGCATGGAGGTGAAAGTCGAGACCGCAGTCCAGGACCCGCTCAGCGAAGCGTCCAGCCGCTCGCACGTGGAAGTGATGGAAGGCGCCCTGATCCACTATTTCGAAGGCGACAAGCCGGCCCACCACGGCACCATCGAAACCAACAACCGCCGTAACCGGGTGGAAGGGCTGGTCGAGACCTACCAGCTCGAAAGCCTGACCGTTGATCTCGGCTTCAAAGAGGCCGACAGCTTCCACGACCTCAAGTCCGCCATTGTGCCGGTCTCGCGCCGCCATCTGGTCGAATTCACCTTCGGCCCCGCCGGCGAGATCCACCACAAGCGCCTGCCCGACGACGCCCGCCCGCTGGTTTCGCTCGAAGAGTGACGCAGCCTTAAAGATTCAGGTAAAATATAAGTTCCTTCTGTGGGGACGACCTGGTTTCGACGTGGGTTGCAAAGCAGAACAGGGCATACCGAGGGCTGGTTACCTCGTAAATACACCCAGAAACAAACTAACTGCAAACGATAACTCGTACGCACTGGCTGCTTAATTGCGCCTGCCCGACAACACCTCGCCCTTAGGGTGTGACCGCAAGGTCGTGTTGGGTCATTTATAAGGGATCGAGCTACGAGGGTTCACTTCGAGTAGCTCTAAATTTAAGGTGAATCGCCTGTACGCAGCGTGCACGTCCGCGTCGTACGGGTTAAATTAAATGACAGTGCTAAGTATGTAGAACTGTCTGTAGAGTGCTTGCGGACGCGGGTTCGATTCCCGCCGTCTCCACCACCGAACAAAAAATTGGGCTCCAAGCGCAAGCTTGGGGCCCTTTTTTTTGTTCGTTAGCGCCGAGTTGGAATGCTCGAATTCGCATCCAGCAACGGGCGCGGGGCAACATCCGCCTGCACGCGCATGGCTCTTCCATTCGTCCATTCGTCCATTCGTCCATTCGTCCATTCGCCCATTCGTCCATTCGCCCATTCGCGAAATCGCTACGCGATTTCGCGCCCTGTCAGCGGCTCGCTGCAAGCTCAACTGTAACGTGTCCCAAGTCGGCCCTGAACAATTGAATATCGCCTGATTCTAAAGGCGAAACGGGTAAAAAACACTGCTGGGAATTGCAAGGAATCGTTAGAATGGTGGCAATTCCTTGCAAATTTTTGAGGTGTGAATGGGACCAAAGCCAGTCGG
>DASWTB010000469.1:0-1965 GCA_036402315.1 Pseudoduganella sp. | reverse complement strand
TTGGCGCTGCCGTTGCGGATGGCTTCGTCGATCAGGGCGCGCGAGGCTTTGTCTGCTTGGCGTGACAGGCGGCCTTGTTCGCGTCCCAGTTCGCCCATCTTGCGGCCCATTTCGGCAAGGGGCCTGGAGGCTTCGGCGATGCGGGCGTGCATGGCGGCCATTGGCGCCTGGCGGGCTGCCAGCGCGGCGTGGCGGGCGGCGATTTCACTGCCTTGGCGCGCCATCTCCGCTGACAGCGGCTCCAGCTGCTTGCGCAACTCTTCGAGGTCGATTTCGATCCGGGCACGGGTCTTGTCGTCGGCCATTTCCAGCTTGCGGCTGGCTTTTTCCATGGCGCGGCCAATGCGTTCCTGCTGGCGTGCGGACCGTTCCAGCTTGCGCTCCAGTTCACGCTCGATGGCTTGTTGTTCCTTGCTGCCCATCGCGGCTTCGACTTCTTTCGCGATCTGCTCACTCATGGCGTCCAGTTGCTTGCCCTGGGCGTCCATCAACTTGCCCTGCTCGTCCATGATTTTGCCGTGGGCTTCGGCCGGCTTCCAGAGTTCGCGCACTTTTCCAAGCAGGACCGGGTCCTGGATGACGTAGGACTTGCCATCCTTGCGGACGTAGATGAACTCACCCTTCGTGTCCTGGCGCAGGCGTTTCAGCGTCGCGATGTCGCCGGGCGCGCCGTGGAAGCCGTTCACCGACAGCTGGTTGTCGTTGTCGCGTACATAGGCGTAAGCACTGCGGCTGTTGTCGTCGATCGTGATGTAGTTGCTGCTTTCGATCCCGCGCAGCTCCTTAGGCGGCTTTGGTGGCTTGGGCGGAGCCGGTACCACGGCCATTGGTGCCGGTGGGGCGGGCGGCGCAGGTTCGGCCATCGGCGCTGGCGGGGCTGGAGGCGCAGGCGGAGCCGGTGGCGCAGGCTCAACGTCATGCTGGTCATCGGCATCAGTAACGTGGATGGGCATGGCGGGAGCCGCTGCGGCATCGAGTTCAGCAGCGGCATCGGGTTCGGCAGCGGCTTCGGGAGCTTCAGTGGCTTCGGAAGCTTCAGCGGCATCCGTGGCCGGCGCGGCCAGCGCCGCTGGTGCGGCAACAGCGCTGGCGGCCGGGAGCGACACTGCTTGCGGCATCGCGTGGGCATACAACGCGGCGCAGGCAGCAAATATTCCTAATAACGGGGTCGCCATCTTCCAGCTCAGTGGTTGTGCATCTGGACGGATCAGGCGTTTGATACGGGACATGAGGTCTCCTCCGTTTGCCGCGGGGGCAGCAAAGTGATTGGTGGTGAACTGGAATTTATCCAGCTCTGAAAGTGCAAGTGCCAGGCGCCGCGGTTCGCCGAGCGTACTTGCGGCTAAGTCGTCTGCTATCTGTTCACGTTCGCGGCGGATGCATTGCGACAGCATCCACACGCTGGGGTGGTAGAACAGGAAAATCTCGATGCCGCTCTGCGCCAGGTTGACCAGGTAGTCGTGGCGGCGCACATGCGCCAGCTCGTGGGCCAGCAGTGCTTCCAGCAAATCGGGCGGCAGTCCGCTGACCAGTGAGGCTGGCAGCAGCACAATGGGGCGCAGGATGCCGGCCGTGATCGGGCCTTCCAGCGCATCGTCCGATATGCCAAGGCGCACCGGGCGGCGGATGCCCATGCGCTGCGCCAGCGCGGTGGCGCGCGCCTGCCAAGTGGCGTCGGCGTGGTAGTGGCTGGGCAGGGTGCGGGTGCGGACCCATTGCAGGCCAAGCGACAGGCGCAGCGTCATCAGCGCGGCGCCGACGGCCCACAGCAGCACCAGCCAGGGCATCTGGCGGCGCAGCAGGTATTCCCAGGATGCCATGGCGTCGACGTCGACCAGGGCGGTGTCGGCGGCCATTCCGTCCGCTGCGCCGGGGATGGCGGCGATGGCGGTGGCTTCCAGTGGCGCCGGCAGCACGTAGCCAGTGTCGTAAGCATCGGCCAGGCGCCAGGCGAAGTTGGCCAGC
>DASWTB010000468.1:0-4425 GCA_036402315.1 Pseudoduganella sp. | reverse complement strand
ATGGTGCCGTGGCCGCACATGCCGAGGTAGCCGACATTGTTGAAGAAGATGACGCCTGCTGCACAATTGGGGGCATGCGGCTCGCACAGCAGCGCCCCCACCAGCACGTCCGAGCCACGCGGTTCGCACACCACGCCGGAACGGAAGCCGTCATGCTCGTTACGGAAGCGCTCCAGGCGCTCATTGAGGGGACCGGAGCCCAGGTCAGGGCCGCCGTCAATCACCAGGCGGGTCGGTTCGCCGCCGGTGTGGGAATCGATAATGGCTATGGTTTTCATGCTTGCCATCTTATGCCTTCCCGATGGCGCCGTCTTGCATCGCCCGACCGCCGAAGATGACGAAATCCGCACAATCGTGTAAAAATGAACAAAATCAGCGGGAGCACACCATGTCAGTACATATTTTGCACAGTTCGGCGCGCAGCGACCTGGGCGCCAGGATCGGCGATGTCTTCTTTTCCGAACCCCTGTTCGACGCCCTGCCGGACGTGGTGTTCTTCGTCAAGGACCGCGCCGGGCGCTACGTGGTGGTGAACCAGACCCTGGCCCGCCGCTGCGGGGTGAAGGATAAGGCAAGCCTGCTGGGCAAGACTGCTAACGAAGTCTTCGCCGCGCCTCTTGGCCAGCGCTTCCAGGCCCAGGACCAGTCAGTGCTCGATGAAGGGGTGCTGATTGAAGACCAGCTTGAGCTGCACCTCTACCCCAACCGCGATCCGGGCTGGTGCCTGACGCAAAAACGGCCCTTGCGTGACTCACACGGCGCGATCGTCGGCCTGGCCGGCGTATCGCGCGACCTGGCCATGGCGGACAACAAGAACCCGGCCTACCACAAGGTGGCCGATGCAGTCCGCCTGATTCATGAAAAGTACGGCGAGCCCCTCTCCCTGCCGCAGCTGGCGCGCACCGCCAATATGTCGGTGGCCCAGATCGAGCGCTATTTCGAGCGGATTTTCCACCTGACCCCGCGCCAGATGATCATCAAGACCCGCCTCGAAGCCGCCTCGCGCATGCTGGCCGGCGACTCCAGCGTATCCGACGTCGCCCAGGCCTGCGGCTACGCCGACCACAGCGCCTTCACCCGCCAGTTCCGCGCCACCGTTGGCGTCACACCGAGCGAATACCGCCTGCTGCTCCGCGAAAATTAAGGGAAACAAATGGGAATCGATATACCAGCCATCTGGCTAGTCCCAACGGTCGAGCTGGTAGTCGCTGACCTGGTCTCCCGACGTGACCCTGAGCGTTACCTGATACTGCTCGCCTTTGGACAGCAACAAGCCGGCCACATTATCTTCTCCAAAACCTGCCAGGCTATTCGTGTTGCTGTACGCCTCGATGGTTGATCTGAATCCGTGGAACTCACCCTTCAGGCAAGAGGGAAATATTGCCGAACCCCCTTCGCCCTTACGCATGTCGCGCGCATTCTTCAGCAATAACACAATGCCTTCGCCTTGTTGAGGATGAACTTGACCCAACCAGGCATGCGGCGGCAGCATCATGGCCGTTACCTCGTAGAATTTGCCGGTCAGGTTGAAATCACTGGCAAATGACCCGCCGTGGTAAATGTACCAGGCAACAGGGTTACGCTGCTTTTCATTGTCCCATTGCAGAATCGGACGGGCATCGGCATGAACCGCCGAGGTCAGCGCCACGAATGAAGTGCGACTGGCCGTTGCGGCCATCTCGATCTTGTCCGCAGTGGGCAGCACAGTACGACGAAACTTGTCGAGTGTCATCACCTTCGCCGGCGCCATCATGGATGCGGCCTGCGCACTTAGCCCTTTGGGAATAATGTTGGAGAACAGGCCGCCTTTCGACGCTGGCTTCTCCTTGGCATTTGGCAGCCAGATCGTTTCCAGTATATCCGCCATGGTCGCAAAGCGCCGTTGCAGCGCCGTTCCAGCCCCCAGCTTTTCGAACGCCGCTTCGGCAGCCTTAATGGCGCCTTCGGTCGGAGCCGCCTGCGGCCGCAGGTATCGGAGCGGATGCATCTTGGCGGCCCAACTGGCCGCAGCTTCTTCGAACGATTTGCCGGCCGCAATATCGTCAAGTAGCGTCGCGATCATGCTCGAACGCGGATGGCAAAAGCCCGTGGGCGCGATTGCAACCATGCGATAGACGATATTGTCCTTGCCCTGCTGGCCATCGACCGCGTCACGTGCGGCATGCAGGTCAACCAGAAACTGCGCCTGGCCCAAAGCCGCCTCTGAATTTGCCAGCGAGTCGTCCTTCAGCAAGCGCAATGCCGTAGCGCAGGTGGAAGGCGCATAGTCGTCCAGGGCCCGACGCACCGAATCGAAAGCTTCCCGTCTGGCACTTGCGGACTGGAACGCATTGTCGAGCCCATTACTGGCGAAGATTTTTCCAGACTTGACAGCGAAATGGTGCCAACCGCCCTTTTCCGGCTTGCCGAACACCTTCTCGCTCGAGAGGAACGGCTTTGTAATGCTTGCCCGCCGTACCTTGCGCTGCAGCGCGCCGAGCGCTTCACGGTATGCCTCGGGGGCATCCTCAATGCCCCACAGTGCAGGAACTAGCTGGCCGTCGTCGCCCACCGTCGCCAAACCTCCGAAGCGCTCGATGAACTTCCTGCAGCAGCTGCACGTACGCTTCTGACGCTCAGCCGGATCGTCGCAGGCATCGAGATACGCATCGAACAATTCAGTGGCATTGGTCTCAAAAATCGGCCCGGTCAATGCGCTGAAGCGATCATTGATTCGCGCGACAAGAACGTCAAATGGATTGTCAGTGGGATTGGTGTTGGTTGGGTCAGTCATCATGAATTGGCAATTGCCGCACAAAGCTGTAGAGAACGAAGACCCGCATATTACCACCAAGAATTTGCCAATCTGCTAATTTAGCGGCGCGCTGCCCTCGTCGTTCGCAATCTCCCACCCCGAGACGTTCAGGTTCGTCAAGGAATTCCATTGCGGCCGAACTCGCGGAAGGCGCTACGGTCAAGGAGACTGGCGATGTAGGCGGATATTGCCGGGAACTCCGGGCGATCAATTGGCGTCATTAGCCAGCGGTTCAGTGACAGACCGAGTACCACGTCCGCCAGCGTGAACTGCTCACCAGCGGCGAATGGCCCGCCAGCGGCAAGGTGGCGGTCGAGGATGCCGACGTTGCGGTTCCAGGCAGCTGCGCTGGCAGCGACCTGCTCGCGGTCGGTGAAGGCCGGACTTTTGCGCACCAGCGCCATGAAGGCATAGCGCCAGGAAGGATTCAGCTCGGTCGCCTGCCAGTCCATCCACTGCTCCACGCGGGCTCGCGCTTGCGGTTCGACTGGCAGCAGGTCATGACGCCCCGCTTTGCCGCACAGATAGCGGCAAATGCTGTTCGACTCCCACAGCACGAAGTCACCATCGACCAGTACCGGCACCATCGCATTGGGATTCAGCGCGGTAAATTCGGGGACGTTTGTCGCGCGATAGCCGTCGCCCCAGTCTTCGCGCTCGTAAGGCAGGCCGATTTCGGCAAGTGTCCATAGAACCTTGCGGACGTTGATTGAAGTTGGTTTTCCGAGCAGTTTCAACATATGGTCATAGCCCTAGTTGGGAAAGGATCTCTTCTTTCAGTTGCTGCAGTTCTGGCGTCGACAGTTTGCGCGGATGCGGCTGTTCCACCTTGAAGCTGGCCTGGATGCGGGTCGGACGCGGCGATAGCACGAGTATGCGGTCGGCGAGGTAGATCGCTTCTTCCACGTCATGCGTGATCAGCAGCACGGTGTGGCGCTCCTCGGACAGCACGCGCAGCAGTTCATTGCGCATCTTGAGGTTCATCAGAGCGTCGAGCGCGGAGAACGGCTCGTCCATGTAGAGGATTTCCGGCTTCACCACCAGGGCCCGCGCGATTTCGGCGCGCTTCAGCATGCCGCCGGACAGTTCGTGCGGATAGGCGTTCTCGAAGCCCTTCAGCCCCACCATCTCGGCATAGTGATCGGCCAGCGCGGCCTTGTCGCCATGATTGTCGCCATTCAGCCCGAACATCAGGTTTTGCTGCACCGTCAGCCACGGAAACACGGAACCGTGCTGCGAAATCACGATCCCCTTCGGGCTTGGCTTGGTCATCGGCTTGCCATCGATGGCCACTGAGCCTTCGTCGGGCTGCTCGAAGCCGGCCACAATCTTCATCAGCGTTGACTTGCCGCAGCCGGACGGGCCGACAATCGCCACGAACTCCCCGTCCGCGACGGAAAAATCGACGCCATCTACCACCGGCAGTGCGTTGAAGTTCTTTTTGATCTGGTTAACGGAAATTTTAACGTCCATAGCGCCACCTTACGACTTTGAGTTTTTCCAGCAGGCGCATGATGCCGTCCAGCGCCAGCCCAATCAGGCCGATGATGATCATGCCCGCGATGACGAGGTCATAGCGGTTGCCAGCATTGCGTGAATCGATAATCAGGTAACCCAGGCCAGAACGCAGC
>DASWTB010000467.1:0-3010 GCA_036402315.1 Pseudoduganella sp. | reverse complement strand
AATCGGACACGGGCTCAGACGCTAGCGGCTGAGCCCGTGTCCGATTGCCGGAGCTGACCCCGACTTTAATTACAGAAGGTGCTTGCCGAGTGCTTCCAGGCGCTCGAAGTAGGCGGTCATGTCGAGCTCTTTGCGGGCCACGCCGCTGCGCATTGCTGCTTGCGCGATCTTCGGGGTGATGGTTGGCAGCAGGCGGTCGTCCAGCAGGCCGGGCACCACGTAGTCTTTGCCGAAGCGCGCGTCGCTGTGCGCCAGGCCAGCCAGGGCGGTCACGCAGGCGCGCTTCATTTCCTGGTTGATTGTGGTGGCGCCAGTGTCCAGCGCGGCGCGGAACAGGTATGGGAAGCACAGCGCGTTGTTGATCTGGTTCGGGTAGTCGGAGCGGCCGGTGGCGATGATCGCGTCCGGCGCCACTTCGCGTACCAGCTCAGGACGCAGTTCGGGCTCTGGATTGGCCAGGGTGAACACGATAGGCTGCTTCTTCATGCGCTGCACGTCGGCTTGCGATAGCACGCCCGGGCCGGATACGCCGAGGAATACGTCGGCGCCTTCCATGACGTCGGACAGGGTGGTGGCGCTGGTGTCCTGCGCCCAGTCGGCTTTTTCACCGGTCAGGTTGCGGGCTTTGGTCAGCACGCCCTTGGAGTCGCATACGAAAATGTTTTCGCGGCGCGCGCCGATATCGACCAGCAGTTCGAGGCAGGCGATGGCCGCTGCACCGGCGCCGGAGCAGACGATTTTCACGTCGGCGATATCGCGGCCGGTCATTTCAACGGCGTTCAGCATGCCGGCGCCGACAACGATGGCGGTGCCGTGCTGGTCGTCGTGGAACACAGGAATGCTCAGGCGTTCACGCAGTTTGCGCTCGATGTAGAAGCACTCAGGCGCCTTGATGTCTTCCAGGTTGATGCCGCCGAAAGTTGGGTGCATGGCCGCGATGATGTCGACCAGCTTGTCCGGATCGGTTTCGTCCAGTTCGATGTCGAAGGAATCGATGCCTGCGAATTTCTTGAACAGGATGGACTTGCCTTCCATGACCGGCTTGCCGGCCAGTGCGCCGATATTGCCCAGGCCCAGCACCGCAGTGCCGTTGGTGATCACGGCCACCAGGTTGCCCTTGGCCGTGTATTCATAGGCCAGTGCCGGATCGCGTGCAATTTCCACGCAAGGCGCCGCTACGCCTGGCGAGTAGGCCAGGGCCAGGTCGTCCTGGCTGGCAACGCTCTTGGTCACTGCAATGGCCACTTTGCCCGGCGTGCCGGCCTTGTGATATTCCAGTGCCTTTTGTTCAAGACTGCTCATTCTGTGCTTCTCCTTTTGTTCTGCGAAAAACGCCCGCTACAGGCCAGTTTAGCCTGTGCGGGCGTATGCTGCAGGGCGCTACGCGGGCGCCCGGCTTGATTTTTGATTAAGGGTACAGGCCACGAACTTCGCGGGCAGCCAGCACGCGGGTGCATGCCAGGATGAAGGTTGCGGTGCGCAGCGAAACCTTCTTCTCTTGCGACACTTCCCACACGGAGTTGAATGCGTCCTGCATGATGCGGGTCAGGCGTGCATTGATTTCTTCCTCGCTCCAGAAGAAGGAGGAGAAGTCCTGCACCCATTCGAAGTAGGACACGGTCACGCCGCCGGCGTTACACAGCACGTCCGGAACGATCAGGATGTCTTTTTCGTTCAGGATGTCGTCCGCTTCAGGAGTGGTCGGGCCGTTGGCGCCTTCCAGGATGATCTTGGTGCGGATCTGGCCTGCGTTCTTGGCGGTGATCTGCTGTTCCAGTGCTGCCGGAACCAGGATGTCGGACTCGATGCCCCAGAAGGAATCGCGGTCCTGGGTCGCTTCTGCGCCTGGGAAGCCGGCTACGCCGCCGGTTTCGGCTACGTGCTTGTGCAGTTCAGCGACGTTCAGCCCGCCCTGGTGCACCACGGTGCCGGTGTGATCCTGCACTGCGATGATCTTGGAGCCAGCTTCTGCGAACATGTTGGCAGCGATGCCGCCCACGTTGCCGAAGCCCTGGATTGCAATGCGTGCGCCCTGGATTGCCACGCCGCGCTTTGCAGCGGCTTCACGGCCGGTCACGAACACGCCGCGGCCGGTTGCTTCGCGACGGCCCAGCGAGCCGCCCATCGAGATTGGCTTGCCGGTGACAACGCCGGTCGACAGGTTACCTTCGATCATGGCGTAGGAGTCCATCATCCAGGCCATCACCTGTTCGTTGGTGTTGACGTCCGGTGCCGGGATATCCTTGGTTGGGCCGATGATCAGGCTGATCTCGCTGGTGTAGCGGCGGGTCAGGCGCTGCAGTTCACCTTTGGACAGGGTCTTTGGATCGACACGGATACCACCCTTTGCGCCACCGTATGGCAAGTTGACGGCGGCGTTTTTCACCGTCATCCATGCCGAAAGAGCCATCACTTCCGACAGGGTGACATCCTGGTGGAAGCGTACGCCGCCCTTGCCTGGGCCGCGGGACATATTGTGTTGAACGCGATAGCCTTCGTAGTGGGCGATCGTGCCGTCGTCACGTTCGATTGGAACGTCGACAACGAGGATGCGCTTTGGACGCTTCAGGGTTTCGACCCAGCGGGACAGGCCGCCCAGGTGAGGGGTGACGCGATCGATTTGTTTCAGGTACTGGCCCCAAGGACCGAGATCTTCAGCGTTGAGGTAAGACGGCAATGCGTGGTTGGTCATTGTGTGACTCGCTCAGGTTGTTCGGTAACGCGGCGAATCTTATTCCTGCGCAATTGCCGAAGCCAATGCCGAGTGCGCATTCGGTTATGCAAAATTTGCATAACCTGTCGAAATGGCATGGTTCTGAACTAAAACTACAAACCGGTAAACCGGTAAACCGGTGTCTGACCCGCAGGGTCAGACACCGATACGCGACTGCCGCAGGTGGGTGTCAGACCCTGTGGGTCTGACACCGGTTTACCGGTTTTAGCGGTCCGAAGCCGGCACACGCCGCTTCGCCGAAGCCGGCTTCTGCTTCTCCGCCAAATGCTCCCACAG
>DASWTB010000466.1:0-4025 GCA_036402315.1 Pseudoduganella sp. | reverse complement strand
GAGTGGTACTACGGCCAGCAAAGCTTTGCCTCGCTCGGCCTGTTCCACAAGGACCTGAGCAACTACGCCGGCCAGTCCAAGATCACTGCGACCCCGTTCAACCTGCATACGCCGGTGGGGGGCGCACTGTGGAACGAAGCGGTCCAGCAAGGCAATTGCGGCACCGACCGTGTCTGCATCCGCAATTACATCTTCCGCAACCACCCGACCGCCCCTGGCGTGACGCGCGGCCCGGACGATGCAAGCGGCAATGCAACCGGCACCATCGTCGGCCAGCCGAACGATCCGGTCATGTCGTTCGAGATCAACTCCTTCGCCAACCAGAAGAACGAAAAGCTGAAAGGCGCCGAAATCAACGTCCAGCATATGTTCGGCAACTCGGGCTTCGGCATCTCAGCCAACTACACCTGGGTGGACTCGGGCCTGAAGTATGACAACTTCAAGATCGGCGAGCAGTTCGCGCTGGTAGGCCTGAGCAACTCGGCCAACCTGGTGGGCATCTACGAAGACAAGAACTGGTCGATCCGTGCAGCCTACAACTGGCGCGACAAATTCCTGTCGTCGACCTTTGATGGCGCCGGCCCCAACCCCAACTACACGGAAGCCTATGGCCAGCTTGACTTGAGCATCGGTTATGCCTTCAACGAGAAACTCAGCGTACAGTTCGAGGCGACCAACCTGACCAACGAAACCCAGCGCGTCCACGGCCGCGCTGAATCGATGGCGCTGTTCGTGACCCAATCCGGGCCTCGCTACATGCTGGGTGCCCGTTACAAGTTCTGACGACAAGCCGCGGTCAGGCCGGGTGGCACGGCGCCGCCCGGCCGGCCGCCCAGATAAGGATCATCATGGCCAGACCTGTGCTGCTCAATAACATCGACCACAAGGACTTGCACGTACAGACCGGGCGCGGCGCCCATTTCGGCGACAACGTCATGTCCGCCCTCACCTTCCCGTCCGAATTCCGCGACGTGCAAGCCTGCTACCCCATCGTATTCCGCAAGACGGGCGACGGCGGCTTCGAGGCGCATGCTCTGTTCGGTTTCCAGGAAGGTGAAAACCTGTTCCTCGGCCTGCACGGCTGGGAGGCCTCATACGTTCCCCTGGCGATCCAGCGCCAGCCCTTCCTGATCGGCGTGAACGGCGACGAACTGACGGTGCATGTGGACCTGGAGAACCCGCGCATCAGCGCATCCAGCGGTGAGCGCGTATTCCTGCCGCACGGCGGAACGTCGGAGTACCTGGAAAGCGTCAACTCCACCCTGCTGGCCATTCACCAGGGGCTGCAGCAGGCGCGCGGCTTCATGGCAGCGCTGCTGGAGCATCAATTGCTCGAATCCTTCGTCTTCGACATCGAGCTCGACGACGGCTCACAGTGCCGCCTGGCCGGCTTTTACACCATCAACGAAGAACGCCTTGCCGCACTGCCGGGCAGCGTGCTGGAGCGCCTTAATCGCAACGGTCACCTGCAGCCGATCTACATGGTAATTGCCTCCATGTCCAATTTCCGCACACTGATCGAACGCAAGAACCGCGTCCATGCTGCCCAGTGCTGAACCGATCCCCGAGCTGCATGGCGTAACGCCATCCGACCTGAATGACGAGCTGCTGGCGTGCGCCGCACCGGTGGTATTGCGCGGACTTGCAGCGCGCTGGCCCGCAGTGCAGGCCGGCCGCAGCGGCGCCGATAGCGCCAATGCATACCTGCGCCGCTTCTGGCGCGACGCCACCGTAATCACAATGCTCGGCGGGCCGGAAATCGGGGGCCGCATCTTCTACAACGAAGACCTGAGCGGCTTCAATTTCGCCTCAGTGCACACGCGCCTCGACCAGATCCTGACGGAACTGGCCCGGCACAGCGGCAACCCGCGCCCGCCCACCATCTATGTAGGCTCCACCACAATAGAAACGGCGCTACCGGGCTTTGTCGAGGAAAACCCGCTCGACCTGGGCCAGCGCGACGCACTTGCAAGCATCTGGATCGGCAACCAGTCCCGCATCCCGGCCCATTACGACCTGCCCGACAACCTCGCGTGCGTGACAGCCGGCCGCCGCAGGTTCACGCTGTTTCCGCCAGATCAATTGAAGAATCTGTACGTCGGCCCGTTGGACTTCACGCCAGCCGGCCAGCCAATCAGCCTGGTCGACCTGCACCAGCCGGATCTGGCACGTTTTCCCCGCTTCAGCGAAGCGATGCGCCATGCGCAAACCGCCGAACTGGGGCCAGGCGACGCCATCTTCATTCCCAGCATGTGGTGGCACCATGTCGAAGCACTCGAGTGCTTCAATGTGCTGGTCAATTACTGGTGGCACCAGTCGCCCGCCTACATGGACACGCCGGCCAATGCGCTCATGCTGTCGCTGCTCTCGATCCGCGACCTGCCGCCCGACCAGCGCCGCGCATGGCAGGAAATCTTCCGCCATTACGTATTCCAGGCAGATGAGCAAACCGCCGCCCACATCCCCGAGGGCGCACGGCGAGCGCTCGGCCCTATGGACGACAATGCAGCGCGCATGCTGCGCGCCCAGCTTCTCAAGAAAATCAACCGATAACGGAGACCGAAGTGAGAGACGAACAATCCAAGCGCCGCCCTGTGCGGCGCGTTGTCATTGCAGGCGGCGGCACCGCCGGCTGGATGGTTGCAGCAGCGATTTCGCGCAACCTTGGAAAAGTCCTCGACATCAAGCTGGTGGAGTCGGACGAAATCGGCACTGTCGGCGTTGGCGAGGCAACTATCCCGAGCCTGCTGAATTTCCACAGGCTGCTGGAGATCAATGAGCAGGAATTCATGGCCGCCACCAAGGCCACCTTCAAGCTGGGCATCAGCTTCGAGAACTGGCGCAACATAAACGAAGACTACATCCATTCTTTCGGCATGACCGGCACCGATCATTGGACCGCCGGCTTCAATCATTTCTGGCGCAAGGGCCGCGAACGCAGGCTGGCAAGCGACTATGGCGATTACTGCCTGGAGCTGAAAGCCGCACAGTTGAACCGTTTCGGGCACCTGCCGCGCGAAGGCATCAACTACGCCTATCATCTGGACGCCAGCGCCTACGCGCGCTACCTGCGCAAGTATTCGGAAGGCTACGGGGCGCAGCGCATCGAAGGCAAGATCGCCAAAGTCCACACCGACGCAACCAGCGGCCATATCACGGCGCTGCAACTCGATTCCGGCGCCATGCTCGAGGGCGACCTGTTCATCGATTGCACCGGTTTCCGCGCCCTGCTGATTGGCGAAACCCTGGGCGAGAGCTTTGAAGACTGGTCGCAATGGCTGCACAACGATAGCGCAATTGCGGTTCAGACCTCCTCGACCGGACCTGCCGTGCCCTATACGCGTGCCATTGCCCACGAGTGGGGCTGGCAGTGGCGCATACCGCTGCAACATCGCGTCGGCAACGGAATGGTGTTCTCCAGCAGGTTCGTCGACGACGATACTGCTCGCGTCAGGCTGTTGTCGAACATCACCGGCGAGCAGCTGGTGCAGCCGCGGGTCATTCGCTTCAAGCCAGGCCAGCGCCGCAACGTCTGGAGCAAAAACTGCATCGCAATCGGCCTTGCCAGCGGCTTCCTGGAACCGATTGAATCGACCAGCATCCACCTGATCCAGCGCGGCATCATCCGCCTGATGCAGATGTTCCCTTCCGCCGGCATCTACCAATCGGAGATCGACGAGTACAACAGGCAGGCGTGGGCCGAGATCGAGCATATCCGTGACTTCATCATCCTGCACTACAAGGTCACGAACCGCCGCGACGCGCCTTTCTGGCGCCATTGCGCCGGGATGGAAGTGCCTGCGTCGCTGCAGCAACGCATGGACATGTTCCGCGAAACTGGTCGCGTGTTCCGCCTGTCGAATGAACTGTTTGCCGAAAACTCGTGGGTGCAGGTGATGCTGGGCCAGGGCATCACGCCGCTGCAGCATCACCCGTCCGCAGATCTGATGGGGGACGCGGAGCTGTCCTTTTTCCTCGACAGCATCCGCAACAATGTGGCGCGTACCGTGGCGCAGCTGCCGCCG
>DASWTB010000465.1:0-2307 GCA_036402315.1 Pseudoduganella sp. | reverse complement strand
CAGGTGGCCGCTGCGCGCTGCCAGCCCCGCCACCAGCGCCGGCAGGACCAGGGCCAGCAGGGTCTTGGCCGCAAAATAAAGCTTCGGCGCGGCCGGATGACGCCAGCCCGCATTCATGAAGCGCGTTCGCAGTGCCGACTGTTCCCAGCCGTCTTCCGGCAGCGACAGGCGGCTGAACGGCTCGGCCACCCGCGCCACTTTCTCGATCCACTCGCCCTGGCCTGGCACGGGCGCCGCTTCAGTGGCGCCGGTGAAGGATTTCAGGCGTTCACGCAACGGCCCGCTGGAGAGGGCCAGCATGGCCCATAGCGCCAGGCCGGCCACTACGGCGAACACCAGCAGCAGGATCAGGATGCTGCGGATCTCGGCGCCGCTCATACCCGCACCTTGATTACCTGGCGCATCCACAGCATGCCGACCACCAGGGCGCAGGCCCCGTACCACAGCATGCGCTGTCCGTTCGGGTCCTGCCACAGGACCGCGCTGTATTTCGGATTGGTGACCTGCATCGCAGCCATCAGGCCGATCGGCATCAGCGTCAGGACCCACGCCGACATGCGCCCTTCCGCCGACATCACGCGCACTTGCGCCAGCAGCTGCAGGCGGGCGCGCGTCATGCGCGACACATTGTCCAGCAATTCGGCCAGGTTGCCGCCCGACTCGCGCTGGATCAGCACCGCGATCACCAGGTAGCGCAAGTCGGTCAGCGGCACCCGGGCCGCCAGGTTGTGCAAGGCGTCCTGCATGGTGACGCCGAAATTGACTTCCTCGTAGGTAGCGCGAAATTCACCGCCCAGCGGATCGGCCACTTCGTCCCCGGCCATCTGCATCACGTTGGCAAAGGAGTGGCCGGCGCGCAGCCCGCGCGCCAGGAAATCGGCCATCTCCGGCAACTGCGACTCGATGCGGCGCACGCGCGCGGCGCGGGAACGCAGCAGCACCAGGGCCGGCGCGGCCAGGAACAGCAGGCCGACAATGAGCGACGGCAGCGGCGGCACGTGCAGGACGGCCGGCACCAGCAGCCCCGCCAGCACGGCGCCGCCCTGGACCTGCAGGAAGCGCGCCACCTGCCAGCGCAAGCCGGACTGCAGCAGCAACCGGTCGAGCGCCGCGATATGCGGGACGCGGCGCAGCATGGCGTCCAGCGCCGGCGTTTTCGCGTAGCGGCGCTCCTTGAGGATGCTGATGCCGCCGCCGGCGCTGTCGGTGCGGCCCGACATCAGGCGCAGGCGGCGGGCAATGCGCTGCGCGCTATTGCCGTGGGTGCTGCTCCACCACAGCCAGACGCCCTCGCACAGGCAGATCACGGCAGCAAACAGCAGCACGGAAAAACCGGTCCAGGCGAAATCCATGGCGCCTCCTTATTCGTACACCTTGCCGGGGTCGAAAACGCTGTCCGGCACCGGCACGCCGAACATGCGCAGGCGTTCGGCAAAGCGCGGCCGCACGCCGGTGGCGTAGTAATGCCCCTGCACCCTGCCCTGGGCGTCGACGCCGGTCTGCTCGAAGTGGAAAATCTCGTGCATGGCTACGGTATCGCCTTCCATGCCAGTAACCTCCTGCAGGCTGACCAGCTTGCGCGTGCCGTCGGCCAGCCGCGACAGCTGCATCACCACCGTGATGGCGGAGCAGATCTGCTGGCGTGCGGTGCGCGGCGTCAGGTTGGCGCCCGCCATGCCGACCATGCTCTCCAGCCGCGACAGCGCGTCGCGCGGCGAATTGGCGTGGATGGTGGCGAACGAGCCTTCGTGGCCGGTGTTCATGGCCTGCAGCATGTCGATCGCCTCGGCGCCGCGCACTTCGCCCAGGATGATGCGGTCGGGCCGCATGCGCAGCGCATTGCGCACCAGGGCCCGCTGCGTGACCTCGCCCTTGCCTTCCACGTTCGGCAAGCGCGTTTCGAGGCGCACGATGTGCGGCTGGCGCAGTTGCAGTTCCGCCGCATCCTCGATGGTCACGATGCGTTCGCTGGCCGGGATGTAGCCGGACAATACATTGAGCAGCGTCGTCTTGCCGCTGCCGGTGCCGCCCGAAATCAGCACGTTCAGGCGCGCCTGGCCCAGCGCCTTCAGCACTTCCGACATCGGCGGCGTCAGGCTCTTGAATTCCAGCAGCTTTTCCATCGACAGCGGCTGCGCCGAGAAGCGGCGGATCGACAGGATCGGCCCGTCCACCGCCAGCGGCGGGATGATGGCGTTGACGCGCGAGCCGTCCGGCAGGCGGGCGTCGACCATCGGGCTCGATTCGTCGACGCGCCGGCCCACGCGCGACACGATCTTTTCGATGATCTTCATCAGGTGCGTGTTG
>DASWTB010000464.1:0-4827 GCA_036402315.1 Pseudoduganella sp. | reverse complement strand
GGCGGCGATCTGGACGCTGGCGGTGGCGATGGCCGCCAGCGCGCCATCGAACAGCATGACGATCAGCTTGTGCGGCGAGGCGGCGCTGACGCCGGTCTCCAGGCCGACTTTGGCATACGCATTGACGCCACGGGTGTTGGTTCCAAACATAAACTCTCCTCTGTATTCGTGATCAGCCGTTGAGCGACGAGAGCGAGGCCAACTGCTGGGTCAAATACGCTTGTGTCGACTGCATCTGGGCCAGCATGGTATCGAGGCGCGTGAACTGGGTGCGGTAGCGCGCTTCGATGGTTTCCAGCTTGGCGCTGAAGGCGTCGCGCTGCTTGGTGATGTCCTTGATATTCTGGTTCAAGCCTTCCGTGCGGCTGCCGATCAGGCCTTTGCTGCCGAGGAAGGAGGTTGCAAGGTTGTTGAGCTGGTAAGCGTAGCCCTGCGAAAAGGACACCGTGCCGCGTTCGCCCACGGCGCCGCCGGTAATGTCGAGCTTCAAGCCGTCGATGATGGAGCCGGCCTGCCCGGTCAGGGTTTGGCCCGAACCCACCGCCGCCAGGCCGCCGATGGTGCCGGCGACATCCACGCCGGCCACCGGGGTGGCTGCCGCGCCGAACACATCGGCGACAGCGCTGCCGCCGACATTGGCCAGCGCGATATTCGAGGATGAACCGTATTTGCTGGACGACAGGACCAGCTTGCCGGAACCGTCGATGCTGGCGCTGACGGTGGCGCCACTGCTGGAAAACTCGGCAGCGCCGTTGATCGACGCTTGCACCACCTTGGCCAGCTCTTCCGGCGTATAGCTGCCGGCGGGGATGCTGATATTGGCAGTGTTGCCCGAACCGCCGTCCGGCTTGTTCAGGGTGACGGCCCAACTGGTTCCGGCCGCGATGGTGGTGGTCGGCGCCAGGGCCGCATCCGAGGTCAGCGTGCCCTGCGTGGCCAGCTGGGTGACCGACACCGGATAGGTGCCAGGCTTGGTCTTGTCGGTCGAGCTGACATAGCTGACCATGCCATCGGTGGCCGTGCCCATCGACGCAAACAGGCTGGCAATATCGGCAAAATTGTTGTCGATGGCCTTGGTCAGCTTGGCGCTATCGAGGCTCAGCTTGCCGGACTTGTCGAAGCTGATGCCGACCTGGCCCAGGTTCTTCAAGGCGCCGGACAAGCCGGCGATGTCGCCCGTCATGGCCTTGCGCAGCTGGGACTGCACGCTCTGCGCCGTGAAGTCGCCCTGCAGCGCGCCGGCTTTCTTGGTTTCCGGATCATAGGACGTCATATCCTTGATCGCCTTGTCGAGGTCGTTATACGCCTTGACGAAGTTCTCCAGGTTCTTCTTCAGGCTGCCGGTATCCTTGTTGATGGTCAGGCTCGAGCTGCCGGTCTTCAGCACATTCAGGGTGACGCCCTGGATCGCTTCGCTGATCGACTTGGAGGCGCTGGTGACGGCGATGCCGTTGACCGTGGCCTTGGTATCCTGTGCCGCCGTGGTCTGCTGCATCTTTTGCACGCCGGACGGATCATAGGCCAGCAGGTCGTTGAGGGCGGTGTCGGGCGGATTGCCGCCATCGCCTTCCAGCGTGAGGCGCATCGACGACTTTTCGCCGGTCTTGGTCGAGTTCAGCACCAGGCGGTAAGGGGTGCCGCTGCCGTCGTTGATGATGCTGGCGTTGACGCCGATATTCGCCTTGTTGATGGCATCGCGGATGCCCTCCAGCGTGTTGTTGGTGCTGTCGATCACCACCGCGCTCGATGGCTGGGCGCCGTCCAGGGTGAAGCTGCCGGCCATGTAGCTGCCGCCGGTGCCGGCGGTCAGGCCGGCCAGCGCCGGATTGCTGCCGCCGATGGTGATCGGAGCGCTGTTGGCGGAGGCCAGCTTGACGCTGGTCGCCGAGGTATAGCTGGCGCCGTCGTTGGCAGCGCCGGCGGCAGTGCTGGCGCCGCCGGTGACGGTGCCGCTCACGGTTTCCTCGACGGCGATGCTGCCGCCGCCGGCGCTGCGGAATTCCAGCGTGCCGGCAGCGGCGCTGCCGGTGAAGGTGATGCCGGCGGCTGCCAGGTTCATGGCTGCCGCGCTGCCGCTGTCGGCCAGCGTGGCGTCGATGCTGGCAGCGGTCACGCCGGCACCGGCGGCCACCCCGGCTGCCTGGGTCGCGATCGACACGCCGCCCACTTTCAGCTCATAGCTGCTGGCGGCGCCGGTTTCCACGTTGCCATAGGTGCTGAATACATTGGTCGCGGTGGCGGTGACGCCGGTGCTGCCCGACTTGGCGTTGATCGCTTCGGCCAAAGCGGCGGCGGAATTGGTGGACGAGGAGGTGGCAATGGCGGTGCCATTGATGCTCAGTGCGCCGTTGGCAATGCCGCTGTTGTGCATGGCGCTCGACAGGCCGGTACCGGCCAGGCCGAAGCTGCCGCCGCTGGCGCTGCCGAAATGGAAATACAGGGTGGTCTTGCCGCCCAGGCCAATTGCCGAGTTCTTGCTGGCCAGCGCGCTGCTGGTCAGCGTCTGGGCTTGCGCCAGCTGCGTCACATTGATGCTGTAGTTCCCGGGCACTGCTTTGGCGCCGGCGGAGGCGGAGAAGATGGTGGCATCCCCCGGCACGGCGGTGAAGCTGCGGAAGGCATCGGGCTTCATCAGGCCGCCCAGTGCGCTCTGGAACACGCCGACAGCGCCGCTCAGCGCGCCCATGGCGCTGACCTTTGCCTGGTAGGAGGCGGCCTTGCGCTCATAGGCTTGCAGCGGCGCTGCTTCGGCGGCCATGAGCTTGGCCACGATCCCGTTGACGTCGAGACCGGAACCGATACCAGGAGAAGACAAAGTTGGATTGATAGCCACGGGGTGCTCCATAGAAAGCGTCACTATAAGTGCTTATCGGCAAAATCAATCGTGACTTGAGAGGGAGTTTTACGGGCTTGTTCTGCTGACAAGCCTATTGCCGCGCCGCTGGTTCCAGCATAGCGCAAAAAAGCCCGGCATGCCGTGTCGGCAGGCCGGGCTTGGGCAGCGGGCGCCAGGATTCAGGCTTCCTGGTTGACCAGGAAACTGGCCGCACGGGAATCGATGGCCTTGGCAATCTGCAAAGCTTCCGGTGTCGGAATCTGGCGCAGGACTTCCTTGGTGTGCTGGTCAATCACCTTGACGATGGTGCGCTTGCTGTCGTCGTCGATGGAAAACTCCAGGCCTTGGGCGCGCTCCTGCACCGACTTGTTCAGCTTGGCGACCGCCTCTTCCACATCTTTCCTGGAAGGCGGCGGCTCCTTGGCCTTGACCGCATCGATGGTTTCCACCGCAACAGCCGGGCTGCGGCCTGCCACCGGGAGGGCCACCATTTCAGGCGGCGCGCCTCCACGGTCGAGCCGTGGGGCAGTAGCAGTAATCAAATCGATAGTCATCTGGACCTCCTACGGAAAATTCCCCGGTCCGGCGAACCGGAGCGGGGAACCGCTTTGTTACCTAGCTGTTTGGCGATTAACCGCGCAGCAGGCTCAGCACGCCGTTCGGCAGCGAGTTGGCCTGGGCCAGCATCGCGGTACCAGCCTGTTGCAGGATCTGCGAGCGGGTCAGGCTTGCAGTTTCTGCAGCGAAGTCGGTGTCGACGATACGGCTGCGGGACGCCGACAGGTTCTCGGTGGTCGCGCTCAGGTTCGAGATGGTCGAACCGAAGCGGGACTGCAGAGCACCGAAGGCAGCGCGCTGGCTGTTCACCGAGGACAGCGCGGCGTCAGCGATCTTGATGGCCAGCTGGGCGTTGTCGAAGGTGGTCACGTCCAGGGAAGCGACCGACTTCAGGGTCGAACCGCCAGCCAGCGAGAAGCCGGTAGCAGCTGCTTCAGTCACGGAGAACGAGTTCGGCGAATCCATGGTCACGCGGCCCATGCCGACCGACACGGCGGCGTTGGCTGCGGTATCGCGCGCTGCGCTCAGGGTGCCGTCCGCATTGTAGTTAGCAATGTTGAGGCCGCCTGCCGAGTTGCCGCCGGTCTTGGTGTTGGTGATCTTGATGTCGGCGCCGGTGGAGTGCGACAGCTTCACACTGCTGTTGGCTTCGTCGTACTGGGCCGTGATGCCGGTCTTGGACGTCTGCGCATTGAAGGCATTGATTGCCGATGCGAAGTCGTCGGCCGAGTTGGCGCCGGTACCGATGGTGAAGGACACGGTCACAGCGCTGCCGGCGTTGTCGCCCTCCACGGTCATGGTGTAGGACTCGGCCAGCATCTCCAGGTTGATGTCGGTGCGGGCGCTCGCCGTAACACCGGTTTTTGCAGTCTGGGCATTGATGCTGTCAGCCACCGATTTCGCGGTGCTGGTGGCGGCGGTGGTATTGATGGTTGCACTGCCGAGCGAACCGTTGATGGTAGCGGTGGTGGTCGCCGAGGTGTTGGCGGCACCGACAGCAGCCGGGTTGCCGGCGATACGGTTGTCACCGTAGGTGCTGGTCAGGAAGTTGGCGCCAACAGCCTGGATGGTCTGGTTGGCATCGGCGCCAACCTGGAAGGTGGCGGTACCCATGGTGCCGTCCAGCAGGGCCTTGCCGTTGAAGTTGGTGGTCTGGGCGATGCGCTTCAGTTCCGACGCCAGTTCGCCAACTTCAGTTTGCAGGGCCTGACGGTCCGAAGCGGAGTTGGTGGCGTTGGAGGACTGGACGGCCAGTTCGCGGATACGCTGCAGGATCTCGCCGGAGGACGACAGTGCGCCTTCAGCGGTCTGGGCCAGCGACACGCCGTCGTTGGCGTTGCGCATTGCCTGGTTCATACCGCGAATCTGGGAATTCATACGGTCGGAAATCGCCAGGCCAGCCGCATCGTCCTTAGCGCTGTTGATACGCAGGC
>DASWTB010000463.1:0-8836 GCA_036402315.1 Pseudoduganella sp. | reverse complement strand
CAGTATTTCGATATTGCCCCGGCTGTAGCTGATCAAGCCTTGCCCCTGCAAGGCACTGGCTGCCTTGGTCACGCCGACGCGGCGCACACCCAGCGCGTGGGCCAGGAATTCATGGGTCATGTGGAAGCGCTCCGATTGCAGCCGGTCGCGCGTCACCAGCAGCGAGCGCGCCAGGCGCGCCTCCAGCACATGGAAGCGGCTGCACACGGCAATCTGGATGGCTTGCGCCAGCAGGCTGTCGGTATAGCGGTGCAGCAGGCGCTGCAGCGATTCCATCTGCGCAAACTCGGCGATGAAGTCTTGCGCTTCCATCCGCAAGGCATGGCCGCTGCGCTGGACTACCGCACGCACCTGGGCGCAACGCTGGCCCAGCGCCACGGAAGCGCCGACCATGCCTTCGCGCCCGGCCGAGCCGACCTCCAGCGTCATGCGGCCTTCGGCCACGGCCAGCAGCGAGACCAGGGTGTCGAGCGGGAAGTAAATGCAGTCGATGGGCTGGCCGGCTTCGAACAGGATGTCGCCGGCTTCGAGGTCCACCAGTTCGCACAAGCCCTCAAGATGCTCGAGGTCGTCTTCCGGCAGGGTTGCCAGCAGGCGGTTGCCAATGCGGGGTGGTGGCGATTCATTGCTTGGAACGGTATGAAGATTCAGGGTCATTGCCGTCAGCCTGGTGGAGTTTAGGCGGAGCGTATCGGCAATTAAAAAGCCTGTATGTACGCTGACGCACGGAAGCAGCCCAGCCCGGCCGCCACAATGCGTCTATCCGATAGGAAAGGAATTACAGTATGGAACGAGAAACCAAAGTCATGCGCTACACCACCCACCCGATGCTGCTGATTGCCGCCATCGCCGTGGTGCTGTTTTGCGGCGTCGGTATTGCCGCGGTCATGGGCTGGCTGCCGCAGTCGGGCGCGAAGATGGGACCGCCAGTTGCCGAAGCACCGGTGCAGTTGGGAAGCCGTGACATGGGCCCGCCACCGGCGCCAGAAGGCTATGCGCCAGTCAACCGCGCCGCCGATACCTCGGGTTATTCCGGCGGCGGCGGTGGCGCCGGCAATGGTAGCGGCAACCATGGCGCCGGCAGCTACGGCGGTGCGGCCCCGGCCGACCGCAATGGCCCGGACGCGCGCTACGCCGAAGCCCCTCCTCCGCCACAGCGTGCCGCACAGATGGCGCCGCCCGCGCCCGCTGTCTGCCACAGTTGCGGCGTGGTGGAAACGGTGAAAACGGTAACCCATCGCGGCGAAGGCAGCGGCCTCGGCGCGGCCGGCGGCGCGATTGTCGGCGGCCTGCTGGGTAACCAGGTGGGCGGCGGTTCCGGCCGCAAGATTGCCACCGTGGCCGGCGCCGTCGGCGGCGCCGTCGTTGGCAACCAGGTGGAGGGCAATATGAAATCGACCACCAGCTACCAGGTGCGCGTGCGCATGGACGACGGCAAGCTGCGCACCGTCAGCACCAGCTCGGCCAACTGGCAGGCCGGCGACCAGGTAAAAGTGGTCAAGGGACGCCTGCAACGACGCTAATAGTTCGACAACGTACAGAGGACGCGGTTGGACGCAGCAATAATGTCTCCAGGATTACGGAATATGAGAGGAAAACATCATGCTCTATACCATCGCTGTCGTACTCATCATCTTATGGCTGCTCGGCCTGGTGACCTCCTACACTGTGGGCGGCTTCATCCACATCTTGCTGGTGGTGGCAGTCATCATGATCTTGCTGCGCCTGATCAGCGGGCGCGGTATTTAGTTGAGCCGGGCAAACCGGCGTACACTAGCGGGGCGGGATGGCGGCGCAGGCCCCGTCCCGCTTTTTTTCGAGCAAATTTAAACGAAGGAGAAGCTCATGCCCAATAAAACCCTTGCTGCCCTGCTGATTGCCGCGCTCGCCACGGCCGGCTGTGCGGACATGACCGCTACCCAGCGCGGCACTGCCACCGGCGCCGGCGTCGGCGCCGGCATTGGCGCCGTGCTGGGCGCCGCGACCGGCCCTGGCGGCGGCAAACGGGCTGCCGGCGGTGCTGCGATTGGCGCGGCAGTCGGCGCTGTGGTCGGCAACGTCTGGTCCAAGCGCATGGAAGCGCAGAAGCAGCAGATGGAACAAGCCACCAAAGGCACTGGCGTGCAAGTCACGCAAACCGGCGACAACCGCCTGAAGCTCGAGATCCCGAGCGATATCTCGTTCGACACCGGCCGTTCCGACATCAAGCCGGACTTCCGCCCCATCCTGGACCGCTTTGCCAGCACGCTCAATGAGAACCCGGCAACTACCGTGAGCATCGTCGGCCACACCGACAGCACCGGCAGCCCCGGCATCAACCAGCCGCTGTCGGTCGACCGCGCCGCCCATACCCGCGACTACCTGGCAACGCGCGGCGTGTCGCCGACCCGCATCGTGATCGAAGGCCGCGGCGAACAGGAGCCGATCGCGTCGAACGACGACGCAGCCGGCCGCGCGCGCAACCGCCGCGTGGAAATCTTCGTGGCCGAGCCACGCCAGCCACAAGGCTAAGCACGCCTGAACGGCCCGGGGCATGGTGCACCGGGCCACGTATCCACCCCCAGGAGCCCCCATGAAAATCCCATCCCTCTTCCTGCTATGCCTGGCCGCCGCGCCGGCGATCGCGCAGCCGTTGAAACCAGGGCTGTGGGAGCTGGATAACCGCATTGCCTCGGCCAGCCCCGAAACGATGGCCGTGATGGCGGCAGCGCAGCAGCAGATGGCGAATATGGCGCCGGAACAGCGCAAGGCAATGGAACAGATGATGGCGCGCCACGGCGTCAACCTCGGATTAGGCGAAAACGGTGGCGTCAAGGTCACCTATTGCATGACCAGGGACATGGCCGAAAGACAGGACCTGCCGGCCGGCCAGCCCGGCCAGTGCACCACCACGCGCACCCCGGTGCCGGGCGGCCTGAATGTGACCTTCAATTGCACCCGGCCACCTTCCAGCGGCAATGGCCAGGTGATCTTCAACGGCGATACCGCCTACAGCATGCGCATGAACGTGAACAGTTCAGCGCAGGGCAAGCCGCAGAACATGGTGGTGGAAGGCAGCGGCCGCTGGCTCAGCGCAGACTGCGGCAGCGTGGCGGCGCCGGCACCGGCCGCGCCGCCCAGCAAGCCAGGGCCGGATTTGCAGGCGCCTACTCGCCGCGCTCAATAAAAGCCCAGTACAGCTCGCGGGCCTTGGCCGCGATCGGACCAGCCGGCAATTCGCGGCCGTTGTAGCGCACGCAAGGCATGACCTTGCTGAAGTTGCCGGTGTTGAAGATCTCGCTGGCGCGCTCCAGTTCGTCCGGCTTGACGGTGCGCTGCGCCACCTCGATACCGGCTTCGGCCAGCAGCCTGATCACGCGGGCGCGGGTAATGCCGGCCAGGAAGGTCCCGTTCAGGGCCGGCGTCACCACCTTCCCTTCTGGCGTAACGAGGAACAGGTTGGCGGTGGCGAACTCCGCCACATTGCCCTGGCTGTCGCACACCACGGCGTTGTCATAGCCGCGCTCTTTCGCTTCGCGCAGCACGCGGGTCGAATTGGCGTACAGCGCCGAGGCTTTGGCATCGGTCGGCGCCATGTCCGGATCCGGACGGCGCATCGCCGACAGGCAGGCCGAGAAGCCGGTGAAGGGCGGTACCGGCGCGTCGAACAGGGTCAAGGCAAAGGCGGATTTTTCAGCCACCGGGATCAGCAAGCCATCGGTGGCGAACACCAGCGGGCGGATATACAGCTCGGCGTCGGCCGGGAAGCGGGCCACGCCTTCCTTCACCAGCTTTTCCATTTCATCCACGCTGAGCGGACATTCCAGGCCCAGGCTGCGCGCCGAGCGGATCACCCGCTCCAGGTGCGGCCGCAAGTCGGGCAGCTTGCCGCGCATGGCGCGCGCGCCATCGAAGACGGACGAGCCGAGCCAGACGCTATGGTCCATTGCACCGAACAGTAGCGCATTGCCTTCCGCCCAGTTCCCATTGAAGTAAGTCAGATACATAGTGTTCCCCGCTGAAAGTTCCAGCTTGGGAATGTAGCACATCAGAAAGCGTGGCGCAGGCCGAAGGTAATGGCGCGGTTGCCCTTGCCGGTTTCGGTCGCGGTGCCGGCCATATAGGCGGCGCCATTGCGGTTGCGGATATGGGCGAAGGACGCATGCAGCGCGGTGCGCTTGGACAAGGAATACACCACGCCCACGGCTGCCTGGTCGGCGTCCTGGTTGGGCGGGCTGCGGTCGTCCTTGTGGATGAAGGACAGCATATACGTCGCGCGCCCGCTGGTGTAGGACAGGCCGGCCAGGATATCGTGGCTGTACAGCGAAGGCGTGCTCAGCGCCAGGGCGCCATAAGGATTGGCCGGGTCCCACGGCGAGCTGCCGAGGCCGCGGTTGATGCCGTAAGCGGCAAATACGGTAGCCGCGCCGAAGTTGAGGTTGGCCGCCACCAGCGTATTGCGCGAGGAAAGGTCAACGGGCTGGGTGGTGCCGACCGCCTCGATCGGATTGCGCTTGCGCTGGTGGGCAATGCGGATATCGAACAGGCCATTGGCAAAGCCCAACGTCGCACCATAGGCCCGGTTGCGCGAGGTACTGAATGCCGACTCGCCGAAACTGTAGATGGCGCTGGCACTCCATTGGCGCCCGGAAGGCGTGCGGTATTTGACCGCATTGTCGTAACGCTTGGTGGTAAAGCCCATCAGGTTGGTAGCGGTGCCGGCGAGCCCGCCGTGGAAGGGATCGGCCACCTCGGCCAGCGTTTCGTATTGCAGGTTGTACTGGCGCCCCAGGCTCAGCATACCCCAAGGCCCGTCGAGCCCGACCCAGGCCTGGCGGCCCAGCAGGCGGCCTTCTTCGGAGCGGCCGGTATCGTTCTCGACGCCGCCTTCCAGCGTGAAGACGGCAGACGTGCCATTGTTCCCTAGCGGTTCGCGCCCGGTGATGCCGATGCGCGAGCCTTCCGATATGCCCGGGGAAACCTTGCTGTTCGCACAGTCCTGCTTGCAACCGCGCTCCAGCACCACCCCGGCATCGGCCACGCCATAGGGCTGGACGCCTTGTCCCGCCGGTGGCTCCCTGGTCTGCGCCAGCGCCAATGCGGGCATTGTGAGCAGGATGGCAAGAGCTTTCATACTTGTCAGCTTAGGGTAAGCACTGTCATGCAATCTGTGCGGAGACAAACAAAACAATCGGAGACCGCGTATGTCCAGCAAGCGTTGCAGCGCCGCCGACGCCATCCGCCTCGTGCGTGACGGCGACATGATCATTGTTCCTACCGGCGCCGGCGAGCCGCCGGCCCTGTTGCAGGAACTGTCGGCACAGCGCCGCAATTTCAAAGGCGTGCAGGTGGCGCAAATCCTGGCCATGCGCAAGTACGACTACTTCGACCAGGAAACGGCACACCATGTGCGGCATTGCGCCCTGTTCTTCGGTGGCGCCTCGCGGCCTGCGGGTCAGGCGGGCTGGGCAGATTTCATCCCGGCTTATTTTTCGGAAATTCCATCCTTGATCGAACACGGGCAGATGCCTGCCGACGTGGTGTTCGCACTGGCTTCGGAGATGGACGCGCACGGCAATTTCGCACTCAGCCTGGGCGCCGACTACACCATGGCTGCGTTGAAGAAGGCACGCGTGATCGTGCTGGAAACCAATCCCAACGTACCGTTTGCGCATGGCCAATGCCATATCCATATTTCGCAGGTCACGGCGGTGGTGGAAAGCAATGCGCCGGTGATCGAAGTCGGGCTGCCGAAGATCGGCCCGGTGCAGGAAGCGATTGCCGCCCACGTGGCGCCCATGATCGAAGACGGTTCGACCTTGCAGATCGGTTACGGCGGTATTCCCGATGCGGTGGTGATGCAGCTCACCAGCAAGCAAGACCTGGGCATCCATACCGAAATGATTGGCGACGGCATCCTCAAGCTGGTGGAATGCGGCGCCGTGACCAACCGCCGCAAATCCTTCATGCCGGGACGCATGGTGGCAACGTTCGCGCTGGGTTCGCGCAAGCTGTACGACTTCATGCACCACAACCCGATGCTGGAGATGCATCCGGTGAGCTTTACCAACGATCCCTATATCGCGGGGCAGAACGACAAGCTGGTGTCGATCAATGCCAGCCTGCAGATCGACCTGCTGGGGCAATGCGGCTCGGAAAGCCTGGCCCACCTGCCCTATTCCGGCACCGGCGGCCAGGTCGACTTCGTGCGCGCTGCGAACCGTTCACGCGGCGGCAAGTCGTTCATCGTGTTGCCGTCGACAGCAAAAGAAGGCAGCATCTCGCGTATCGTGCCGGCGCTGTGCGCCGGGACGCACGTGACCACCAGCAAGAACGACATCAATTACGTGGTCACCGAATACGGCGTGGCGCAGCTGCGCGGCAAGTCCGCCAAGCAGCGGGCCGAAGCGCTTATTGCCATTGCGCATCCCGATTTTCGCGCTGAATTGCGGCGCGAGGCAGCCCGGCTGAACTACAGCTAACTATGTTCGGCAGCGAACATTCAACCGTTCGCTGCTGTCTTAGACTGGCCCTCGGAGGTGATCAATGAGGGCGAGTCGCTGGATGGCATTTCTCCTCGCGGGCTGGACGCTGCTGGCCTGCGCGCAATTGCCCGAGGTCGATTCGGACCAGGCCAAGTCGCGTGCCGGCACGGCACCGGAAGTGGTCACCGCCAAAGGCAAGCTGCCGCGCCAGACCAGCGAGCAGTTGCTGAAAAAGCGCTGGCCCAAGTCCAGCCTGGACATGAAAGCCCAGGCGGCGCTGGAAGAAGCGGCGACCGGCGTGCCGCTTATCGCCGGCAACAAGGTGCAATTGCTGTTCGACGGCCCGCAAACCATGGCGGAGATGATGAAGGCCATCGCGGAGGCCAAGGACCATATCAACTTCGAGACCTATATCTTCGACCAGGACGAACTGGGCATGAAGTTCGCGGAGCTGCTGATCAAGAAGCAGCGCGAAGGCGTGGTGGTCAATGTGATCTACGACAGCGTGGGCACCATTGGCGTGCCGCAGCAGTTCTTCGACCATATGAAGCAAGGCGGGGTGAAGCTGCTCGCCTTCAATCCGGTGAATCCGGCCAAGGCGCGCGGCAACGGATGGGAGCTGAACAGCCGCGACCATCGCAAGATGCTGATCGTGGACGGAAAGGTCGGCTTTACCGGCGGGATCAATATCAGCGACACGTATTCCAAGAGCTCGCCGTTCCGCGGCGGCTCCGGGCGCGCAGGCTCAGGTTCTGGCGGCGGTTCCAGCCCAGGCCGTGAAAAAGGCGAAAATGATGTTGGCTGGCGCGACACCCACGTGCGCATCGAAGGGCCGGCCGTGCAGGCCATGCAGTGGCTGTTCGTGCAGGCATGGATCGAGCAGGATGCCGACGACCTGCGCGACGCCAAATACTTCATCCAGGTCGCTCCGGCAGGCGATAAGGTGGTTCGGGTGCTGGGCTCACGGCCGGAGGGACGCTTCGAGATCTACAAGGCGCTGCTGCTGGCGATGCAGGAGGCGAAGAAGTCGATCCACATCACCTGCGCCTATTTCGTGCCGGATGACCAGACCATGCAGGCGCTGACCGATGCGGCACGA
Organism: Pseudoduganella sp.; assembly: GCA_036402315.1. Taxonomy (GTDB): domain Bacteria; phylum Pseudomonadota; class Gammaproteobacteria; order Burkholderiales; family Burkholderiaceae_D; genus Rugamonas. The sequence goes on along the minus strand of DASWTB010000463.1, from coordinate 1,273 downwards.
CGCGGTGTCGAGGTGCAGCTGGTACTGCCAAGCGTGTCGGATAGCGGGCTGGTGTTCCATGCCGGGCGAGCGTTCTACCAGCCTTTGCTGGAAGCAGGCGTGAAGATTTATGAGCTCAAGCTGTCGGTGCTGCATGCGAAGACGGTGGTGATCGATGGCGTGTGGTCGACCGTGGGTTCAACCAACCTCGACCGCCGCAGCTTCCTCCACAACAGCGAAATGAATGTGATCGTGATGGGCGATGTGTTCGGGCTCGAAATGGAAAAGGCATTCAAGGAAGACCTGCGCAATTCCAAGGAAGTCACGCTGGTGGAATGGAACAAGCGCCCTCTTTCCAACCGGCTGAAAGAATGGCTTGCCCGGGTGTGGGACTACTGGCTCTGACGTTTGATATTCGTCAAACCGCACCATCTCTTCCAGCCTAGGCTGGAAGAATCTTGACGTCCCCCCGCCCTGAAGGACAGGGATTCCTGCAGCCAGCGTCGCACGTCCGCGACGGAGAATGTTCTTCGCAGCGTTGAGATCACGATCATGTACCGTACCGCAATCACTACAAGCCCATTCTCTTATTCCAAGGCCTGCGATACCTCTCGGCCGCGAATCTGGCAGTGCGCCACAATTCGAGCAGGTCTGGGTGGTAAAGCGTTCGTCCACTTCCACCTACCGCGCGCCATGCCTCACGGCCTTGTACGCCAGCATTCTCCGGAAGTACGACCAGCCAGTATCAAGTACGGACTTTGCCAGGCTGGTCTGGGCAAGTCCGCTGGCATTGACATTGCCAACAGCAATATGATCAAAGGCGCGAGCAATCTCGGCCGACCGCTTATGCAGAAAGTCCTGCCGGCAGCGCGCCGTGCGCGCCTGAATCGCTTTAACCCTGCGCCGCTTATGCGCGCGCTGCGCCAACGCGAGCGCTGCTTCGGCCTTTCGGTAGTAACCTGGCGCCGGGAACCGCGTGGCATTCGACAGAACTGCAAATTCCTTCAGGCCCAGATCGATGCCGACGCCAAGATCGAACTCACGCACCGATGGCTCGGCAACTTCGATGGCGATATTGAGGAACCAATTGCCCCGGCTGTCTTGTGAAAAGCACGTGCCATCCTTGATTTTTCCTTCGGGCAGTGGGCGCGAATAAAACACGCGGAATGTGTTACCCGCAAAGCGGAAGGCATTACCTTCGCGGTGCAGGTCGCGTCCCTTCAGTGGCACCCAACCCAGCGCCTTGCGTCCCCGGTAGCGCAAGTAAGGCCGCCTGTGCTGGGCGCGGGACTTG
>DASWTB010000462.1:0-5616 GCA_036402315.1 Pseudoduganella sp. | reverse complement strand
AGCTGGAGACATGCGCGGTGGTGAATGCTGTCTCGGGGCAGTTTCCGATGCGTCTTGTGAAATGGCGGAATGCACTTTCCAGATTGCCGGCGTAGTGGCAGGAATATCCCCTCACGAAAGGAATCAAGCACAGTTTCAAGTTAGGCACGAAGGCTTCGAAGCCGTTGACGTAACACCGGAAGTCGATGTGGGCGTTGAATGGACCATCAGTCCAGGCCCAGACATCGTCGCGAGGGTCGATGCTGGCGCCGCTCCTTGTGAAGACACGGGATGGGAGAGTGACGGCAAGCGCGGTAGAGCTGCTTAGTTCACTGGTCAGGGACATCAAGCTTCTCTTGTAGTTTTAGTGAGACTTCACGGCCCTTGCGCGTAGCGTGCCGACGGGTATAGGTCTGAGCCGATTTCGAGTTGTCCGCCCAGCCCTGCTGTTCATTGCGGGCTTTCTCCTCGACAGCGTCGGAGAGCTGAAGCAATTCGGCTTGCTCGGAGAACCGCTCGTTCCAGGTGTGACGCATGACATGGCTTGTGAGGCGGACGGGAAGGCTAGGGCACGCCACACGCAGCTGCACAAAAATCTTGTCAATGCTCTTTGCCGACAAAGGCTGGCCGTTGTCAGAGACGATAAGTTGTGGATACTTTCGTGCCGCCTTGATGCTCCGCCTGTGCTTGTTGATGTATTCCCACACGGCACGCATGATGGCTGGCCGGAGCTCAACCTCTCGGTCGTTGGTCTTAGCGTTCGGCTGGATTCGGCGGGGGTCGTCCTTTGTGTCCGCCCGACGAATGATACGAATCCTGGGTAGTTGAGGGCTCAGGTCTCCAATCTGCAGCCCGAGCAATTCACCTCTCCGCATTCCTGTAGCTAAAAGAAGCACAACAATCAGCCAGTTGCGCTGTCGGACAAACCCTCGCTTCCAAGGGTTGTGTTTCGAATCGGGGTGGACCACTTGTAACAGTTGAGACTGCTCCTCTTCAGAAAGCCCAGTTCGAGCACCGAGTTTGGCCCGTCTCGATACGGTCGGAATATGAGCACGAAACGCTTTCAATACTTGCGAGGACTCGTCGTTAAACTCTTTCCGCAAATTGGTTGGCAATGCCGCTCCAATGTATGTCGAAAGAAACTCTAGGTACCCAGCAACGTAGCGAATTCGCGTAGCTTGGGATACAACTTCAACAGGGCGGTTCGAATCGCAGCCGGCTCTTCGGCGAAGATGGGTGCGCTTAATATCGACAACCTTGGGTTTTGCAGTCGATTTTTTCGCTTCCTTTGAAAGGTCCTCATTTCGGTATTGGCATGCGCTAGCTAATCTATGAATCTCGGGCAGAGTTATGAAACTCCCTTGCCTTAGTCGTGATAACAGGTCGATGCCCGAGTCGTCTAGCCATCTGTAGAAGAAAGCGAGTGCAGTGCAGACAGCATGTATCGTATTGGCGGCTCGTCCACGCGTGCGGAATCCTGACAGATAAATCGTTGCCTCTTGCACCGGCAGGCCGCCGAGTCGTCCCAACACTGAATGACGCTCACCATTTCGAAACTGGATTCGCGTGGCAACGAATCTTGTCATTTACGATATCCTTTCAGCAAAGCCGCGTAATGAATGGCACGTGAAGATTCCATGACCATCCAGCTTCCCCACCAAAGGTAATTGGTGCTAAAGCCTAAGTTGCCATGAAAAGGAAGGTTGCTGCAAACGCAACTTGAAGCTGCTTTGCAAAAGCGGATTTGGTCGATATACAGGCATGTAGTGCTCTGACAACAAGCGTCGCCTGACGAAGTTGCCTTCGCCCGTAGAACTACACTCGAGAAATGTGCGCTGACGTTCTGGGAATGCTGAGTCCCTGAGGTTCCAACGCTACCCACAATGTCATTTGGTAGCGTTTAGTAACTGGACTCTGTGGGCCCAACAGAGAATGTTGGTAAAGAAAAAAGCCCGCCTCCATTCGGAAAGCGGGCTTTTACCAACAAAAGTACAACTAAATGGGTTCTAGAACGGAATATCGTCATCCATGTCCGAGAAGTTCGGCGCTGGGCGCGGTGCCGGGCGTGGTGCCGGAGCCGGTGCTGCCTGTGGACGTGGAGCCTGGCGTGGGGCTGGTGCGTCGTAGCCCATGTCGTCGCCACCGCCCATGCCGCCACCCATGCCGCCGCCGGTATCGCCACGGCCACCCAGCATCTGCATGTTTTCCGCGATGATGTCGGTTGCGTACTTCTCGATGCCGTCTTTGTCGGTATATTTACGGGTTTGCAGGCGGCCTTCCACGTAGACGGAAGAACCCTTTTTCAGGTACTGGCCCACGATCTCGGCCAAGCGGCCGAAGAAGGAGATGCGGTGCCATTCGGTCAGCTCTTTTTGCTCGCCGGTGTTGCGGTCCTTGCTGCGGTACGAGGTCGCAACTGCAATGTTGGCGATTGCATCACCGCTTGGCATGTAACGGATTTCCGGGTCACGGCCCAGGTTGCCGACGATGATGACTTTGTTAACAGATGCCATGTGTAACTCCCACGGTGAAATTTTGCTAAACGGCGATTATATTTTCTTTTCGCGGCTGCGAGCAGACAATCTTGATCACTGGTATTATATACAGTATTTGCCCTCACTGAGACTGATCTAGCTCAAACATGGAAGAAATCCGCATCCGCGGTGCGCGCACGCACAACCTGAAAAACATCAACCTCGACCTGCCTCGCAATAAGCTGATTGTGATTACCGGCCTGTCCGGCTCCGGCAAGTCGTCGCTGGCGTTCGACACCCTGTACGCGGAAGGCCAGCGCCGCTACGTCGAGTCGCTGTCGGCTTACGCGCGCCAGTTCCTGCAGCTGATGGAAAAGCCGGATGTGGACATGATCGAAGGCCTGTCGCCGGCGATCTCCATCGAGCAGAAGGCCACCTCGCACAACCCGCGTTCGACCGTGGGCACCGTGACCGAGATCCACGACTACCTGCGTCTGCTGTACGCCCGCGTCGGCACCCCTTATTGCATCAACCACCCGGACCACGCGCTGGCCGCGCAGTCGGTATCGCAAATGGTGGATGCCGTGCTGGCCATGCCCGAGGGCACCAAGCTGATGATCATGGCGCCGGTGGTAGCCAACCGCAAAGGCGAACACGTCGACCTGTTCGAAGCGATGCAGGCCCAGGGCTTCGTGCGCTTCCGCGTGCAGAGCGGCACCCATGACGCCAAGATCTATGAAGTGGACGACCTGCCGAAGCTGAAGAAAACCGAGAAGCACACCATCGACGTGGTGATCGACCGCGTGAAGGTGAACCCGGAAATCAAGCAGCGCCTGGCCGAATCCTTCGAGACCGCGCTGCGCCTGGCCGACGGCCGCGCCATCGCCTACGAAATGGACACCGGCGCCGAGCACGTCTACTCGAACAAGTTCGCCTGCACCACTTGCGGCTACTCGCTGCAGGAACTGGAGCCGCGCCTGTTCTCCTTCAACAACCCGATGGGCGCCTGCCCTGAGTGCGATGGCCTGGGACATATCGAATTCTTCGACCCGCGCCGCATTGTTGCCTTCCCCAACCTGTCGCTGGCTTCCGGCGCGGTGAAGGGCTGGGACCGCCGCAACCAGTTCTATTACTCGATGCTGGCCGCGCTGGGCGCGTACTACGACTTCGACCTCGACACGCCGTTCGAGCAACTGCCTGCGAAAGCGCAGGACGTGGTGCTGCACGGCTCCGGCAAGACCGCCATCCCGTTCACCTACATGAACGAGCGCGGCAAGGCCGTGGTCAAGGAACACACCTTCGAAGGCATCGTCAACAACCTGCAGCGCCGCTACCGCGAAACCGATTCGATGGCGGTGAAGGAAGAACTGGCGAAGTTCATCAACGAGAAGAAGTGTCCAAGCTGCGAAGGCGCGCGTCTGCGCGTGGAAGCACGCCATGTGAAGATCGGCACCGGCAAGCAGGAACGGGCGATCTACCAGATCGCCGAGAAGCCGCTGCGCGATACCCTGTCATTCTTCGAGCAACTGAAACTGAAGGGCGCGAAGAAAGACATCGCCGACCGCGTGATCAAGGAGATCGTGTCGCGCCTGACCTTCCTGAACAACGTGGGCCTGGATTACTTGTCGCTGGACCGCAGCGCCGACACCCTGTCGGGCGGCGAGGCCCAGCGTATCCGCCTCGCTTCGCAGATCGGTTCCGGCCTGACGGGCGTGATGTACGTGCTGGACGAGCCGTCCATCGGCCTGCACCAGCGCGACAACGACCGCCTGATCGACACCCTGAAGCATCTGCGCGATATCGGAAACTCGGTGCTGGTGGTGGAGCACGATGAAGATGCGATCCGCACCGCCGACTACGTGGTCGACATGGGCAAGGGCGCCGGCGTGCACGGCGGCGACGTGATCGCTGCCGGCCCACTGAAGGACATCCTGAAATCGAAGGAATCGCTGACCGCCCAGTACCTGAGCGGCAAGCTGAAAATCGAGGTGCCGAAGAAGCGCGTGAAGGCCGACCCGGCGCGCCAGTTGACCGTGACCGGCGCCACCGGCAACAACCTGAAAAAGGTCAACCTGTCGCTGCCGGTAGGCTTGCTGACTTGCGTGACCGGCGTTTCCGGTTCCGGCAAGTCGACCCTGGTCAACGACACGCTGTACCCTGCCCTGTCGCGCCACCTGTTCGGCTCCCAGACCGAACCGGCCCCGCACGAATCGATCAGCGGCCTGGAACACTTCGACAAGGTGATCTCGGTCGACCAGGCGCCGATCGGCCGCACCCCGCGTTCCAACCCGGCCACCTACACCGGCCTGTTCACGCCGATCCGCGACCTGTTCGCCACCGTGCCGGTGGCGAAAGAACGCGGCTACTCGGCTGGCCGTTTCTCCTTCAACGTGAAAGGCGGCCGCTGCGAAGCCTGCCAGGGCGACGGCGTGATCAAGGTCGAAATGCATTTCCTGCCGGACGTGTACGTGCCTTGCGACGTCTGCCACGGCAAGCGCTATAACCGCGAAACGCTGGAAGTGCATTACAAGGGCAAGAGCATCACCGAAGTGCTGGACATGACGGTGGAAGATGCGCACGAATTCTTCAAGGCGGTGCCGGTCATCGCGCGCAAGCTGCAAACCCTGCTCGATGTGGGCCTCGGCTACATCAAGCTGGGACAGAGCGCCACCACGCTGTCCGGAGGCGAAGCGCAGCGCGTCAAGCTGTCGCTGGAACTGTCCAAGCGCGATACCGGTCGCACGCTGTATATCCTGGACGAGCCGACCACCGGCCTGCACTTCCACGATATCGACCTGCTGCTGAAGGTGATCCACCGCCTGCGCGACCACGGCAACACCCTGGTCATCATCGAGCACAACCTCGACGTGATCAAGACTGCCGACTGGATCGTCGACCTCGGTCCTGAAGGCGGCGCGGGCGGCGGCCAGATCATCGCCAGCGGCACGCCGGAAGAGGTGGCGGCCAACCCGGCCAGCGTGACCGGCAAATATCTCGGCCCACTCCTCAAGAAAAAATAATGAGTCGGCCCTGAACAATTGCGTATCGCCCGATACTAAAGGCTAAACGGTTAGAAAACACTGCTGAGAATTGCAAGGAATCGTTAGAATGGTGGCAATTCCTTGCAAATTCCAGAGGGGCGAATGGGACCAAAGCCAGTCGG
>DASWTB010000461.1:0-18307 GCA_036402315.1 Pseudoduganella sp. | reverse complement strand
GGAAGTATTTGCAGTCGTCGAGACCATCCGCCAGACCGCCGTGCGCTTCCGCCGCGAAGCCGACGCCGGCGCCGCCAAGGAGCTGGATGGCATGCTGAAGATCCTGACGCGCGAACAGACCATCACGGTGGTGCGCGCCTTCTCCTATTTCTCCCACCTGGCCAACATTGCGGAAGACCAGCACCACATCCGCCGCCGCCGCGCCCACCTGCTGGCCGGCTCGGCGCCGCAAAAAGGCAGCATCAGCTTTGCACTCGACAAGCTGAAAGAATCCGGCGTCGAACTGGACACCGTGACCAGCTTCTTCAAGGAAGCCCTGATCAGCCCCGTCCTGACCGCCCACCCGACCGAGGTGCAGCGCAAGTCCATCCTGGACGCGGAACACGATATCGCCCGCCTGCTGGCCCAGCGCGACCTGCCGCTGACGCCAAAGGAACGCACTGCCAACCTGCACATGCTGCGCGCCCGCATCGCGACACTGTGGCAGACCCGCATGCTGCGCTATTCGAAATTGACGGTGGCGGACGAAATCGACAACGCCCTGTCCTACTACCGCATCACCTTCCTGCGCGAACTGCCAGCCCTGTACGACGATATCGAATCGGAGATCGCCGAGCATTACGGCCAGTCCGCGCCGGCCGCCATCGACGGTTCCTACGTGCAGATGGGCAGCTGGATCGGCGGCGACCGCGACGGCAACCCGAACGTCAACGCCGGCACCATGCAGCACGCGCTGGAGCGCCAGGCCACCACCATCCTCGACTTCTACCTCGACGAAACCCACGCGCTGGGCGCCGAGCTGTCGGTGTCGACCCTGATGGTTGGCTGCTCGCCCGCGCTGCAAGCGCTGTCCGACGCTTCGACCGATACTTCCGACCACCGCAGCGACGAGCCTTACCGCCGCGCACTGATCGGCATGTACGCCCGCCTGGCCAGCACCGCGCGCGCCCTGGGTGCCACCAATATCCTGCGCAAGGAAGTCGGCCACGCCGAGCCTTACCCGTGCCCGGCCGATTTCTCGGCCGACCTGCAGGTGCTGATCGAATCGCTGGACGCCAACCACGGTTCCATGCTGGCCCGCCCGCGCCTGACTACCCTGAAGCGCGCCGCCGACATCTTCGGTTTCCACCTGGCGTCGCTGGACATGCGCCAGTCGTCCGACATCCATGAACGCGTGCTGGCGGAACTGTTTGCCAAAGCCGGCGTGCAGGCCGACTACGCGTCGCTCGATGAAGATGCCAAGGTCAAACTGCTGCTGGCCGAGTTAGCGCAACCACGCCTGCTGTATTCGCCCTACATCGAGTATTCGGACGAAACCACGTCCGAGCTGACCATCCTGCGCACGGCGCGCGAGATCCGCCAGCGTTACGGCAAGCGCGCCATCCGCAACTACATCATCTCGCACACCGAGACCGTGTCCGACTTGCTGGAAGTGTTCGTGCTGCAGCAGGAAACCGGCCTGCTGCGCCAGGACGCCAGCGGCGAACACACCTCGGACCTGATGGTGATTCCGCTGTTCGAGACCATCCCCGACCTGCAGCGCGCCGCCGGCATCATGGAAGCGCTGATGGCGGTGCCGATGGTGCAAAAGCTGATCGCCAAGCAGGGCCAGATCCAGGAAGTCATGCTGGGCTACTCCGACTCCAACAAGGACGGCGGCTTCATGACTTCCAACTGGGAGCTGTACAAGGCCGAACTGGCGCTGGTGGAGATCTTCGCCAAAGCCGGCGTCAAGCTGCGCCTGTTCCACGGACGCGGCGGCACCGTCGGCCGCGGCGGCGGCCCAAGCTACGAGGCGATCCTGGCGCAGCCGAAAGGCACCGTCAACGGCCAGTTGCGCCTGACCGAGCAGGGCGAGATCATCGCCTCCAAGTTCTCCAACGCCGAAATCGGCCGCCGCAACCTGGAACTGCTGGTGTGTTCGACCCTGGAAGCGAGCCTGATGCCGCCGCCGGCCGATGCCTGCCACGGCCCGCGCCTGGCCGGTTTCGAAGCCGTGATGGCCGAAATCTCCGAACTGGCCTACAAGGCTTACCGCAACCTGGTGTACGAAACCCCGGGCTTCACCGACTACTTCTTCGCAGCCACCCCGATTGCGGAAATCGCCGAACTGAACCTCGGTTCGCGCCCGGCTTCCCGCAAGTCGACCCGCCGCATCGAAGACTTGCGCGCCATCCCCTGGGGCTTCAGCTGGGGCCAGTGCCGCCTGCTGCTGCCGGGCTGGTACGGGTTCGGCTCCGCCATCGGCGCCTGGATCGCGGCCGGCAACAAGGAAGAACGCACGGCGCAGCTGCGCGACATGTTCCAGCACTGGCCGTTCTTCGCCACCCTGCTGTCGAACATGGACATGGTGCTTGCCAAGACCGACCTGGCGATCGCCTCGCGCTATGCAGAGCTGGTGACCGACAAGGAACTGCGTGAACGTATCTTCAAGCGCATCACCGAGGAGTACCACCAGACCCTCGACTGCCTGGAGTCGATCACCGGCACCCGCGACCGCCTGGCTGGCAATCCGCTGCTGGCGCGTTCCATCACCAACCGCTTCCCTTACCTCGATCCGCTGAACCACCTGCAGGTGGAACTGATCAAGCGCCGCCGCGCGCTGGGTAATGAAGAAGAACGGGCAGACCCGCGCGTCAACCGCGGCATCCACCTGTCCATCAACGGCGTAGCCGCCGGCTTGCGCAACACGGGCTAAGGCCCATTGCACGCGGGCCCGGGAAATCCGGGCCCGCTTAGCAAAAAAGCCATAATTGCGTCATAATCATGCGCTCTGATATGAGGAGAACGTATGTTCCGTTTGACGCTGTTAGCCGCACTGCTTTTGCCCTCCCTCGCCCTGGCCGACGACCAGGTCCGCAAGTTCGACACCTTCTACGGCATCAACGTCAAAGGCCCGATCAGCGTCTACGTTGACGTTGGCAAGGAGCAGTCCGTCAAGGTCAGCGGCCGCAAGGAATATATTGACAAGGTCAGTACGGTAGTCGAAGGCGGCGTACTGCGCGTGGTCTACGAAAACACCAACAAAGCCCCGGTGAACTTGAAGGAAGGCGACAAGATCACCGTCACCGTGCCTGCCCTGACCAGCTTCCGCGTCCTGGGCGCCGGCGAATCACGTGTTACCAACATCAACGGCGAGCGCATCGACATCAGCTTCGAAGGCGCGGGCGCGCTCTACGCCAGCGGCAAGGTCAAGCTGCTGCGCATGAAAGGACAAGGCGTCGGCGAGGCCAACCTCAAGGACCTGAAAGCCGAACGCGCCGACGTGAACTTCACCGGCATGGGAGATATCAGCCTCTACGCCAGCGACACCCTGAACCTGATCGTCGAGGGAATGGGCAACTTCACCTATTACGGCAACCCGAAGCACGTCAACAAATCGGCCAAGGGCATCGGCAACGTCAGCCCGGGCAAATAAGGCGGCCGTGCGGCAACTCGCGGGTTGCCGCAAATCCCATCGAGCGGTACAAGGCCTGGGCCCGGGCGTTGGCCGCGCCCACGTGCAGCATCGGGCGCACGCCCTGCTGCTGCATGCCGTGCATGATGTATTCCACCAGCTTGCGCGCATAGCCGCGTCCCGTGAAATCGGGATGCGTGCAAACCGCGCTCACTTCACGCATATGGCCAAGGTCCATGCGCTCCCCGCTCAAAGCCACCAGCCGGCCGCCCTCGTCGTGGATGCCGGCGTACTTCCCCATCACGCCGGTGCGCGGCCGGAAGTAGCCGGGGAAAGCGATATTGGTCAGCTCCACCATCGCCGGATCGTCGGCCGCCAGCACGCGGATCGCCTCAACTTCCGGCGCTGCGACCGGTCCGCCTTCGTACACCATTTGCAGCACGCCTGACAGCATCTGCAGCGACCAGCCTCGCGGCAGTTCAGGCATGGCGCCGAGGAAGTAATAGCCTTGGCCAACACCTTCCAGGTCGGATTCGGACAAGGCCACACCGCCTTCGGCGACCGCCATGAAAGGCGCCACGTCGGCGGGATAGCGGCAGGCCGCACCTGTCGGGATGTTAAAATGTTGCTGTGCGCTGTTCAGCGCAGCCCAGATCGGGTTTTCCAATTCCTGCATGTGAGTTCCAATGTCCAATTTCCCAGCTTGTCCAAAATGCCAGTCCGAGTATACCTATGAAGACGGCGAGAACTATGTTTGCCCTGAATGCGCCCACGAGTGGCCAAAACAGGCCGCCGAAGCAGCCGGCGAATCGGCGCGCGTCTACAAGGACGCCGCCGGCAATATCCTGCAAGATGGCGACACTGTCACCGTGATCAAGGACCTGAAACCCAAAGGCTCCGGCGGCGTGATCAAGCAAGGCACCAAAGTGAAGAACATCCGCCTGGTCGACAGCGACCACGATATCGACTGCAAGATCGACGGCTTTGGCGCCATGAGCCTGAAATCGGAGTTCGTCCGCAAGGTGTGACAATTTGCGAATATTAATTCGCAATATTCCCGTATAGTCTCCGGAATAATTTCCCCCCACCGGAGACTGCCTATGAAGCCTGCTACGCTTGCACTCGCCATCGCACTGGCCCTGCCCTTCGCCACCACCCAAGCCGCCGGCCCAATGGGTGAACGAAAATCAGAATCCAGCAGCATGACCGGCATTAACGCAGCAGGCGAATGGGTTGGCGAGATCAAGGACGAAGACGGCAAGCGCCGCGCGATCCTGATGTCGCAAGGCCGCCGCATCGAGATCGGCACTCTGGGCGGCAGCGACAGCACCGCCAACGCCATCAACAACCAGGGCTTGGTCACCGGCGGCGCCCTGACTGCCAACAATGCCTGGCACGCCTTCCGCTACGACGAATCCCTCGGCATGCGCGATCTTGGCACGCTGGGAGGCAACAGCAGCGTCGGCACCGCCCTCAATGAAGCGGGCCATATCGTCGGCTACGCCGATACCGCAGACGGCAACTACCACGCCTTCGTCGACACCGGCATCGCCATGCTCGACCTGGGCACTTTCGGCGGCAAGAACAGCTACGCCACCGGCATCAATGCCAATGGCTACGTGGTCGGCGCCGCACAGCTGCCAAACGGCTATCGCCGCGCCTTCCTGTACAAACCAGGCAGCGGCATGATCGAACTGCCGACGCTGGGCGGCCGCGTCAGCGTGGCGACCGGCGTCAATGACCACGGCGTGGTGGTTGGCGCATCGGAAATGGAGGACCGCAGCTGGCACGCCTTCATGTACGAAAACGGCCGCATGATCGACCTGGGCGCCATGATTGCCCACGGCTCCAGCTTCGCCAACGGCATCAACAACCACGGCGACATCGTCGGCACCGTGCGCATTAAAGACCACGACGCGCCGCACACATTCATTTACAAGAACGGCCGGATGCAGGTGCGCTCCGGCTACCAAAGCCTGTACCTGACGCGCGACATCACCGAGGACGGCAAGGTGATCGGCTCGTCCTACACCGGCCACGTGCTGAAATCGAACGCCGTCGATTCGGCCAGGCCGGACCATGGCCTGAAACCGGTCGACTGGCTTACCCTGGCCTTCCTGGGCCTGATTGCCGCCGTCGCGGGATTCAAAGTGCGCGACCGCATCCGCAAAGGTTTCGACTTCGGCATGAAAATGCTGTCGCTCGCCTGATGCGCCGCCGCTCCTTCGTCATGGCGCTGGCAGCGGCGCTTTGCACCGGCGCGGCCCACGCCGGCCCGTTCGGCGGCTCGATCAGCGAATCCATCGTCGCCAAGGATATGAATGCCGCCGGCGACACGGTGCTGGAATCGATCACTGGCTATGGCGCGCGGCAAGCCTTCCTTCGTTCGGGAGGCATGCGCTATGAGATCGGCACCTTCGGCGGCGAGGAAAGCCGGGCGGCCGCCATCAATAACGCCGGCGTCGTCACCGGCTCGGCGCAGATGGCAGACTACACCTGGCGCGCCTACCGCTTCGACAAGAAAGGCGGCTTGCGCCAGCTCGACACACTGGGCGGAACCAGCAGCGCCGGCACCGCGATCAATGACCAAGGCCACATCGTCGGCCACGCGGATACCTACGACGGCAGCTACCACGCCTTCGTCGACACCGGCATTACGATGCTGGACCTGGGCACCTTCGGCGGCAAGAACAGCTATGCGCTGGGCATCAACGCGCATGGCGTCGTGGTGGGTGCGGCCGACCGTGCCAACGGCTTCCGCCGCGCCTTTATCTACAAGCCCGGCGTCGGCAAGTTCGAAGTCCCCGATGTGGGTGACCGCCACAGCGTCGCTATGGCCATCAACGACAGCGGCGTCGTGGCAGGCACCATGCAGATGCCCGACCGCAGCTGGCACGCCTTCACGTACGACGGCCACCGTACGGTGGACCTGGGCGTGATGATGGCCAAAGGGAATAGCTTCGCCACCGCCATCAACAATAACGGCGACGTGGTCGGCAATGTGCGCGTTTGGGGGCAGGAAACCCCGCTGGTCTTCGCCTACAGCAAAGGCCAGGTGCAGGTACGCGACAACTTCGGCAACTTCGACCTGGCGCGCCGCATTACCGACGACGGCCAGATCATCGGTGCCGGCGCCATGGCGCAGCAAATGCGATCGGCCCGCATTAGGCACCGCAAGCTGGAGCCAATCGGCTGGCCAATGCCGCTGGACCTGCTGACCTACGCATTCCTGGCGATCCTCGCAAGCTTCTTGCTTTACAAGGTTCGCGAGCACCTGCGGGAAGGCATCGACTTCAGCAAACGGATGCTGATGCTGTCGATCCCTTAGAATTGCAGAATTACAATCAATTAATAAAAAATGAAGCTTTCCAGACCTCTGTTGATTAGTGCTGCCGTCGTCGCGGTGGCAGTGGCTGCGGGCGCCGCCTACATGAAATCCGGCGCCAAACCGCAAGGCACGCCGGCCGAAGCTGCCGCGGCCACCGTGGCAAAAGTGGAGGATGCGCACGCCCCGCTGCAAGCCGAACTGCAAAGCATCCTGGCCAACTACCGCAAAATCATCGTCCTGCTGGCCGATGAACAGGCGCTGTCGGAGCTCGACCGCAAAGCCGCCGGCCAGGTCGGCCAGGTGCTGTTCCATGAAAACGTCGAACGCCTTGCCAATGCCAGGCAGCTGCTGGCGAAGCTGCAGCAAGTGCCGGCTGCCCAGCGCGAAACCGCCTACGACATCCTGTTGACGTATATCGAATCGGCGTCCGACCTGTTCGATGCCGACCGCCTGGCCTTCCGCGAAGTGCTGGTCGAAATGCGTCAGCAAGCCGCCGCCAACCAGACGCTCCCTGGCATCAAGCTGCACAAGCGCATCAGCGAAGACCTGACCGCGCTGGAAGATATCGAACGCCAGTATGACAAGGAACTGAGTGGCATCTTCGCGCGCTTCGACCAGCGCGCCATCGTGCCCAAACGCGAACGCTGGGAAGACTATGTCGCCCACCTGAAAAAGCTGTTCAGCCGCGACCAGATCATGAAAGACTACGGCGTCATCGTGCCGTACCCGTCCAAGCCAAATCCCGACGATGCGGCAGCCGAGATCTTCGGCAAGTCGCTGCCGCCGAAAACCGTGGTACTGACCTTCGACGACGGTCCGCACGCTACCTATACCGACGAAGTGGCCGCCATCCTCAAACAGTACGGCGTACCGGGCGTGTTCTTCCAGGTCGGTAAAAACCTGGGTGCAGTCGACGCGCAAGGCAAGCAGGCGCTGGGCAAGTACGCCGCCGCCAGCCGCCGCCTGCTGGAGGGCGGCAACGTGCTGGCCAACCACAGCTACAGCCACGCCCTGCTCTCGAAGGAAAAAGGCGACCAGCTGTTTGGCGAAATCGCCCACGCCGACCAGTTGCTGAAGGCCGTCGACACCCGCCGCTCGGCGCTGTTCCGCTTCCCTTACGGTGCCCGCAATGCCGAAGGCCTGGAAGTGCTGAACAAACTGGGCCTGCGTTCGGTGATGTGGAATATCGACTCGCTGGACTGGGCCGACCCTGTGCCAAGCTCGATCGCCAGCCGCGTCCTCGGTACGCTGGAAAAGGAAAAGCGCGGCATCATCCTGTTCCACGACATCCACGAACGTACCATCAAGACACTGCCACTGGTGCTGGACAAGCTGGTTGCCGACGGCTACAGCTTCGCCACCTGGGACGGCAATGACTTCACCGTCGCCAAGGCCGGCAAGCCGGAACCGGACAGGGTCGCCATCAGCACCGGCTACTCCAACAGCTATGCCGTGGTCATTGGCATCAACGACTACCAGAAATGGCCGAAGCTCCAGTACGCGGTGCAGGATGCGAAAGCGATTCGCGACACCCTCGTCAGCCGTTTCGGCTTCGACAGCAGTCGCGTATTCACCCTGACCAATGGCGAAGCGACACGCAACAACATCCTCGCCCTCTTCCACGACAAGCTGGCCGAGGCCAAGCTGAAAAAGGACGACCGCATCTTCGTCTTCTTCGCCGGCCATGGCGCAACGCGCCAGCTTAGTTCCGGCCGCAGCCTGGGCTACATCATCCCGGCCGATTCCGACCCGCAGCAAGTGAGCGTGGACGCGATCCCGATGACGGACCTGCAGAACATCGCCGAAAGCCTGAATGCCAAGCACCTGCTGTTCGTCATGGACGCCTGCTACAGCGGCCTTGGCCTGACGCGCGGCGGCGGCACCACGGCCTTCCTGCGCGAAAACGCGCGCCGCATCGGCCGCCAGATGCTGACCGCCGGCGGCGCCGACCAGATGGTGGCCGACGGCGGCCCTAACGGCCACTCCGTCTTCACCTGGACCCTGCTGCAAGCGCTGGGCGGCAAGGCCGACCTGAATGGCGACGGCATGATCACCGCCACCGAGCTTGCCGCCTACGTGGCGCCGGCCGTGTCCAGCGTATCGCAGCAAACGCCGGCCTTCGGCAGTCTGCCCGGTTCCGAAGGCGGCGAATTCGTGTTCCAGTTGCCGGCCGAAGCGGAATTCCTGAGCGAAGGCAGCAGCCAGTTGTCGCCGGACGCCATCGCGCTGAACAACAAGCTCGATACCGGCCGCCGCCAGCAGGCCGAAGGCAACAGCGTGGTCGTGAAGAACCTGCAGGGCGAAGAGCAGAAGATTGCCGCACCAAAACCGGTCGATGCATCAAGCCGGCAACTGGCCCAGCGCGCCAACGACCGCGGCCTGCAGCTGTACAAGGAAAAGCAGTACGCGCAGGCGGAAGCTGCCTTCACAGAAGCGCTGAAATACCGCCCCGACTTCGGCCTGGCTGCCAACAACCTGGGCTTCGTCTACTTCAAGCAGGACAAGTTCGCCGAGGCCGCGCGCTGGTTCGAAAACACGATCCAGATCGACGCCTCGCGCGCCATCGCCTACCTGAACCTGGGCGACGCGCGCCAGCGGCAAGGCGACCAGGAAAAAGCCAAAAAGGCTTACGCCAGCTTCATCGAACTGGCGCCGAACCACCCAAGCGCCGTCTACGCACGCGAACAATTGAAGAAACTGGGATAGAGAAAGGAGGCCAAGGCCTCCTTTTTCACTGCGGGGGAAAGATAGGCGTAAAGCTCGATCATTACAATTTTGCGAATACTTTTTACTAATTCCCAGATATATTTTCCGGAACACTTCTTAATTACCGGAGACCGCCCATGAAGCCTGCTTCGCTTGCCCTTGCCTTTGCACTGGCCCGCCCTTCGTCGCCTCCTACGCCAAAGGCCCGATGGGAGAGCTGAAAACAGAGTCCAGCACCATGACCGGCATCAACGCAGCAGGCCAATGGGTTGGCGAGATCAAGGAGGAAGACGGCAAGCGCCGCGCAATCCTGATGTCGCAAGGCCGCCGTATCGAAATCGGCACACTTGGCGGCAGCGACAGCACCGCCAATGCCATCAACAACCAGGGCGTGGTCACGGGCGGCGCACTCACCGCCAACAATGCCTGGCACGCCTTCCGCTACGACGAAGCGCAAGGTATTCGCGACCTCGGCACCCTGGGCGGCAGCAGCAGCGTCGGCACCGCCCTCAATGAAGCTGGCCACATCGTCGGTTACGCCGACACCCCGGACGGGGACTACCACGCCTTCGTCGACAGCGGAAACGGCATGCTGGATCTGGGCACCCTCGGCGGCAAGAGCAGCTACGCCACCGCCATCAATGGCAACGGCCATGTGGTCGGCGCCGCCCAGCTGCCGAACGGCTATCGCCGCGCTTTTCTGTACAAACCGGGCAGCGGCATGATTGAACTGCCTACGCTGGGCGGCCGCATCAGCGTGGCGACCGGCGTGAACGACCACGGCGTGGTGGTCGGCGCATCCGAGATGCCGAACGGTGCCTGGCATGCCTTCATGTATGAGAATGGCCGCATCGTCGACCTGGGAGCCATGATCGCCCGCGGCTCCAGCTACGCCACCGGCATCAACAACCACGGCGACATCGTCGGCACCGTGAAGGTGAAGGACCATGACCCGAACACATTCATCTACAAGAACGGCCAGATGCGGGTGCGCTCAGTGTTTACGAGCCTGTACCTGACGCGCGACATTACAGAAGAAGGCAAAGTAATTGGCTCCGCCTACACTGGCCACCAGCTGAAATCCGGCGCCGTCGATTCGGTCAGCCAGAAGCAAGGATTCAAACTGCTCGACTGGCTGACTTTTGGCGTTCTCGCCATCATCGCAGGCGTGGCTGCATTCAAAATGCGCAACCGCATTCGCAAGGGTTTCGACTTGAGCAGCAAGATGCTGTCGCTGGCCTGATGCGCGCAGGCATGGCGACTACGCCTGACTCGTTGCTGAAATAAAAAAGGAGGCCAAGGCCTCCTTTCTTCTTTGAGCTGACGGGCGATTACTTCTCGGTCAGGAACGTCTTCAGCTTGTCCGAACGCGAAGGCTGGCGCAGCTTGCTCATTGCTTTGGCTTCGATCTGGCGGATACGTTCGCGGGTCACGTCGAACTGCTTGCCAACTTCCTCCAGCGTGTGGTCGTTCGACATCTCCACGCCGTAGCGCATGCGCAGCACCTTCGCTTCGCGCGGGGTCAGGGAATCCAGCACTTCCTTGATCACATTGCGCATCGAAGCGTGCAGCGCTGCGTCCAGCGGCGCCAGCGTGGTGTTGTCTTCGATGAAGTCGCCCAGCTGGGAATCGCCATCCTCGCCCATCGGGGTTTCCATGGAAATCGGCTCCTTGGCGATCTTCATGATCTCGCGCACCTTGGATTCCGGCATTTCCATCTTCTGGGCCAGGGTTGCCATATCCGGCTCGGAACCGGTTTCCTGCATGATCTGGCGCGAGATGCGGTTCATCTTGTTGATGGTCTCGATCATGTGCACCGGCACGCGGATGGTACGGGCCATGTCCGCGATCGAACGGGTGATCGCCTGGCGGATCCACCAGGTCGCGTAGGTCGAGAACTTGTAGCCGCGGCGGTACTCGAACTTGTCGACCGCCTTCAGCAGGCCGATATTGCCCTCCTGGATCAGGTCCAGGAACTGCAGGCCGCGGTTGATGTACTTCTTCGCGATCGAGATCACCAGGCGCAGGTTGGCCACGGTCATTTCGCGCTTTGCGGTACGCGCACGCTTTTCGCCGGCAGCCATCTGCTTGTTGATCTTGCGCAGGTCGGCCAGCGGCAGCGCCACGCGCTCCTGCAGGTCGATCATCTTGTTCTGCAGTTCCTTGATGGCAGGGACGTTACGGCCCAGCACCGCGCTGTATGGATAGCCGGCCGCCACTTCGCCGTCCACCCAATCCAGGTTGGTCTCATTGCCCGGGAAGACCTTGATGAAGTGCGCGCGCGGCATGCCGCAGCGGTTCACGCACAGTTCCAGCACGGCGCGCTCGATCGAACGCACCTGCTCCATCTGGCCGCGCAGGGTGTCGCACAGCTTTTCCACCACCTTGGCGGTGAAGCGGATGCCCAGCAATTCGTTGGAGATGATGTCCTGCGCCTTCACGTAGGCGGCATTGCCGTAGGCGGCCTTGCGCATCTTGTCGTACTGGGTCGAGATCAGGGCGAACTTCTCCAGCGCGTCTTCTTTCAGCTGCGCCAGCTGTTCGGTCGAATAGCCGGCCGCGCCGCCGTTGACGTCGCCGTCTTCTTCCTCGTCGTCCAGCTCTTCTTCCTCGTCCTCATCGTCGGCAGCAGCGACCACCTTGGAAGGCGCCGGCGCCGGTGCGTCTTCGTTCAGGTCCACGAAGCCGTCCACCACGTCGTCGACCTTCATTTCGTCCTTCGCGATCTTCTCCGCCAGCAGCAGGATCTCGTCGATGGTGGTCGGGCAGGCGGAAATGGCCTGGATCATGTCGCGCAGGCCGCCTTCGATACGCTTGGCAATCTCGATCTCGCCTTCGCGGGTCAGCAGCGCCACGGCGCCCATTTCACGCATATACATGCGGACCGGATCGGTGGTACGGCCGAAGTCGGAATCGACGGTGGACAGTGCGGTGGCGGCAGCGGCTTCCACTTCATCGTCGCTGGCGGCGGTCGGCACGTTATCGGACAGCAGCAGTGCTTCCGCATCCGGCGCGCGCTCGTACACGGCGATACCCATGTCGTTGAAGGTCGCGATGATGCCTTCGATCGCTTCCGGATCGACAATGTTTTCCGGCAGGTGGTCGTTGATTTCGGCGTAGGTCAGGTAGCCGCGGTCCTTGCCCAGGTTGATCAGGTTCTTGAACTGGGTGCGGCGCTTTTCCAGCTCCTCCGCATTGGCGCCGTCGGTCATGCCGAAAGCATCCATGCCCTTGGCCTTGCGCTCGCGCGCCTTGGACGCGGCCTTCAGTTCAGCGCGTTCCACGGCGTTCAGTGCCGCCACTTCATCGTTTTCCGGGGTGAATTCGCTTGGCTTGCGGCCGCGGCGGCCCGGCACTTTCACTTGCGGCAGCAAGTAGCCGGAGGTGTCGATCGATGCCAGCACGGCGGCGTCGCGCACTTCGGTCACGGCGGCTGGACCGGTGGTCACCACCACTGGCGCCGGTTCCGCAGCCTTCGGCTTGCGGCCGCGCTTTGCAGGCGCCGCCACAGGCGCTTCTTCAGCGACGACAGCCAGCGACACCGGCTTGGCGGCAGCGGTTTTGCGGGCACGGGTCTTGACGACCGGCTCTTCGGCGACGGCTTCCACTGGCGCTTCCGCCACCGGCACGGCAGCCAGGCGGCGGGATTTCTTGACGACCGTGACTTTTCCTGCTTCCTCTTGAGCGTTGTCGATCACATACGAAAGGCTGGTTTTCGGCACAGCCAACGAGGCGCTGGTAGTGGAGGAGCCAGTGGATTTCTTGGCGGACAACGTCAGGGTCTTAGGTTTCGTCATTCAATATCTCTCTCAGCACACCCGGAAGTGCACTTATCGAAGGCTCGCGATGGCCCGGTTTCAGGGATAATCGGGAAAAGAAAAAGCCCGCATGACCGGGCTCGATTCCGATGATTCAGTGATTAGAGAGGGCACATGCCCTGGAACTGGACTTCACAGGGCAGCGCGGCCCCGGCCGAAAACTCTTTACCAAACTGAATTCGCACCGTCCTGCATTTGGTGCGTCTGTCATTATACAAGGTTTCGGGCGCGACCGCATCCATTAATTCGATATCAAAACCACATCATGAGCTAAAACACAATGCGCCGGGGAGCTGCATCGTGGTATGCTGGCGGCTCTTGATCAACCTATGAAGTCGATGAACACTAGCACTACCCCTCAGCAGCCGGCCGAAGGCCAAGCCGCCGCACCTGCCGCTCCCAATTCCGCTCGCGCCCTGCTCAAGCAACTGCAGCAACAGTATGCTCCGTTCCGCGACAGCCTGCCGCTGTCGATCGGCATCGACAAACAGCTCATCGCCGCGATGCCGGAGCTTAACCGCAAGCTGATGCGCGCGGCCCTGGGCATTCATACTTCCTCGCAGCGCTACCTGCGCGTGATGGAAAAAGCCACCGTCCGCTACAACCTGGATGGCAGCACCGGCGCCGAAGTCACCGACGAACACCGCAAGCACGCCAAGGAAACCCTGGCCGAACGCTACAAGAAAGAAGTGGAACGCCGCAAGGCCGAACGCGCAGCCGAACGCGAAGCTGCGGCCGCCCAGGAAGCCGAACGCCGCCGCGCCGAAAAACTGCAGGCGCTGACCGCCAAGTTCTCCAAGAAGTAATGAGCGAGGCGCCAGAAGCCGTCACCGGACTGCCTCCTTATGAAGGCATCCGGCTGGCCGACGTCAGGCTCGTGAAAACCGCCGCCGATGCGGAGGCTGCGCAAGCGGCCCTGCTGGCGGCGGACGCTATTGGTTTCGATACCGAATCCAAACCTACCTTCATCAAAGGCGAAAGCTCGGACGGGCCGCACCTGATCCAGTTCGCCGACGACCGTCATGCATGGCTGTTCCAGGTTGGCGATGCATTTCCCCACCTTGCCACGGTCAAGGCCATCCTCGAATCGGACATGACGCTGAAGATCGGTTTCGGCCTGTCCGACGATATCAAGCGGGTGCGCGCCAAGCTGGGGATCGAGCCGCTGAAGGTGGTCGACCTGGGTGTGGTGCTGCGCGTGCCTGGACAGAAGAATGACCTGGGCGCCAAGAGCGCAGTCGCCAAGTATTTCGGGCAGGCGCTGACCAAGTCGAAGAAGATCTCCACCACCAACTGGGCCACGCCTCGGCTGAACGAGAAGCAGATCCTGTACGCAGCAGATGATGCGCAAGTTGCGCTACGCGTGTACCGCCATTGGATCGGGATTGGCAACGTGCTGCCGCCGATCAAGCCGCCCAAGCGCCCCAAAACCGGTAAGCCAGTGTCAGACCCACAGGGTCAGACACCGGGCCAGCGGCCGCCGCGTAACAGTGTCTGACCCTGCGGGTCAGACGGGACGGCCAACCCGGCTGGGTTACCGGTTTTCGCAAGCATCCCGAGGGTGGCAATCGCAGCCTCCTGCCGCTGATCCCAAAGATGCCCGTAATTAAGCCGAATACAATGACGAAACCCCCGCTTCGCACTGAACATCGGCCCCGGCGCGATACTGATCCCCTGCCCCAGCGCCAGCCGATGCAACTCCAGCGCATCCACTGATTCCGGCAGCACCACCCACAAGAAATACCCGCCCTGCGGCTGCGTCACCCGCGTCCCCGCCGGGAAATGCGCCTCAATCGCCGCCAGCATCTGCTGCTGCTGCCCCGCCAACGCCCCGCGCAACTGGCGCAAATGACGGTCATACCCGCCCTGCCCCAGATACTCCGCCAACGCCAGTTGCGACGGCATCGCCGCTGCCAGCGATGTGGTCAGCTTGAGCCGCTCCACCTGCCGCGCAAAACGCCCCGCCGCCGCCCAACCGACCCGGAAACCCGGCGCCAGGCACTTCGAGAACGAGCTGCAATGCATGACAAGACCCTTGCTGTCGAACCGCTTGGCCAGCGCCGGCCGTTGCGCACCAAAATACAGCTCGCCGTACACGTCGTCCTCAATCAGCGGCACCTCATGCGCCGCCAGCAGTTCGACCAGCGCCTGCTTCTTCTCCGGCGGCATCAGGCTGCCAAGCGGGTTCTGGAAGCTCGTCATCAGCCAGCACGCACTCGGCTTATGCTCCACGATCGCCGTTGACAACGCGCCCAGGTCGATCCCCTCGCGCGGATGCGTCGCCACTTCAACCGCCTTCAAGCCGATGCGCTCGAGCGCCTGCAGGGCCGCGTAGAAGCTGGGCGACTCCACCAGCACCGTATCGCCCGGCCGCGCCACCGCCTGCAGGCACAGGTTCAGCGCCTCCAGCGCTCCATTGGTAATGACAATGTCTTCCGGCGACACCTGCAATCCATCCAACTGGTAGCGCAAGGCGATCTGGCGCCGCAACTCGGCATTCCCCGGCGGCAGGTCGGCAATCGTGCTCCAGGGATCGATATGGCGCATGCAGGCCGTGACCGCACGGCCCAGCTTATCGAGCGGGAACAGCAAAGGACTGGGGAAGGCGGAACCGAAAGGTACATTGCCCGGCGCCCGGCTGGCCTCCAGCACCTCGAACACCAGCTCACTGACGTCGACCAGCGTGGAAGCCGCGTCGGGCCGCGACACCTCCGGCTCCGGCGTCGCTGCAAAGCGCCGCGCAGCCACGTAATAGCCCGAACGCGGGCGCGACTCGATCAGGCCGCGCGCCTCGAGCTGGTAATACGCCTGGAACACGGTGGATGGGCTGACGCCGCGCCGCTCCTGCTGCTGGCGCACGGAAGGCAGCTTCTCGCCCGGCCGCAGCACGCCGGAAGCCATCAAGCCCGCCAATTCGTCGGCCAGCGCCTCATAAAGCTTCAAACTGATACCCTCATTCCGTGGCCATTCTGAGCCTGTTATTCTCTGCTTCGCAGGCGTATCCTTGATCCATCAAAAGAAAAACGGATTCATCATGCGACTTTTCTTACGCATTCTCTCATTAGGCGCCGCGCTTGTGGCTACTTCCGCCATGGCTGCCCCGGCCAGCCTAGCGGACACCGTAGAGCAGCGCGTGGCGGCCTGCATCGCCTGCCACAAAGCCAATGAGCAAGGCGACGCCTTCTTCCCGCGCATCGCCGGCAAGCCCGCAGGCTACCTGTACAACCAGCTGCTGAACTTCAAGGAGGGCCGCCGCCAGTACCCGATGATGACCTATATGGTCGAACAGCTGCCGGACGCCTACCTGCGCGAAATCGCACAGTACTTTTCCGAACAGCACGCCCCCTATCCGCCACCGGCAACCACCAGCGCCACGCCGCAAATGATCGAGCGTGGCCGCGTGCTGGTGCACCAGGGCGACCCCTCACGTAAAGTGCCGGCCTGTGTGGCCTGCCACGGCGATGCCATGACCGGCGTCGCCCCCGCCATCCCCGGTTTGATCGGCCTGCCACGCGACTACATCAACGCGCAATTCGGCGCCTGGCGCAACCAGAAGCGCAAGGCCCACACGCCTGACTGCATGGCCGAAGTCGCCAACCGCCTGAGCGAATCCGACGTCGCAGCCGTCTCCGGTTGGCTGGCCGCGCAGCCGGCCGATCCGAACGCACGCCCCGCGGCCTCCCTGCCCAAGCCCCTGCCGATGGAATGCGGCGGCGTCCCGAAATAAAAGACCAGATCATGAACCGCAATACGAAAATCGCCATCGCCGTACCGCTGCTGCTGATTGTTGCCGCAGTCGGCTTCATCTGGCCCAAGCACGACACCGGTCCGGCGCCAAGCGACGCCTCGAAAAACATGCCGATCGCGGAAAAAATTGCGCGCGGCGCCTACCTCGCCAAGGCCGCCGACTGCATGGCATGCCACACCACGCGCGGAGGCGCCGCCTTTGCCGGCGGCCGCGCCCTGCAAACGCCGTTCGGCAACGTCATCTCGCCCAATATCACGCCTGACAAGGAAACCGGCATCGGCAACTGGACTGCCAACGATTTCTGGAACGCCCTGCACAATGGCAAGGCAAAGGATGGCCGCCTGCTGTATCCCGCCTTCCCGTACACCAACTACACCGCGATGACACGCGACGACTCGGACGCGATGTACGCCTACTTCCAGACCATCACACCGGTAAAGCAGGCCAGCCAGCCTCACACGCTGCGTTTCCCATACAACCAGCAAGCCATGCTGGCCGTATGGCGCGCCCTGTACTTCAAGCCCGCCGTGTACACGCCAGACGCCAGCAAGACCGCCGAATGGAACCGCGGCGCCTATCTGGTGCAGGGTCCCGGCCACTGTATCGCCTGCCACAGCGAGCGCAATGCCCTGGGCGCCAGCGACAAAGGCCTGTCGGGCGGCCTGATCCCGGTGCTGGGCTGGTACGCGCCCTCGCTCACCTCCGACCGCGAAGCCGGCCTGGGCGACTGGGAAGTCAAAGACATCACCGACCTGCTGAAGACCGGCATCTCCCGGCGCGCCACCGTGTTCGGCCCGATGGCGGAAGTGGTGCGCGAAAGCCTGCAGCACCTGAGCGATGAAGATGCGCGCGCGATGGCCGTGTATTTGAAGTCGCTGCCGAATGAAAGCGGCAACCGCGAGCCGTACGAACGCTCGAAGCAACCCGAAGCTGCCGCCTGGCTGGCAGCCGGCGAGAAGATCTACAACAAGGCGTGTTTGGACTGCCACGGCGAACAAGGCGAAGGCATCGCCCCACACTACCCACCGTTAGCCGGCAACCGGGCGCTGACGATGGACGAAGCGGTGAATCCGATCCGCATCGTACTGAACGGCGGCTTCGCCCCCGGCACGGCAGGCAATCCCCGCCCCTACGGCATGCCGCCGTTCAGCCATTCACTGAATGACGTAGAAGTAGCGCAAGTAGTGTCCTACCTGCGCGCCGCATGGGGCAACAACGCCCCGCCCGTAGAAAGCGCCACCGTCAACCGCTACCGCAACGTACCGCTAGAATAATGAAAGTCGGGGTCAGCTCCGGCAATCGGACATTTT
>DASWTB010000460.1:0-4654 GCA_036402315.1 Pseudoduganella sp. | reverse complement strand
GTTGGATTTGCCGACGTTGTTGAAAATCTTGGCGCGCACGGCGCCAGTCTCAAGGTCGTACAGCTCGTAATAGCCGGCCAGGCGGTTCAGGTTGGACGTGTCGGTTGCGGCCGTGCCGTTCGATGCGGCCCGCCCCTGATTGACGATGTACGCATCCTGGAAAGTATTGGTGCCCCAAAGTGAGGACGGTCCAGCGCCGTAGAAGCCCTGTTGCAGGAATGCGGTGCTCTTTTGCGCCTTGACTGCCGAATTGAAGCTCCATGGGCCATCGGTTTCGTGGTCCCATTTGAGCCAGACGGCATCCTGTTTATAGTTCGCGCCCTTTTCCGGATTGTGATAACGCGTGCTGCCCGGCCCATCCTGCAGGTCGGTGCGCACGGTGTGCTGGCCGCCGCGCATGTACAAATTGCCGCTGCGGTAGAAGCCAGGCGCCGAATCCGGGTCCATGTAGCCGTGCACCGGTTGGGTGAACTGGCCATTCCAGGAGTTGGTGTCGTCCAGGTGCTTGATGGTCAATGCGAAGGTGCCGCTGCCCGACGCGCTGCGGTAGTCCTTTTGGAGGCGGCCCTTGATCTGCCCGCCCAGGTTGAGCGGATAGCCCGGATCGACGGCACCGTCCGATCTGCGGTAGAAGCCGGTCACGCTGGCGCGCAAGTCGCCCTCCTGGTTCTTCCAGCCATAGTAGCCGTCCACCTGTTTCCAGGAGAGGTGAGGGTCGTCGCGTTCGACGCCGAAGCGGGTCTGGACGGCGGCGCCCGGCTGGATGGCGCCAGGCAGGAAGTTGAACACGGCGCCGGCGGAAGAGGAGACCGAAGTGCCTGCGGAGCCGCCGCGCACCGATTCGACGCGGCTGACCCCCAGGTCGGCGCGGAAGAAGCTGCTATCCATGAAATTGTTGAAGCGGGTCGGCAAGACCGGCAAGCCATCTTCCAGGATCGCGGTCCAGAAGTTGCCGGTAGTAGGGCTACCAGAACCGACACTCATACCGCGCGTGAACGATTCGTTGCGGGCGACGCCTTCATTGCTTTCCACTACCACGCCCGGCATGTCGCGCAAATAGTCGTCTGCGCTCATCGGCGTGAATTTGCCCATTTCCTTGGCGTCCAGGACCGAGTAGGATGCGTTGGCCCGCTTGGCTTCGGTGGCGCCAACGGTGGCGGTGACAAGGACGGTTTGGGTTTCGTTTTGCGGTGTTTCAGGCTTGGCATCTTGCGCCAGAGCGAGGTGGGCATTCAAGAGGCCTGCGCTTGCGAGGATCGCGAATGCGACCTGGGACTTTTGCAAGGCCAACCGGCGCCCGCACATATTAGTTGCGTGCTTCATATCTCCACTATCCTTTTTATGTTGGTTATCGATAACATGCATCGATGACCGCACGGTATCATGTCGATATTGGAAAAGTAAAGCGGATTGTTATCGATAACGTATGGTTGTGGTGAGACGGCAACTGTCCTCAGAAGAAAAAAGGGCCAGGCGCCGGCGCTGGCCGTCCGCCAGTTAGCGCTGACGAAGTTTCTCGATAGTGGTCACGGCCAGTGTGGTGTCGTGCGGCGGTTTCAGGAACAGGCGCAAGCCTTCGAAGGTCGGACCGATCAGCTCTGTGCGCGCTTCGCGGTCAAAGAATGAGTTCAGCCCGGCGGCATTGGCCAGCACTTGCCGCGCCGGGGCACCCAGCAGGATCGGCGCCAGGGACGCCTCGGCTTGCGCCGGCAAAGTCTGGTCGGATTCTGCTATGTGGCGCACTGCTCCGCTGTGTGCGAGAAAGGCGAGGAAGCGCTGGCGCGCCCGTGGGTTGGCGGCCCGCGCCGGCAAGACCAGCACGTCCAACGGCGCATTCTCATAGGCCGGGATGGCTGGGTTGATACTGGGGAAGGCGAAGAAGCCGAAGTCGTCTGCGATCGCTTGCGGGAATTTGGAGGCGACGAAGCTCCCCATCAGCGTCATGCCCACATGGTTACGGTACATATAGGGCAGGACGCGCTCCGCACTCTGGTCGAGCGTGGCCCTGAGAAAATAACCTTTGCGCAGCAAGTTGCCCCAGGTATCGAAAACCTGGCGCACGCGGGGATCGGTGAAGGGGACTTCGCCCCGCAGCAGCTTGCGGTGGAAGTCGAGGCCATTGATGCGCAGGTTGAAATAGTCGAACCAGCCGGCTGCCGGCCAGCCGTCGGCAGCACCGAGTCCCAGTGGCGTCACCCCGGCGGCAGACAGGCGCTCGCACACATGCAGGAATTCGTTCCAGGTGGCTGGCGGCCGCAGCGCGAGGCGCTCGAACAGGGATTTGCGGTACACGAAGCCCCAGGGATAGAAATACATGGGGAAGCCGTAGACTTCACCGTCGATGCGGGTGCCTTCGATTGCTGTGGTGTAAAACTTCTTTTCCCTCAGCAGAGCGACCGTGTCGGCATCGAGCGGCACCAACAGCTTGGCGCGCACGGCATCACGCAGCCGTTCACCCGCATACCAGAATGCCAGATCGGCCTTGCCGTCGCGCAGGCGGCTGCTGAAGTCGCGCTTGTATTGTTCTTGCGGATAGCCATGGTGCAGGACGCGCACGTCGGGGTTGGCTGCCGAGAACTCCTCGATGATGCGCATCCAGGCGCTGCGCTGCGCGCTGTGGGAGACGATGTAATCGATGGCCAGTTCTTCGGCGGCGCGGCCTTGCCGCGGCAGACCCAGCGCGACACAAACGAAGCCTGCCGCCAGCCAGCGCCGGCGACGCATATCGGTTCGAAAAGGGGGCTTCGTCAGCACTGCCTGCATGAAACCCAGTTTGTGCGCAATGGTGCAGTATGTCAACAGTGCGCAGATGGCTGAGCGATAGCCAGCAAGCAAACGGGGCGTGGGAGGCGATTGCCGCATTCATTGGCGGGACGACGCGAGTGGAACTATCATAATGGCTGCAGTGCCAGCAAGAGAAAGGAGGAAACCATGGCTAACCTGAGGCGTTATGATCCATTCACGGAACTGGCCCGTTTCGATCCATTCCGCAATTTTGAAGACCTGTTCCGCGATTTTCGGATGGGAAACATCACGCGTGAAGGCGAAGGGCAACAGCCGATCCGGATCGATGTGCACGAAAGCGAGACCGCCTACACCGTCCGCGCCGATCTTCCCGGCGTCAGCAAGGACGACATCAAGGTCGATATTTCGGGCAATCGCGTGACGATCGCTGCCGAGACCAAGCGCGTTGAAGAAGCAAAGCAAGGCGGCAATGTCGTGCGCAGCGAGCGCTATTTTGGCGAGCATTACCGCAGTTTCACGCTGGAGCACGACATCGATGACAGCAAGGCGAGCGCGAAATGCGACAGCGGCGTGCTGGAATTGACGCTGCCGAAGAAAGCGCAGCAAGTCAGCCGCAAGATCGAGATCCATTAGACCCTGGCCCGTTCGGCCAGTTGGAACGGTGCCCTCTGCGAGGGCACTTTTTATGCAGATTTCGTCATTTTTCCGGGGGCGTTGCCACAAGACGGGCAGGTGTTGATGCACGTACATTATCGGTTCGTCCATCACCGTGAGTGGTCTTATGCATCGCCGACAGTTATTGCAGGGCGCCGCCAGCCTGGGGCTGGTTTCCGCGTGGTCGCCCGGGGCGGCCGCCGCCGGCGCGGCCTCGTCCTCATCCATCCCTGCCGCCGCCAAGGCATTGCCGCTGGCATCGGTGCGGCTGCTGCCTTCGCCGTATGCCGATGCGTTGCAAGCCAACCAGGCCTACCTGTTACGCTTGAGCGCCGACCGTTTCCTGCACAATTACCATCGCTTTGCCGGCTTGCCGACCAAGGGGGCGATCTATGGCGGCTGGGAATCGGACACGATTGCGGGCGAAGGGCTGGGCCATTACCTGTCGGCGCTGTCGCTGATGTATGCGCAAACCGGCAATGCGGCGCTGAAGCCGCGCATCGACTACATCGTGGCTGAACTCGCGCGCGTGCAGCAGGCCCAGGGCGACGGCTACGTGGCGGGATTCATGCGCAAGCGCAAGGATGGCAAGGTGGTCGACGGCAAGGAGATCTTTCCGGAAATTATGCGAGGCGAAATCCGCTCGGCAGGTTTCGATTTGAACGGTTGCTGGGTGCCGCTGTACAACTGGCATAAGGTGTTCGCTGGCCTGTTCGATGCGCAGGCCTATGCGGCGAACACGCAGGCGCTGCCAGTGGCGCTTGGCCTGGCGGGCTACATCGACAAGGTATTCGCTGCCCTGAGCGATGAACAGGTACAGCAAGTGCTGGCATGTGAACATGGCGGGATCAACGAGAGTTTTGCCGAGCTGTATGCGCGCACCGGCGACCGGCGCTGGCTGGCATTGGCGCAGCGCCTCTATCACAGCAAGGTTCTGGTACCGCTAACACAAGGGCGCGATGAACTGGCCAACCTGCACTCGAATACGCAAATCCCCAAGCTGATCGGCCTGGCCCGGCTGCATGAATTGACGGGACGGCGCAGCGATGCCGATGCGGTCGGCTTCTTCTGGAAGCGCGTGACGCGCCACCACAGCTATGTCATTGGCGGCAACGGTGACCGCGAATATTTCTCCGCACCCGATAGCATCGCGGCCCATATCACCGAGCAGACCTGCGAAGCATGCTGCAGCTACAACATGCTGAAAATGACGCGCCACTTGTATAGCTGGGCACCGGATGCCGCGTATTTCGAT
>DASWTB010000459.1:0-4786 GCA_036402315.1 Pseudoduganella sp. | reverse complement strand
GACGAACGGCGCCAGGTGGCGGAGGAGTTGAAACAGACCTTGCGCCTGGCCGCTGCCGGCGAAATGGCGGCAGCGCTGGCGCATGAACTGAACCAGCCGATGACGGCGCTGGCGGTGTACGGCAAGGCCTGCGAACACCTGCTGGCGCGTGGCGAGGTGGGCGAATTGCTGAAGAATGCGATCGGTCAGATGATCAATGAATCGGCACGCGCGGCGGAAGTGGTGCGCCGCCTGCGCGACTTCTTCCGCACCGGCGCCATGCAGCTCGAGACGGTCGGCGCGGCTGCGCTGCAAGCTGGCATCGTGCAGCAGTTCCGTCCGCAGTTTGCCGAGCACGGGGTGGAGATCACCGTTGCCGAGGCGCCGGCGCTGGCAGTGCAGGTCGACCGCCTGCAGGTGGAACTGGTCTTGCGCAACCTGCTGGCCAATGCGCTGGATGCGGTGCGCGTGCGTCCTGCAGGCCAGCGCAGCATTCGGCTCACGGCGGAGAATGTCGGCGGCAAGCTGCGCTTTACGGTGGAAGACAATGGCCAGGGCCTGACGCAGCAGGCGGCAGGACGCCTGTTCGAGCCCTTTGTTTCGACCAAGGCCAGCGGCATGGGCCTGGGACTGGTGCTCAGCCGAGCCATCGTGGAGGCCCACGGCGGAACATTGTGGGGCGAAGTTGCCGATCACGGCGTCTTTCGATTTATACTGCCGGCGCTGGACTCTGGAGAATAGCCTTGTCAAACCTTACAGTTTTCATCGTCGACGATGATCCTTCGCTGCGCGATGCCCTTGGCCTGCTGCTGGGTGTGCGCGGCTATCGCACCGCCGTTTTTGCCAGCGCCGAAGCCTTCCTGCAGGCCTGGCTGCCCGAATGGGCCGGCTGCCTGGTGGCCGACATCCGCATGTCCGGCATGGACGGGCTGGCCTTGCAGCGCAAGCTGGCCGAAATGAACTGCCTGCTGCCGGTGATTATCGTGACCGGCCATGGCGACGTCAGTTCGGCGCGCGAAGCCTTCAAGGCGCGCGCCGTCGACTTCCTGGAAAAACCGTTCGACGACGACAAGCTGATTGCCGCCATCGAGGAAGCGTTCTCGATGCAGTTGCGCCAGCGCCAGGACCAGGACCGCCGCCGGCAGCGCGACCAGTTGCTGGCCGTGCTCACTCCGCGCGAGCGCGAGGTCTTCGAGTTGGTGGTGATGGGGCGCCACAACCGCGAAATCGCGCCGCAGCTCAATATCAGCGTGCGCACCGTGGAAGTCCACAAGGCGCGCCTGATGGCCAAGCTGGGCGTGGATAACGTGGCGGACCTGGTGCGGGTCGCGATGCGCGATTAAGTCGCGCTGGCGCGCAGCTCGCGCAGGCCGGCGACTGCTTGCGTGGTCTTGTCTTGCGCCCGCTGCAGCACGACCTTGCGGTTGCTGGATTCCTGGTCGCGTTTCGCTTCGCGGTGCCACAGGTGGTACACCTCGGTGGCAAAGGCTCCGCTCTTGCGCAACACGCCGGCGTTGAACAGGCGCAGGACCAGGTCGGAATCTTCGTGGCCCCAGCCGGTGAAGCTCTCGTCGAAGCCGTTCACCAGGTCCAGGTCGCTGCGCCATGCGGCCATATTGCAGCTCTTGATGCGGCGCCAGGTGAAGCGTTTGCTTTCGCGGCCCAGGTCGGGCAAGGTCAGCATCGTCTGCAGGCATTTGTTAGCGTTGCCGGTCAGGTAAAGCTTGAGTTTTTCCAGCGCGCCCAGGCGCTGGATGTCGAGATGCTGATCCAGCAGGCGGCGCGTATATGCTTCGCTCAGCAGCACCCGACTGCCGGTCACCACGTAGCCGCGTTTGGCCAGGCGGCGGTGGTTGGCGATGAAATCCTTCTGCGGCACGCAGTCGCCATCGATGAAGATGATGTATTCGCCCTGCGCCGCCAGGGTGCCCAGGTTGCGCGCCCGCGCGGCGCGGAAACCGATATCCTCCTGCCACACATGCTTCATCGGCACCGGGGAACGCGCCTGCAGGGCAGCGATGGTTTCCCGTGTGTTGTTGGTCGATCCGTCATCGGCGATAATGATCTCGAAATTCCGATCGTCCTGCGCAAAACAGGCCTCCACCACGGCCGTCAGGGCGTCCGGACGATTGTATGTGGTGATAATTAACGAGATGGTTGAAGCTTGTCGCATGGATGCTAAAAAATTAATAAGAAAGGCCGTCCTGCTGGCGGGCGCCAATCCGGCAGTATACCAGTGCCGGATGCCCGGCACCGAGCGCACAGAACCGGGGGACTGCCGGTGAGGACCCTGGTCATTTCTCCCAACTGGATCGGCGATGCCGTGATGGCGCAGCCCTTGCTGCAGCGCCTGAAAGCGCTGCACCCGGAGCGCCCGATCGACGTGCTGGCGCCGCCGGCCGTCTCTCCGGTATGGCGCCAGATGCCGGAAGTGGCTGAAGTGCTGGAGACCCCGTTCCGCCATGGCTCGCTGCAGTTGAAGGAGCGCTGGCGCTACGCGCGCCTGCTGCGCCAGCGCGGCTACGCCGACGCCTATATCCTGCCGAATACCCTGAAATTCGCCCTGATCCCCTGGCTGGCCGGCATTCCGCGCCGCGTTGGCTACAAGGGCGAGAGCCGTTATGGCCTGGTCAACGTCATGCACCACGACGACACGCCGCCGCGGCCGATGGTGCCGTTCTACGCGGCGCTGGCCGATGCGCCAGGGGCGCCGCTGCGCCGCGACCTGCCCAAGCCGCGCATGGCGGCCAGCGACGAGCAGGTAGCCGCCGCCTGCGCCAAGGTCGGCCTCAATCCGGCGCGCCCGCTGGTGGTGTTTGCGCCAGGCGCCGAATTCGGCGGCGCCAAGCGCTGGCCGCCGGCACATTTCGGCCAACTGGCCCGGCACATCCTGGCGCGCGATCCGCAAGCCCAGGTGGCGCTTCTCGGCTCGCCCAAGGATGGCCCGACGTGCGATGAAGTCATTGCCGCCGCCGGCGCGCCGGCTGGCCTGGTGAGCCTGGCCGGCAAGACCAGCCTGTCCGATGCCGTGGCCCTGATCGCCCGTTCGGCGGCCGTGGTCAGCAACGACTCCGGCCTGCTGCACGTGGCCTCGGCGCTGAACCGGCCGGTGATTGCCATCTACGGCCCGACCGATCCCGATCACGCGCCGCCATTCTCCGACCTGGCGGCGTCGATCTCGCTGCGGCTGGAATGCTCGCCATGCCGCCAGCGCGAATGCCCGCTCGGCCACCAGAACTGCATGCACGGCATCAGCGCAGGGCAGGTGTGGCAGACCCTGGAGCCAATGCTCAGCCGTTGACGATAGGCTGGGCGATGATCCAGAGGCTCAGCAGGGTGTAGGCGACCATCAGCGCCAGCATCGGCAGCTGGCTGCGGGTGGCGCGCGCGCCAAACTGGCGCAAGGCGGTCTGGTGCCCCAGCCACACCGCCGCCACGTGTCCCGCCACGATGGCGATCAGCGACACATACCAGACCATGCGTGCGTCCACCACGCCCGGCCGGATGAAATGGAAGCGCGTGCCGAACAAGTCCCACCCCAGGTTGAGCGGATCAGATGCCAGGGGAATCAGGTATTGCCCCGCCATCGCCAGGAAGGAAAGATAGTGGGCGAAATGGTAGGCGATCGCGATCGGCACCAGCGTCAGCACATACCAGCCGGCCGTCAGCGCCAGCGAAGCGCCGCCGCCGCACCAGGCGATCGCACGGCACACCGCCAGGTAGGCCAGCAGGAACAAAGCCGGCAACAGGCATAGCGCGGCCGCACGCAGCAAGGCGGGCGGCATCGGCTGCGCGGCCTGCAGGTCGAGCCACGGCTGGGTCTCCAGCAAGCCGTCGAGGCTGACGGAGGCCAGCATCAGCATCACCAGCACGATATGCGACCAGCCCAGCGGCGCTTCCACCAGCAGTCCGGCGCCGAAGGGCCGCAACTGCCAGCGGCCATGCTGCACCTGGTTGGGCGCAAAGCGCGCCAGCAGGCCGAACACCACGGCAAACACCTCGCCATGCGCCAGCCAGGTGCGCCGCCCGAACAGGAACATGCCCAGCCACGACAGGCAGGAATAGGCCAGCATGGCGGCGGCCAGGCTGGCCGGACGCTCGCTGCCTTCCCAGTTCAGTTCCAGGTTCACAAAGGCGAAGAAAAGCAGCGCGGCCGGCCACACGCCGGCCCACTGCGGCCAGGCCAGCTTGCCTGCGCGGTCGGCCAGCGTCCAGCGGTAAGCGGTATCGAGCGGGTTGACCAGCGCCCACAGGTCGCCCAGCAAGGCTGACACGAAGGCCATGCCGACCCACCAGACGGCCCACACCATGGCGGGCGCGATGTTCTTGAAGGGATTCTGCGTGCCGGCAAAGCCGGCGCAGATCACCAGCAGGTACAGCGCCAGCACCGCCAGCCGCAAGCCTGTCGCCAGCACGCCGGCCAGCGGAATTCGCTCCAGCAGCGTAAAGGCTTGTCCCGGCGCGCGCGGCAGCATATTGCGCTGGCGCGCCAGCAGCAGGAAAGTGGCTGCGACAGTGGCGCCGGCGCCGGCCATGAACATCCACAAGGGCAGCGGCAGGTCGAAGCGCTGGCCAAAGCCATGCGCCAGCACGGGCAAGGGAATGGCTGCCAGCAGCCAGCGCTTCATCTCGGGCCAACTTCCACATAAAGCAGGGCCGGAGCGTGGTGATGGCCCTTGCCATGCGCGGACAGCGGGAAGCGGCCAAGGATTTGCGCCCGCAGCTGCAAGCGCCCGGGTACGCCGGGCTTGAGCGACAACATCAGGTCATAGCCGTGCAGGTGCAGGTCCATCGGCGCGTCGCTGCG
>DASWTB010000458.1:0-1889 GCA_036402315.1 Pseudoduganella sp. | reverse complement strand
GCCGCCGCAACTTCATTCACCGACATGTTGCCGTTCAAATGCAACTGATTAAGCGTCCCCATCCAGCGTTGCTCAAATTCCAGCCCCAGACTGGCATACACGCGGTTAGCGTCCCGATCGATGCGCTCAGACAGGCGACGCAAGCGCGCTCCAATGCTGGCGCCGCCTTGCGGTGATTGTCAACAAAGTTGTCACGTCTAGTTATGCGGTTTGCCGCAAATTCTCAATGCCTGTTCGCTCAGGGTTCAGCCATACTTCCTTTACTGCTTCCCAGTTCCGTGTTGCCCCTGACCAGCGCTCCGGTCTGCGCGCCTTAGCTTCCGCGTAGACACGTTCGCGCTGGCGCAAAACTTCATCATCGGTGCCACTGTGGCGCTGTGCCGGCGTGACGAATTTAAGCCCGCTGTGCTTGTGCACGTTGTTGTACCACTTCACAAAACCGGTCGTCCAGGCACGTGCTTCGCCCACGTCCTGAAAGGGCCGCCCAGGGTACTCCGGTCGGTACTTACATGTCTTGAACAACGACTCTGCATAAGGGTTGTCGTTGCTCACACGCGGCCTGCTGAACGACGGCACAATCCCGAGCTTCTCCAGCGTTGCCAGCATGGTGGCGCCTTTCATTGCGCTGCCATTGTCCGAATGCAGAACTAGCTCGCGGCCGGCCAGCCCTTCGGCTAAGCTGGCTTTTCGCATGAGGCGCGCACCAAGCGCTGCAGCTTCAACCTCGTGGACTTCGTGGCCAACGATCTTGCGGCTGTACACGTCCAACACCATGTACCAATACAGGTACTTTCCCTTCACCCTGGTCGGCAGCCAAGTGATGTCCCACGACCAGAGCTGCCGGGGCCCAGTGGCGCAATGACTGCTTATTGGGCGAGCCTTCGGCTGGCGGGAGCGCCCTCGGTGTCGCTGCTGCGCAGCTTCGCGCATGATCCGATAGAACGACGACTCCGAAGCCAGATAAATGTTTCGGTCGATCAGTGTCGGCACGATTTGGCTCGGCGGGAGGCTGGCAAATTCCGCGCTATTCACCACGGCCAGCACCTGTTCGCGTTCCTCGTCACTGAGCCGGTTCGCAGGAACCGGCCGGTTAGCGTTCTTGCGCCGGTCCTCAATGCCATCCTCAAGCTGCCAACGCTGGTACGTGCGCAGGCTGATGCCAAGTTCACTGCAGGCGTTCGCCAGGCGACAGCCAGCACGCTGCGCTTCTTCAACCAAATCCTTCACCAACT
Source organism: Pseudoduganella sp. (assembly GCA_036402315.1). Classification (GTDB taxonomy): domain Bacteria; phylum Pseudomonadota; class Gammaproteobacteria; order Burkholderiales; family Burkholderiaceae_D; genus Rugamonas. The sequence continues at coordinate 657 of DASWTB010000458.1, read as the reverse complement.
GGCGATCTGGGGCGCTAATCAGTCTTCCTCGCGATCCCCCCAGATCGCCTGGGCTTTTTTTCGCAGCACCAGCAACGCCGCTGCCTCTGCCAACGCCTTTTCCTTACGGGCCAATTCCCGCTTGACCTCTTTCAGTTCCTTGCGGTCTGCCTTGGCCTGGGCTCGTTCTTCCTTAGCTCGTTCGACAGCACTAGCATTGGCGGACATGCACGCAGAACGCCATGCCGCTACTTGCTCGACAAAGATGCCTTTGCGGCGGCAGTATTCCGCCAGCTCGGCTTCATTCATGCTGGCCGTTTCCAGCACCACGCCAAACTTGTCTTGCGAGGACCATTCCTCGCTTTTCTTTCCATTTCCTGGCACCGCTATTCCTTGGTCTCTTAAAGCACGGCGCCAAGTATAGAGGGTTTGCTCTGCGATACCATGTTCCTTGGCCAACGAAGGCACCGACCTGCTTAACGGCGGCATCATCTGCCGCAAAATCGCTTCCTTCCGTTCTGCTGGGTACTGATTCACTGCTCGTTACTTTCCCCGCCCCCGACTCATTAATTAAAATTACCCGACGCGACATCTATCCTGACATAGGGGGCTACGATGGCATGCTAGGTGCCGGCCAGGCACGGTATCATCGAGAATCGAAGCTCAATGTAGGTGGAA
>DASWTB010000457.1:0-7982 GCA_036402315.1 Pseudoduganella sp. | reverse complement strand
GTACCGTGAAACGGCCGTCCTGCGGCAGGGCCGACCAGTCGAAGGTGTTGGCGTCGGCGAAGGTCACCAGTTCCACGTCGTACAGCTTGCCCAGCGAGGACGCCACGGTGGCTGCCGGCACGCCTGCTTCGGACACGCCATCGCTCACCACGTCCTGCCGCACGACCAGGCGCAGCTTGCTGCCCGGCGCCGGGCGTTGCGGGTTGCCGCGGGCGGTCAGCGCGCGGCGCCAGCCTTCGGCCATGATCACGCGGTCGGCGGCGTCTTCCTTGTAGGAGCGCTGCTGGCATGGGTAGGCATGCGCAAGGGCGTTGAGGCGCGCCAGGCGTTCTTCGACGGCGGCTTGCGACAGCGAGCCGTCGGCCAGTGCGGCGGCGATGGCATCCAGGGTTTCGTTCTGGGTTTCGGTGGTGCCGAGCGCCATTACCATGTCGGCGCCGGCCAGCAGGGCGCGCACGGCGGCGTTGCCCACGCCGTAGCGGCCGGCGATGGCGTGCATGTCCATGCCGTCGGTAATGATGATGCCCTTGTAGTTCCATTGCTTGCGCAGGATGCCGTCCAGGATGGCGGGCGACATGGTGGCCGGATTGTCAGGATCGATTGCAGGGTAGACGATGTGGGCGGTCATCATGGCCGGGGCCACAGGGGCGGCGGCGCGGAATGGCGCCAGTTCCAGCACGTCCAGCTCGGGCAGCGCCTTGTCGACGGTCGGCAAGTCGCGGTGCGAATCGACGTGGGTGTCGCCATGGCCGGGGAAGTGCTTGACGCAGCAGGCAACGCCTTCGGCATGGCTGCCGGCCATCCAGGCCATGGCCAGTTCCACTGCACGTTTTGGCTCGGCGCCGAAGGAACGCTCGGCGATCACCGGGTTGTTCGGGTTGTTGTTCAAGTCCAGCACTGGCGCGAAGTTCCAGTTGAAGCCGAGCGACTTGGCGGCGCGCGCCACGGCAGCACCGGTGCGGTAAGCCAGGTCGGTATCGTCGGCCGCACCCAGGCCCATCGCCGCTGGCGGGGCAGGCACCCAGGTCGAACGCACCACGGCGCCGCCTTCCTGGTCGATGGCGATCAGCGAGTTGGGACCCATGGCGTCGCGCAGGTCTGCGGTCAGCTTCGCCAGTTGCACCGAGTCGGTCATATTCCCGCGGAACAGGCACACGCCGCGAATGCCGTTGGTGCGGATGAAATCGGCCGTCGCCTGGTCCAGCACCGTGCCGGGGAAGCGGATCATGATCAGTTGTCCCGCGATTTTTCGTAGTTCTTGTGTGCTCATTTAACTGCTCCGTCCATGCCGCGCATGAAGTAACGTTGGGTGAATAGGAATGCCGCCAGGGTCGGCACAATAGTGATGATGGTACCTGCCGCGATCACGCGGGTGCTGCTGCCGAAGGTGCCGCGCAAATACAGCACGCCGACTGACAGCGGGAATTCGTCCGGTTTGCTCATGACGATCGATGGCCAGATGTATTCGTTCCAGGCTTCCACGGCGGTCAGGATGCCCACCGTCGCCAGCCATGGCGCGATCAGTGGCAGCATGATCTTGCTAAAGATGGTCCACTCGGAGGCGCCGTCGACGCGTGCGGCGTCGACCAGGTCTTGCGGCACTTCTTCAAAGGCTTGCTTCAGCAACAGGATGGCGACAGCGTTGACCACGTTCGGCAGGATCACGCCGGAATAGGTATCGACCAGGCCCAGTTCCGTCACCGTGATGAAGTTGACCAGGAAGTTCACTTCAGATGGCAGCACCATGGTCGCGACGATCAGCCCGAATATCAGCTTCTTGCCCTTGAAATGCAGGCGGGCCAGCGGATAGGCGGCCATGGAGCACAGCACCAGCTTCCACAGCACGGTGAAAACGGTGATCAGGATCGAATTCTTCAGGAAGGACCAGATCGGGATGACGCGGAACACTTCCGCGAAATTTTCCAGCGACGGCTGTTTCGGCCAGAAGGTCGGCGGGTAGGAGAAGATATTCCCCTCTGTGGAAAGCGCCGTCACCAGCGTCCACCAGAACGGGAAGATGCACAGCAGCGCGATGGCGGCCAGCAGCAGGTATTGTGCGGTCTTTTTCATCGGTGCTTTGGCTTCAGGTAGCGCAGGCAAAGCAGGGCGATGCCGATGCAGATCAGGGAAACGATGAAGCTGGCGGCCAGTGCGCGCGGCAGCTTCAGGTGTTTCAGGCCCTGGTCATAGGCGTAATACAAGGCGGTGAAGGTGGAGTTCATCGGGCCGCCTTGCGTCAGCACGTCGACTTCCTGGTAGGCCTTCAGCGCGCCCAGCACGGACAGGATGGTGCAGACCATGATGGTGGGCCGCAGCATTGGCACGGTAATGTGCCAGAAGCGCTGCCAGCGCGAGGCCCCGTCGAGGATTGCCGCCTCCTGCATTTCCTGCGGCACCGATTGCAGCGCGGCCAGGTACATCACCATATACCAGCCCAGCCCGCGCCACAGGGTGACGAACATGATTGCCGCCAGCGCGAAAGTGTCGTCCTGCAGCCAGCCGATGTGCGTGCCGAGGATGTAATTCAGCGCGCCCTGCTCATGGAACATGAAACCCCACATGATGCCGACCACGGAGACCGTGGTCACCACCGGCACGTAATACGCGGCCCGGAACACCTTGATGCCGGGGAGCTGGTTGTTCACCATCACCGCCAGCGCAATGGCGCCAAGCTGCACGCAGGGGACGATCAGCAGGAACACCAGCGAATTCTTGAGGCCAGTGACGAACATCTCGTTATTGAAGATGTAGCGGAAGTTGTCGAAGCCGACCCAGTGCGTCGGCCGCACCAGCGAAAAGTCGGTGAACGCCAGCACCGAGCCGAACATCACCGGCCAGAACGCAAACACCGCCAGCAGCACGAGCGCTGGCGCCAGGAACAGCCAGGCCGCCATCGAGCGATTCATTGCTCCACCTCGTTGCCGGACGTGCGCGCGGTGGCGGGTGTTGCCGAAAGCTTGCGGTTCCAGATCGCGACGGCGGCGTCCAGGGCATGCTTGATGTCCTCGCGCCCGGTAACACCTGCTTCCACGGCTTTCACCAGCGCGCGGCGCAACTCGTCGTAGTCTTCGATGCCGGCCACGTACATGGTGCGCGAGTAGGGCATCGAGACGGCGCCGGCGGCGACGGCTTGTTCGGCTGCGCCAGCATTCGGCGGCACGGCAGTGAAGAAGGGATTATTTGCTGCCTGCGCCGATGCGGGAAATACGCTGGCCTGGCGTGCGAATTCAAGCTGGTTCGCATCGCTGGTGAGGAAGCGTGCAAACTTGCCGATGCCAGGCAAATCCCCGGCTGGCACGCGTGCCGGCACGCCGAAATGGATCAACCAGCCGCCATCGGCGATCCCGGTCGGCCCCAGCGGCGCCGGCGCCACATCGGTCAGCGCATAAATGTCGCGTGCATCGGCCTGGATACGCTTCAAAGCCGTGGGTGGCGCCAGCAACATTCCGAGACGCCCGCTCTTGTAAGCCTCCACTGCTGGCGGGAAGTTATCCTCAGCAAACAGGCCATCTTTCAGCAGGCCGCCTGCGCGGTATGTCTCCGCCAGTTTGCGGACAAACGCAACGTGCGCAGGAGAATTGAACACCGCGCGGCCGCCAGCCAGCACCGGCAGGCCTTGCTGCAGCATCAGCCCATCTACCTTGGACAGGGCAGGGCACAGGCCCGCCTTGCCGGTGCGCAGGGCGATCTGGCGGGCGAACGCCAGTTGCTCGTCAAGATTGCGCGGCCCATGCGGAATGCCGGCCGCGCGGAATATTTCGCGGTTGTAGGCGATCACTGCGACATTGCTGTACATCGGGAAGCCGTAAGTCTTGCCCGCGAAGGACAAGTCGCGCAGGGCGCTCTGCAGGTAGCGCCCGCGGTCGGCACCCAGCATCGGATCGACTGGCGTCAGCAGCCCGTCGCGCGCAAACTCCTCGGCCCACGGTACGTTGAGGTTGACCAGTGCCGGCGGCTTGCCGGCCACGATGCGCGTCACCAGCTTGGTCTGGATAATGTCCCACGGGAAGTCGACCCATTCCAGCTTCACGCCGGGATTCGCGGCTTCGTAGCGCTGCACCACGTCCTCGAAATAAGGCGTGAAGCGCGGCTTCATGCTGAAGGTCCAGAACTCGATATGCTGCAACGGCGCGGCCGGCGCAACGCTGGCAACGGCCATCAATGCAGCAAGCAGGAGACTGTTCTTCATCGATGGCCGCGCGCGGGGGGATCAGTGGATCAATGGGTTTTGGTGACTTTGTTCAGGTGGCGCGGACGATCCGGGTCCAGGCCGCGCGCTGCGGACAGCTTGGCCGCCATCACATAGAACGCCTGGATCGCGACAATCGGATCGAGATCCGGCGTTGCTGCCACAGGCAAAGTCAGGTCGCGTGTTGGCACGTCTTCCGGCGCCGCCAGCAGCACGCGCGCGCCACGGCCGCGCATCTCTTCCGCCAGCGCCAGCAAGCCAGCCTGGGTCGGGCCGCGCGTTGCGAAGATCAGCAGCGGATAGCCTTCCTCGATCAGCGCCATCGGGCCGTGCTTGATCTCCGCGCCGGAGAAGGCTTCCGCCTGCAAGGCTGACGTTTCCTTGAACTTCAGCGAAGCTTCCAGTGCAACCGGGAAGCTGATGCCGCGGCCCACCACCATGATGTTGCGCGCCGGGGCCAGCACGTCGACTGCAGGCGACCAGTCCACCTCGCAAGCCTTGCGCAGTGCATCCGGCAGCGCGGCCAGGCCCTCCAGCAGTTCAGGATCGTTCTGCCAATGCGCCACCATGCGCGCGCCTGCCACCAGCGAGGTAATGAAGCTCTTGGTCGCGGCCACACTTTGCTCTTTGCCGGCACGCAGCGGCATTGCCCATTCGGCGCTATGGGCCAACGGAGAATCGGCATCGTTGACCAGCGCCACGGTGGTGGCGCCGCCGTCGCGGAAATAGCGGATCGGTTCCACCACGTCCGGGCTCTGGCCGGATTGCGAGACCGACACCACCAGCGTGTCACGCGTGATCAGCGGCGATTTGTGCAGCGTTACCAGGGACATCGGCAGCGAAGCCACCACGCGCCCCAGGCGCGACATGATCAGGTAAGCAATGTAGTTGCAGGCATGGTCCGAGCTGCCGCGTGCCACGGTCAGCGCGGAGTTGAACGGTGTGCTCCTCAGTTTGCGGCCCAGTTCCGCGTAGCGGTCGGTGTCGTTCGCCAACTGCTGTTCCACGCAGTCGGCCGCAGACAGGGCTTCTTTAAGCATCATTGAGGTCACAACGTTCTCCTTCGATATAAACGGCTTTCAGTTTCAGGTCCCGGTCCATGACGACCAGGTCGGCATACGCGCCGCGTGCCAGGCGGCCGCGGTCCTGCAGGCCGAGGTAGTCGGCCGCATGGGTGGAAACTCGTTTGGAGGCGTCGGCCAGGTCGAGGCCAAGCCCGACCAGGTTGCGCAGGGCCTGGTCCAGCGTCAGCGTGGAACCGGCCAGGGTGCCGTCGGGTAGGCGCACGCCGCCCATGCATTTATGGACGATGTGGCGGCCCAGCATGTACTCCCCGTCCGGCATGCCGGTGGCAGCCGTGGAATCGGTCACGCAATACAGGCGCGGGATAGCGCGCAGCGCACCCTTGATGGCGCCCGGATGCACGTGCAGGAGATCGGGAATCAGTTCGGCGAATTCGGCGTGCGCCAGCGCGGCGCCGACCATGCCGGGCTCGCGGTGGTGCAGCCCGCTCATCGCGTTGAACAGATGGGTGAAGCCGGTGGCGCCGTGGTCCAGTGCCGCCACACCTTCTTCATAAGAGCCCAGGGTGTGGCCGATCTGCACGCGCACGCCGTGGTTGGCCAGGTCGCGCACAAGGTCCAGGTGGCCCGAGATTTCCGGCGCCACGGTAATCACGCGCATCGGCGCCAGCTTCTCCAGGCGGTGCACTTCTTCAATGGTGGCGGCGCGCGCAAAATTCGGCTGCGCGCCCAGCTTGCCACTGTTGATGTACGGGCCTTCCAGGTGGGCGCCCAGCACACGGGCTTCGCCCTTGCCGCGCTGGCGCACGGCCTTGCCGATGGCTGCCAGCGCCACCTCGATATCTTCCGGCGGCGCGGTCATGGTGGTGGCCAGCATGGAGGTGGTGCCATGGCGCGCGTGGATCGCGGCAATCGCATGCACGGCATCGCCGCCTTCCATCACATCCTTGCCGGCTCCGCCGTGCACGTGCAGGTCGATAAAGCCGGGCAGGATATAGTCGTCGCCGTTCGCTTTCGGATCGATGCTGCTGCCTGCCACGTCCTCGATCCGCTCGCCGAAAGAAATCGTTCCGTTCAGCCAGCCGGAAGGTGTCAGGATATTGCCTTTGATTGCCTCGTTCATCGACGCGACTCCGCTACAAATTCATAATAGTCACTCCGGCAGAAGGAGTGGGTAAGTTCTACCGCCGCGCCGCTCTCCAGGTAACTCACGCGTGTAATGTGCAGCATGGCGGTGCCGGGCGCGATGTTGGCCAGGCGCGCTTGCTCGGCATTGGCATTGATGGCTCGGATGTGCTGCAGCGCGCGCATCGGCACGTTGCCGCTGGCTTCCAGGTAGCCGTACAGCGAGCCGTGCACCGTGCCGGGATCGGGCATGTACATGGCGGGAATGGTCGACGTTTCGATCGCCATCACCACATCGTCGGCGGTACGCAGGCGTTTCAGGCGCGCCACCGGCATGTTTGGCGACAGGCCGAGCGACAGCAGTTCCAGCGGCGCCGCTACGCCGATCTCGCGCTGCAGCCAGCGCGAGCCGGCCGTAAAGCCGCGCTGGCGCAGCTCTTCCGAAAAGCTGGTCAGGCGCGACAGCGGCTGTTCCAGCTTGGGCGTGATGTAAGTCCCAGAGCCGCGGCGGCGCGTCAGCATGCCGCGCGCGCACAGCATGTCGATCGCCTTGCGCGCGGTGACCCGCGAGATATTGAGTATTTCCGACAGCACGCGTTCGGATGGCAGTGCCTCGTTGGCGCGCCAGTCGCCGCTCGCTATGCCATCGGACAGCTTGTTTGCCAACTGCATGTACAGAGGGGTGTCGCTGTCGGCGTCAGGCCGGAAATCGCTCAACTGGGATAGCACGGGCTACTCCTTCAAATGTTGTTGGATCAGGCGCAGGCCACCCGCGGCCGAATCGCCCTTGGGTGGAACAATCCGCTGCAGCAGGGCAGGCGGCAGGAAAGCGCGCAGCGGCTCACCGAGCCCGCCGCACAGGGCGATCGGCAGCGTGCCGCTTGGGTCCAGGCCGTGTGCGATCAACGCTACTTGCTGGCCAGCGTCGGACAGGATGCCGCGCGCGGTGTCGTTGCTTTCAGCGTATTGCAGGACGATGCGTGCCAGTTGCGCAAAGGCGGTCTGGTTTGCGTTCGCCAGCCAGACCTGGATGCGGTCACGGCTGCCGCCGCAGGCATCGGCCACAGCCTGGGAAAAGGCGCTGCCCGGCACCCGGCCGTCGATCACCTGCTGCACATGGTTGATGGCCTTCATGCCGATCCAGGCGCCGCCGGCTTCGTCACCGGAAGGGAAGCCCCAGCCGCCCACCTCATGGCGCGAACCGTCGGCATGCAGGATCTCGCCCACGCTGCCGGTGCCCAGGGCGATGATCGCGCCAGGCCGGCCTTCATGCGCGCCGAGCACAGTGGTAAAGGCATCGGTTTCCAGTGCCACGGCAGCAAAGCCGGGATTGGCCGCCACGAAATTGGCGGCCCACTGCTTGTTATGCACGCCGGCCAGCCCAAGGCCGATGGCAATGTGTTCGCGCGCCGGTTGCGCCACGCCGGCCGCTTCGAAAGCACGCGCCATGGCTTCCTCAACGGCAGCCCAGGCGTTCTTTATGCCGTGCAGCAGGGCGGATGGACCGGCCTGGCCTTCGCCCAGCAACTGCCCGTCGGCACGCGCCAGGCGCACCCGTGTACCACTGCCGCCGCCATCAACGCCTATCAGGAATTCGATCATTTTTTCAAGGGATGAAAAGAACTGTGGCGACTATATGAGTAGCA
>DASWTB010000456.1:0-8094 GCA_036402315.1 Pseudoduganella sp. | reverse complement strand
CTAAAATGGCCGTGGCTGGCGCTATCATGCGGAAGCTGGTGCACCTGATTTATGGGGTAGTGAAGTCGGGCAAACCCTTCAACCCGGACCACATGGCGAAAGGGCTTGCTATTCAAGACGGTATCTGACCCCGACTTTCATGCAGCTTCCTGTTCGCGGCGCATGAGCTGCGACAGGTAGGCTGGCGTGATCTGCAGGTAGGACGCCAGCACCTTCTGCGAAATCCGGCGCTCCAGGTTCGGATACTCATTCCTGAAATTGGCCAGGCGCTCCTCGGCGCTCGACGCGGTGTGCGTGATGAAGCGGCGCGCCTGGCTGCACACGGCAAATTCCAGCACGCGCGTCATGTAGGCGGTCAGCACCGGGTGCTCGTTGCGCGCCTCGCTCATTTGCTCCCAGTCGAAACGGAAGCCCTGCACCGAAGTTTCGGCCACGATGAAGGAGCGCGCCGGCAGTTCACCACGGAATTCCAGCAAGTCTTCATAGGCGTTCGCGATATGGCTTTCGGTGGCAAAGCGCATGGTGACTTCGTTGCCGCCTTCGCTGACGTAGCCAACGCGGGCTACGCCGCCGGTCAGCCAGAACACTTCGCGCGAGGCCTGGCCAACACGTTGCAGCAGCTCGCCGCGGCGGACCGCGAACGGAACCGCCATAGGAGCGATGCAGCGGCTGGTTTCGTCAAACAGTTGTTCGTCGACGGCGTAGCGCGCCATCATGTCGGCCTTGAAATTCTGCCGCAGCTTCAGGAAATGTTGATTCATTGCGCCCCAGTTCACGTCTATTGTTTTTTGACTACATCCGGTCAGGCCGGATTTACTTCATTCTAAAAACAAGGGGCGCCGGCTTTCGATCAACTATTTGAACTTTCGGTAAAAATTTTCGTATGCCGCTAAATGGATGATAGCGGCCAGGCGTTTGACCAGGCCATCCACCTTGCCGGGGTCGACCTGGCCATAGCCCAGGGCCAGGCCTTGCCAGTTGCATTGGCCGGCAACGGCGTGCACGCTGAGGGCGTTGGCGATCATGCCTTCCTGTTCGAAGGCGCGGCGGCTGATCTCCACATCGGACAGGCGCGGGTCGTCCCAGCGCAGCGCCAGGTGCATGCCTGCCGACGCCCCCTGCACGCTGGCGATGCTGCCCAGGTGCTTGTCCAGCGCTTGCACCAGCGCGTCGCGCCGTTCGCGATAAACGCGCCGCATGCGGCGCAGGTGCAGGGCGAACTGGCCGCTGCGCAGGAATTCGGCCAGCGCAATCTGGTCGGCAGCGCGGCCGCGCGAGGCCGATTGCTGGCGCATGGTGGCCAGCGGTTGCACCAGCCAGGGCGGCACCACCAGGTAGCCGATGCGCAAGCCGGGGAACATGGTCTTGCTGAAGGTGCCGCAATACAGCACCGGGGCGTCCGGTTGCAGCCCCTGCATCGATGCCAGCGGCGGGCCGTCGTGGCGGAATTCGCTGTCGTAGTCGTCTTCGATGATCAGCGCACCGCAGGAGCGGGCGCCGTCGATCAGGGCCATGCGGCGCGCCAGCGACAGCACGGTGCCGGTCGGGTACTGGTGCGATGGCGTGGTGTAGATCAGGCGCGGCGGGCGTTCTTTCCAGTCTTGCGGGCGCGGGGCGATGCCCTCGTCGTCGACGTCGATCGGTTCCAGTTTCAGGCTGGCGGCGCGGAAGGCAGCCATGGCGCCGCCGTAGCCGGGGTTTTCCATCCACAGCGTTTCCCCGGCATCGGCGCAGGCCCGGCCGCACAGGTCAAGGCTGCTCTGGCTGCCGTCGGTGATGAACACTTGCGCCGCTTCGCACACCACGCCGCGCGAAGCGCGCAGGTAGTCGGCGATGGCTTCTCGCAGCACTGGTTCGCCGCACGGGTGACCGTAGTTCAGCTTTTCGGTGGGCAGCGAACGCCAGGCGCGTTCCAGCAAGCGGCGCCACAGGCCGATCGGGAAGCTTGGCAGGTCGGGAACGCCCGGCACGAACGGCGTGCCGCTGGCGGCCGACGCGGTGCTGTGGCGCAGGTTCTGCGCGCGTTGCGACAGTCCCTTGTGCGGCACCACCACGCTGGGCTCGCGCTGCCGCGCCGGCGCCACGGCAGCTACGATGGTGCCGCTGCGGTCCGTCGTCACATAGCCTTCACTGGTGAGCTGCTCGTAGGCGTACAGCACGGTATTGCGCGCCACGCCCAGTTCCGATGCCAGCGCGCGCGTGGCAACCAGGCGCGTGCCCGGCGCCAGCGTGCCGTCACGGATGGCGGCGCGCAGGCATTCGTGCAGCAGGCGTTGGCGCGGCCAGCCATGGTGGCCGTGGCTGGCGGTGAAGTTCGAGATCAGCAGCGAGTAGTCCAATCGTGGCTCCATGGTTTCACATACCCCTGGACCTGTTACAGGGGCCAGCAGGGCATTATAGTCCGATGCCATGAATACAACACATCCCCCATCCGACCGCACCCGCGTGCGACGTGGCGCCGTCAACGCCGCCTATGAACCTGAACTGGTGCGAGCCATCGTCGATGCCGCCTATATCTGCCATATCGCTTTCAGCGACGGGCAAGGCACGCACTGCATCCCTACTGCCTGCTGGCGCGAGGGCGAGCACTTGTACATCCATGGCTCCAACGGCAGCCGCATGCTGAAGCAGTTGATGGCGCAGGACGCCTGCGTCACCATCACCCACCTGGACGGCCTGGTGCTGGCGCGTTCGGCCTTCAACCATACGATGAACTATCGCTCGGTAATGATCTATGGCCGCTTCGAGGCGGTCGATGAGGTGGAGCAGCGCAGCACGCTGGATGCCTTCATGGACCATCTGGCGCCGGGCCGCCGCCTGGAAGTCCGCGGCGGCAACGATAAGGAGCACGCGGCCACCACGGTGCTGCGGATTCCGCTGGCCGAGGCGGCGTGCAAGGTGCGCAGCGGCGGGCCGAATGACGACGAGGAAGATATGGGTATCGCTGCCTGGGTAGGCGAGCTGCCATTCGTGCAGTTCCGTACCGCACCGGTGGCCGATCCGGCGTGCGCGGTGGCGGCGCCGGACTATGTGCGCGACTGGGCTAGCGAACCTTGAGCTTCAGCAGCCGCTTGTCGGGCGGCGGCCAGTCCAGCTTCATGCCGCGCAGGGTTTCCAGCAGCAGGCGGGCGACTGTTTCGTTGCGGTAGCGCTTTGAATTTGCGGGGACCACATACCATGGCGCGTGGTCGGCGTCGGTCTCCGTGATCGCATCTTCATAGGCCTTCTGGTATTTCTTCCAGAGCTCGCGCTGCTTCAGGTCTTCCGGATCGAATTTCCAGTGCTTGTGCGGGTCGTCCACGCGCTGCTGCAGGCGTTCCTTCTGCTCGTCCTTCGAAATGTGCAGGAACAGCTTGACAATGGCGGTGCCGCTCTCGGACAACATGCGCTCGAAGTCGCGGATTTGCGCATAGCGGCGCTTGCATTCCTGCGGAGTGACCAGACCCTGCACGCGCGTGATCAGTACGTCCTCATAATGGCTGCGGTTGAAGACGGCGATCTCGCCGGCTTTCGGCACTTCGCGGTGGATGCGCCACAGGAAGTCATGCGCCGCTTCGATCTCGGTCGGTGCGCGGAAACCGACAGCACGCAAGCCCATGGGATTGATCCTGCTGAACAGGTGGCGCACGGTGCCGTCCTTGCCGGAGGTGTCCGTGCCCTGCAACACGATCAGCAGCTTGCGTTTGCGCTCGGCGTAGAGCATCTCCTGCAAATCGGAGATATCATCCAGCATCTTGTCCAGCGCGTCGTCATCGGGCTCGCAGTCCGCTTTGGCATCCCTGGCAAGCAGGCGCAGTCCCGGCCTGGCCCGGAAATTGTCGAGTGCTTTCATGCAGCGACATTAGCACAGCCTGCAGCTCAACGGCGCTCACGCCACCACAGAAGCAACAAGCTGGCAGCAAGCGCCATTCCCAGCAACCAGCGCGGCACGGCCGTGGCCCACCGGTCCGGCGTCCCTGGCGCGGCCTGCAGTGCACCGGCGCTGCGTTGCATGGATGCGCTGGCGACCGGCTGGGCGCTGCGGCTGGCGTAGCGGGCAGTCGCATCGTGGCGCAGCGCGGCCTGCCATGCCGGCCAATCTGTTGCAGCGTACACGTAGAGCGCGTTTCCGGCATCGCCGCTGCGGATTGGCAGCCAGCCGGCAGCGCGTGGCCAGAGTGCGACGCATGCAGCATCGGCGCGTTCGGAACGTGCCTGCCAGCGCAGGGATTCCGATCCCACAGCCACCGCTGCGCCAGTTGCCACGCCTTGCGCACAGACTTCGGTTCGCAGGCCGGGCAACGGCATCGGGTCTGCATCAAGCCAGCGCACCTTCTGCTCGCTGCTCAAGGCGGCATGATCCATCACTTGCTGCCACCACTGGCCGAGAGCTGCCGGCTCGCTGATGGCGTGACGGTGCCAGTCGCGCACGCCCAGCCACAGGATACGGCCTTTGTGCCAGTCGCGCTGCCACAGCCAGGGCTTGCCGTCCTTGTCGCGTGCGACGGCTTGCCATGCTGCGCCTGCTGCCGGCATATACGCGCCCGGCGCGAAAGCCAGGGTTGCGCCCGCGAGCGCCACGTGGCGTGTGTCTTCCTGCTCGGTAGTTGCGGATTGCGGCGAAAGTCTCAACCCCAGTTCGCGCTGCCAAAGCGCAGCATCGTCCGCATTGCCGCCCAAGACCAATAACGGCAGCCCTTGCGCGGCTTGCGCCAGGGCGCTTCGCAAACCGCCGCGCTCAAGCCAGGCGGTATCGGCCACCAGCGCATTGGGATGCGTCAGCGGAGCACGCGCTTCCTCGCTGCGCGTCAACGCCTTTCCGAGTGTGGTCTGCCAATCGACGATGGCGTTCGAGTCTGTCAACAACTGGTTCAGAACCCGGGTGTCGAAGGAAGGTGCGCCGAAGCGGCCCTGCACTTGCAGGGGCACGGCATCGAGCACGCGCAGCGGCACCGGTCCCTGTGCCATGGCCTTGCCTTCCTTGTCCAGCAGGCGCGCTTGCAACACCATCGACTCGGCCATTGGCGGTTGCCATTGCACGCTCAAGGCATCAGCCGCTGTCGCAGCGCGCGACTCGGACAGCAGCTGGCCATTTTCCGCCAGCAGTTGCAGGCGCCAGCCGGCTTGCGGGGCGTCACGCCGCACAGTCAAGGCAAAGCTGCGTCCGAGCGGCAGGGAACGCGGGAACTCCAGCCACAGCAGGCCGTCTTTCACCTGCTTCCATTGGATCGGGCGTACCGGAATGTCGCGCCATTGCGCTTCATGCAGGCCTTGGCCCTGCACTTCAACGGATGTGCCGCGGGAGGCCGAAGGGAGCTGCGCCAACGCTGCTGCCAGGCGGTCGTCGGGTTCGGTCGGCGATGCTGCGCCAGTCTCCAGGACGATTGGCTGCGCGCCGCCAGCCGGCACGGCCGGCGCGGCCAGCAGGGTCGCCAGCGATGCACCGGCCGCCAAGGCCAGTGCCGCGTCCACCCAGCGATTCTTGCGCGCGTAAAGCAAGGCGCTCGCCGCCCCGGCCAGAACTGCGCCACCGTAAAGGAGGTTGATGTCCACGTTCACGGTGCGCCCTTCCCTTGCAATGCCTGGCCGAATTTGGTTTGCGCCTGTGGGCGAGCCTGCAGCAGCACCGCTGGCTGCTGCACCGTCGCGCGCAGCCAGGCGCGCAACTGGGCCCGGCATGGCAGGCAGCCATCGGCCACATCCTGCACCGCAGCTTGCGCGGACAGGCGCTGTTCTTCATTGCCAATGCGCGCCACCGCCTCACGTGCGGCTTTGCTCCACAGGGCGGGCAGCGCACCGTCGCCGCCCAGGGCCTGCACCAGTTCGAGCACATCGGCCGGGACGAATTCGTTGGCTGAACCTTGCGCGCGTCGATAGCTTGCGGCGCCAGCCATCTCGCCACTCATGCGCTTCTCCTCCTTGATCGCGGGCGGCACGAAGGCCGTGCGGTGCAGGTAGACGCGTTCCGCCTGTTGCAGCTCCTTGATCGCGCCGAGCGCTTTGTACTCGGGCGGCAAGGCCGGCTTCGGTGCGATAGCTCGCAACTGTTTTTCGGCGTCCCACATCGCCCGCAGCGCGCGTCGCAGGACTTCCTTGGTCGCCGGATCGAAGATGGTGGCGTTGCCTTCCTGGTCGTGGGCGTGACCGAACTGGGCGGCGATATTGCCGGTACCAAATCCACCCGGTCCTTGGGTGCCGGCGCCGCCGCCGTGATCGTGGCCGTCGCCATCGCCGTGTTCTTCGTCGCCGAACAGGGAGGACTCTTCGCCAAGGAACTGGCCGTAGCGCAGGCGCAGCTTGGCCTGGTCGCCTGCGATTTTCTCGCTGCGGGCGCGCAGTTCGGAGGAGCCAAGGCGCGGCGAGTCGGCAACCAGTTGTTCGGTATCGATGATGATCTGGCGCTGGCTGCGCAGGTTTTCCGGTTTCACCATCGAAGGCAGTGCGGTCGATTCGAGGGCTTCCCCTTGCTGCCCGGGCAGTCGCAGCGTGTAAGTCGGCGATTGCGCGATGTGCGGGACAGGGGCGTTGTCGCTGGCGCGCACGAAGAAGTACAGTTCGTCGCCGGGCTCCATGCCGAGTTCTTTCAGCATCCACTGCTTGCTCCAACTGCGCTTGCGCGGATCGGCCGATGCCGGAAGCGGGGTTTCCTTGTCGGTGAAGCGGATGTTCTCGCCGCTGCCGCGCGCCAGGGTCATATGCAGGGTGGCTTTGACGACGGCATAGTCGTCGCTGACGCTGACATTGATTTGCGCGCTTTGGGCTTCGGGCCTGAGGATACTAACTGATTCGCCTGGCGCGGCGATGGCCACCTGCGGTGGCTGATCGGGTATTACGCGGATCGTGTAGCGTTGGCTTGCGTTGCGGCGGCTGCGCCAGAAGATGGAGTTGGTGGCGGTCCATTCTGCGCATTGCCCTGCTGCGGCTTGCAGCGTCTGCCCGTCGCCCAGCTCAATAGTGGCGTCGGCGTTGACCGCGCACCAGCGCACTTTGCTGTGCTGGGGGATTTGCAGGTCGCGCGGGGCTCCTTCGCTTGGTTTGATGCTGGTGTATGCGGGGGGCTCGGCGTGCAGGCTGATGCCGGCTGCGGCGATCACTGCCTGTGCTGACGGGCCTGCGCCCGACGGTACCGCGTATTGCGGACTATGCGCTGCAGCGTAGGCCCATGCGCTGGCGGCGGCGACTACGGCGAGAGTCAGCGGGATTGCATTGAAGCGGACTTTCCCGTTTGCGATACTGCGCAGGCGTTCGTCGTTCAGCGTCTGGTCGAGGCGAGCCAGCAGACGCTCTCGCTGGAGGTTGCCCAGGGGTGTTTTGGGTGCGGCAACCAGCATTGCGCTGCTGTCTTCCAGCTCGGGAATTGCATCGTTCAGCCAGGATGGCAGCTGTTCGTCAACGCGCTTGCGCCAGAGCGCGAAGTCGATTGCAGCCCAGAGCATGACGGCAGCGGCCAGGGCCAGGGGAACGGTGATCGTGATCGGCTTGGCGGCGCCGAAAGCTCCTGCGAGTATCGTTGCCGCAAGCGCGGCCGCGGGCAGCAGCGGCAGGAGCCAGCTTGCGGTGCGGCGGCGGATCAGGGCTTGCAGCATGCGTTGGCGCACGCTGGCCAGGCGGTCAGCGGCGGCGGGCATGAGCGAGGAGCCTTTCGATTGCGAACAATGCCAGCAGCGCTAGCGCCAGCCACGCTGGCGATCTTGCCAGGGGCGTCGGAAGCGGCTTATTGCGCTCGGCCTTCAGGGTTTGCGCGGGCATTGGATAGGGAACCGTTGGCGCCGTTGCAGCCTGCCAGCGCTCGTAGAGGGCGCGGGCGGCGTCGACGTCTTGCAGCGGCCATTGCGGGGCGGTCCAGGTGAGGCCTTGCGGGGTTTGCGTCTGCCCGTTGTTGTTGGTGGTGCGCCACCAGAGGGGGGCTTTCCAGGTGGCAGGCGCTTCGGTATCGGCGTGGTCCCAGACGATCAGCTCGGTCGCGGCTGTCGGGGTGTCCGAGAGGACGTAGCGGTTGGCGCCGTCGGCGGCGGTGCTGAAGGCGGCAAACAGGGCCTGCCAGCGTGGCAGGCGTTCCGCCGGTGTTGCGACGACGATGTGGTGCTCACGTGGCGGCGTGCGGGCTTCGAAAGA
>DASWTB010000455.1:0-30802 GCA_036402315.1 Pseudoduganella sp. | reverse complement strand
TCTGGATGATGCGGCCTTCGTGCTCGGTGATCGAGCAGAAGGTGCAGCCGCCGAAGCAGCCGCGCATGATGTTGACCGAGAAGCGGATCATTTCCCAGGCCGGGATATTGGCGTTGCCGTAGCTCGGGTGCGGGGCGCGCGAGTACTCCATGTCGTACACGCCGTCCATCTCGTCCATGGCCAGCGGCAGCGGTGGAGGGTTCATCCACACGTCGCGGTCGCCGTGCTGCTGCACCAGTGCGCGCGCATTGCCCGGGTTGGATTCGAGGTGGAACACGCGCGAGGCGTGGGCGTACATCACCGGGTCGTCCTTCACCACCTCGTAGGATGGCAGGCGCACCACGGTCTTGTTGTGCTTTTCCTTGGCGGCGGCCAGGCGCTCTTCGCGGGTCATGATGATGACCGGCTTGACCACCGGTTCCGGCGCGGCGTTCTCGGTGGCGCATTCCTTCTTGTCTTCCTTCGCCATGGCGTAAGGATCGGGATGCGGGTCGACGCGGCCCGGCACGTCGACGCGGTTCGAGTTGTGCACCGCCCATTCGTCGGACGGCAGCCAGCCGTGCGGCACCAGGAAGGCGGTGCCGCGCAAGTCTTTGATCTCCTTGATCTTCTCGCCCATGTCCAGGCGGCGCGTCAGGTCGACCAGCGCGCGCTCGGCGTTACCGAAGATCAGCAGGTCGGCCTTGGACTCGGTCAGCACCGACTTGCGCACCTTGTCCGACCAGTAGTCGTAGTGGGCGATGCGGCGCAGCGAAGCTTCGATCGAGCCGATGACGATAGGCGTGCCGGGGAAGGCTTCGCGCGCCTTTTGGGCGTACACGGTCACGGCGCGGTCGGGGCGCTTGTTCGGTTCGGCGTTCGGGGTGTAGGCGTCGTCGGAGCGGATCTTGCGGTCGGCCGTGTAGCGGTTGACCATCGAGTCCATATTGCCGGCGGTGATGCCGTAGTACAGGCGCGGCTTGCCCAGCACGCGGAACGATTCGACGTTGTGCCAGTCCGGCTGGGCGATGATGCCCACGCGGTAGCCTTGCGATTCGAGCAGGCGGCCGACCAGGGCCATGCCGAAGCTTGGGTGGTCGATATAGGCGTCGCCGGTTACCAGGATGACGTCGCACTGGTCCCAGCCCAGGGCGTCCATTTCGGCGCGGGACATGGGAAGGAAAGGCGCAGCAGAAGCACGCGCAGACCGCTTGGCGACGGCCGCGAAAAGATTGGTTGGGGGATTCATCCCGGCATTGTACCGGAAATCACCGGATTTCGCCCGTCGCCGCGCACAAAAAACCTTTAAATTTCAGTAACTTGTGACGTTCCAGCAAGCCGCATTGGGCAAATACCCATTGAACATCGTGACATTTTTGCTATAACGGGTATACAACGTCTTCCATGGAGCGACATCATGCGACGCAGACTGTACTACATGCTTCCCAATGTAAAAGCCGCCCGCGCAGAACTGGACGAACTGCTGCTGGCACGCATCGAAGAACGGCATATCCACTTCATGGCAAAAGAGGGCACCCTGCCCGATGACATGCCAGATTGCAATTTCCTGCTGCGAACGGACTTGATCCACGGCGCCAAGCTGGGGATCGCCATTGGCGGGATTGTGGGGCTGTGCGCCGGCATCTTCCTGGTCGTTTTCCCACCCGAAGGGCTGACCCTGCGCACCATGACCATCCTGCTGGTCACGCTGGGCGGTGCACTGTTCGGCGGCTGGGCTAGCGGCATGAATGCAGCGGCCGTCCCCAACAAGAAGCTGGAGCAGTACTCAGAGCGTATTGAACAAGGTCAGGTTTTGATGATGGTTGACGTGCCCGTGGGGCGCATGAAAGAGATCGAGGAAATGATCGCCAAACGTCATCCTGACTTCAACTTTGGCGGTGAAGAACCGCCCATGCTGGCCTTCCCATAAGGCTAGCCTCCCGGGGGCCGGCCGGACAGCCGGTAAAACCCCGGGTTCCATACCGAAGGCGGGCTGCGGCCCGCCTTTCTTCTTTTTTAGTCAGTTGGTGCCAGGGCCGAACACGCGACGCGCTGCGCGTGTCGCGTATCCGGAGCTGGCACCAATTTGTTAAATCCCCATATTCCCCAGGATGCGCGTGAGTTCGCGCAAAGTAGGCTCCAATGCCGGATGTTTGGCGGCAAATTTGGCGGTGATTTCTTGCGTGCGTTCGGCCAGGCCGTAGGTGGAGGTGCCGCCTTCGGGCTCCGGCGGCTGGTCGAGGATCAGCTTGATATCGCCATCGAGCTGGCGCAACAAGCTTTGCAATTCCTCATCGACCGGGCCGTGGTGGGCCAGCGTGGCGTGCAATTGGCGCAGAGTCTCCTTCAGCTTGGTGTCCATGATCCTTTCCCCGTTGCAGTGGCTATCCCTCTTTATACACCCATCCGCCGTGACCAGCTACGGATGTGCTCAATTTCGGGCGCCTCCAGCCCAAGGGAGCGCAGGAAGATTTCGTGGGCTTGCGGGGCTTGCTGTTCGAACAGGGCGTGCCAGCGTTCCATCGCGGCATCATCGAGGCCGGCGGCACGCAGGAGCGCGGTCCAGCCGGCTTTGTCGATGCCTGCCGAGGACCGCGTGCCGAGCGCACGCAGCAGCACGCCCTGTTGTTCCCGCAGGCGCGCCATGTCGGCGGCGATTTCCTGCAGGCGGCGCTCAATAGGGCCTGCATGTGCACCGTCGCGCAGCAACATGGCAATTGCCGGAATGTCCATGCCGGTAGCGCGCCAGGCGCGGATTTGCTCGGCACGCGCCACGTCGGCTTCGCTGTAGCGGCGGTAGCCGGCGGCGCTGCGGGCTGGCGCCAGCAAGCCTTGCGCTTCGTAGTAGAGCAGCGTGCTGCGCGAGATGCCGCAGCGGCGGGCAAGCTGGCCGATGGCGAGGGTACTCATGGCAGCGGCGCCAGGTCAGGCGGCGCGAAGGCCGCGCGCGCATTGGGCGCGGTGAGCAGCGCGGGACTGTAATGCAACGCCAGCACGGCGTGTGCATCCGCCAGCGCAGCGGGACCATGCGCGTGCAACAGGCGCACGAGTGCGACCGTAATAGTGGCGTGAAACTTGTTCGCCGCGCCGAAGTGCGTAGCGCAAGCGCGAATCGTGCTGCAGGTGCGGGCGATCGCTTCGTCCAGCGGATACCGTGCAAGGTAGAGACACGCCAACCGCAAATGGCCGGCGTGGTTGAAATGCTCCGGCGGGAGCGTGCAGGCTTCGAGGCCGCTCAGGAATTGTTCATCGTCCATGGCAGCAAGCTTAAAGCTGACTACCATGGACAGGTCAAGCGGCCGCCGCGCGGCTTATTTCAAACCGCGGCGTTCCAGCAACGGATCGATCTTCGCATCGCGGCCGCGGAACTCGCGGTACATCTGCATCGCATCCATCGTACCGCCCTTGGACAGCAGGGCTTTGCGGAAATGGTCGCCATTCTTGCGCGACATGCCGCCGTTCTCGGTGAACCATTCGACGGTATCGGCGTCCAGCTTCTCCGACCACAGGTAGCCGTAGTAGCCCGCCGAATAGCCGCCCGCGAACACGTGCGAGAAATAGGTGGTGCGGTAGCGCGGCGGCACCGGTGCAAAGTCGACACCGGCATCCTTCAGCACCGACGATTCGAAGCCCAGCACGTCGGTCGGGATCTTGTCGGCCGGCAGCTGGTGCCAGCGCTGGTCGAGGATCGAAGCGGCCAGGTACTCGG
The DNA here is from genome assembly GCA_036402315.1 of Pseudoduganella sp. GTDB lineage: Bacteria > Pseudomonadota > Gammaproteobacteria > Burkholderiales > Burkholderiaceae_D > Rugamonas. The sequence continues at coordinate 27,114 of DASWTB010000455.1, read as the reverse complement.
TGGTGCGGAAGCCTTCATTGAACTTGGCGGAAGCCTGCACCTTGTCCAGCAATTCCTTCGGCATCGGCGCGCCGGTCTGGTAATGCTTGGCGTAGTTGTTCAGGATTTCCGGCCAGGTCATCCACATTTCATTGACCTGCGACGGGAATTCCACGAAGTCGCGCGGCACGCGGGTGCCGGCGAAACGCGGGTACTTCACATCCGAGAACATGCCATGCAGGGCGTGGCCGAATTCATGGAACAGGGTGCGCGCTTCGTCGTAGGTCAGCAGGGTCGGTTCGCCGGCCGCTGGCTTGGGAATGTTCAGGTGGTTGGCCACCACCGGCTTGGTGCCCAGCAGCTTGGACTGCGACACGTAGGCATTCATCCATGCGCCGCCGCGCTTGTTGCTGCGGGCGTAGAAGTCGCCCAGGAAGATCGCCAGTTGCTTGCCATCGGCATCGAACACATCGAACACGCGCACGTCCTGCTGGTACACCGGCAGGTCCTTGCGTTCCTTGAAGGTGATGCCGTACACCTTGGTCGCGGCGTAGAACACGCCGTTCTGCAGCACGTTATCCAGTTCGAAGTAAGGCTTGAGCTGGTTCTGGTCGAAGGCGTAGCGGGCCTGGCGCACCTTGTCGGTGTAGAAGGCCCAGTCCTGCGCCGAATTGGTGAAGCCGCCCTTCTCCGCATCGATCACGGCCTGGATATCGGCCGCTTCCTTGCGCGCGTTGTTGACGGCCGGCTTGGACAGTTCGCCCAGCAGCTTGTTGACGGCGTCGGTGTCGTGCGCGGTCTGGTCTTCCAGCTGGTAGGCGGCGTGCGAGGAATAGCCCAGCAGCGCGGCGCGTTCTGCGCGCAGCTTGGCGATCTTCAGCACCACTTCGCGGTTGTCGAAGTCGCCGCCGTGGCTGCCGCGTGCCAGCGATGTAGCCAGCAGGCGTTCGCGCGTGGTGCGGTTGGTCAGTACTTCCAGCGGCGCCTGGCCGGTGGTGTTGGCGATGGCGATCAGGAATTTGCCTTCCATGCCTTTGGCCTTGGCGGCTGCGGCAGCGGCGTCGATCGCCTTGTCGGACATGCCGGCCAGTTCCTCGCGGGTGTCGACCACCAGTGCGGAAGCATTGGCTTCCTTCAGCACGTTCTGGCTGAAGGTGGTGGACAGGGCGGCCAGCTGCGAGTTGTACGCCTTCAGCTTTTCCTTGTCGGCGGCGGACAGTTTGGCGCCGGCGCGCACGAAGTCGGTGTGGTAGCGTTCCAGCAGGCGCTTGGATTCAGGATCGAGCTTCAGCTTGCCGCGCTTGTCGTACAGGGTCTTGATGCGGGCATACAGCTTTTCGTTCAGGCGGATCGCGTCGCTGTGCGCGGACAGCTTGGGCGCCAGCTCGCGGTTCAGGGCTTCGAACGCGTCGTTGGTGTTGGCGCCGGACAGGTTGCCGAACACGGAGCTCACGCGGTCCAGCAGGCGGCCGGAACGTTCCATTGCCACGATCGTGTTCTCGAAAGTCGGCGCGGCCTTGTTGTTGGCGATCTTCGCAATCTCGGCAGCCTGCTGCTTCATGCCTTCTTCATAGGCAGGACCGTAGTCTTCGTTCTTGATCTTGTCGAAGGCCGGGTAGTTCAGCGGCAGTTTGGATACTTCTGCGAAAGGATTGGAAGCCGGCAGCGCGGCATTTGCAAGACCGGCAACGGCCAGGCTGGCAGCAATCACCAGCAATTTCGGACGGAACATTCTCTCTCCTGTTTTGTAATGTTTCGAAGCGGCAGATGATAGCAACCCCGCAGTGCAAAGTCATGCTGCACTGCGTATCATAAAGTGTCAGGAAATCAGTAGTGCGGCGGGCGTTCGTTGAGCGGGGTCTGGTTGGCCAGGGTGGAGGTACGCACACGTTCGGCGAGCGCGCGCACAAGATCTTCCAGCATGTCGATCTGCTTTTGCTGCTCGTAGACGCGCTGGTTCAGCGATTCCACCAGGTCCTCCTGGTGTACCAACTTTAACTCAATATCAACAAAACGCTCTTCGCTGCTGCTCACGGCCTGCTCCTGCTAGGGGTAAAGCAGGCATTTTACTTCAGCATATTTACGATGATGTAGCCTTGCAGCGAGCAAACTGAGATCACGATTCCAATCGTCCAGCATATGGTTTCCACTTTGGCGCGGTGAATCTTTTCTTCGAGATCGGCTTTGGTCTTGTCAATCTTGGCCTCGAGCTCGGCTTTAGTCCGGTCAATGTTGGCATCGAGTTCAACCCTGGTTTTGTCGATCATGGCCTCGAGCTCCGCCCTGGTCTGGTCGATCTTGGCCTCAAGCTCCGTCCTGGTTTTGTCGATCTTGGCCTCAAGCTCCGTCTTGGTTTTGTCGATCCTGGCCTCAAGCTCCGTCTTGGTCTTGTCGATCCTGGCTTCAAGCTCCGCCTTGGTCTGGTCGATCTTGGCCTCAAGCTCAACCTTGGTACGATCTATTTTCGTGTTGAGTTCGGCGAAGCCCTTGCCGACCTTGTCCTCATCGTCACTGGACTTCATCCTGTTGTCCAGTATCTCGAGCTCGCACTTCACCTTGCCGATGGCTTCTGCATGCACGTGTGCCTGCTCGGCTGGTACGCCAACCTTTGTCAAGTGTTCCTCGTAAGCGAACGGATCAATATTATTCGGCATGGCAGCTCCCGTAGCTGCCATTATCCCGCCCCTCTGAAAGGGGCGGACGCACGGTTGTTTGATCTGTATCGGCCTTACTTCAGGTAGACCCCACCGCAAACGATGATGTCCTCCTCCGGCACGCAGTACATGGTTTTCGGTTCAATCTTGCCGGAGACCGGGTTGTTGAATTTGTAGTCCTGCCAGAATGGCATTTTTTTCTTCGCCATCTCGACACGCTCTTTCACGAAAGCCTTGCCGTCGACGTCTTTCAACTCCATCAGGTTTTTGCCGATCATCTTGGTGTTGGCGCCGTGTGCACGCACGACACCATCAAGGCCATACACGGTGAGATACAGGTCGCGGTCGGCGAACTGTCCGTCTTTCTTGTCGATTTCAGCGAAAGTCTTTTCGCGACCGTTAGCTTTCAGGTAAGCGAGGGCTTTTTTCACCATCGCCTCGGCTTCGGGCTTGGTCACCACATCCGCAGCGCTTGCGAGGGGCGCTGCGCCCGCCAGGGCGGCGAGCAGGCAAATGCGAATAAACATGGGAGCCTCCTGTGTAAAGGAAGAACACCCATGCTAGCACCATTCAAGCCGGATTAATGTCGCGCGGAGCCGACAGCAATTCCTTCATGCGCGCCAGGCGTTCGCGCGGCGACAGCACTTCCGATTCGGTCGGCGGGGCGATGCCGACATCGAGCGCCATTTCGGCAATGAAGCGCGACACATCGCATTGCACATGTTCGCCGCCGCGCTTGCGCTTCTTGCACCAGGTGAGCTGCAGGGTGCGCTGGGCGCGCGTGATCCCCACGTACATCAGGCGCCGCTCTTCTTCAATGCGCTGGGCCAGCAATTCGACGGGCGCATCGGGGTCGCCCTTGTGCGGCAGGATGCCCTCTTCCACGCCGACCAGGAATACATGCGGATACTCCAGGCCTTTCGACGCATGCAGGGTCGACATGCGGATCGCGTCCGGCTCTTCGTCCTTCCCGTCCAGCATGGACATCAGGGCCACCATCTGCGTCAGTTCCAGCACGTTCTTTTCTTCGCCATCGCGGTCCTTGCCTCCGCGGCCGCGGTCCTTCAGCCAGTTGACGAAGTCCATCACGTTGTCCCACTTGCCCTGCGCAGCGCGTTCCTCGAAGGTGTCGTACAGGTAGTGCTCGTAGTGCATGCCTTCCATCAGGTCGTCCAGCACCTGCGCCGCGTTGTCGCCGCTGCCCGACGGGCCAGGACGCGTGGCGCGCGATTCCAGTTCCAGGATGAAGTTGCAGAAGTCCTGCAGCGGCCGCAGCTGGCGTTCGTTCAGCACCGCCTCGATGCCGCCCTTGAACACGGCCTCAAACAGCGAGCATTGCCACTTGCCCGAGAAGGAGCCCAGCGCTTCCAGCGTGGACTGGCCGATGCCGCGGCGCGGCGTGGTGGCGGCGCGGATGAAGGCAGGATCATCGTCCGGGTTCGCTATCAGGCGCAGGTAGGCCATGATGTCCTTGATCTCCGCCTTGTCGAAGAAGCTCTGGCCGCCGGAAATCGTGTACGGAATGCGCTGCGTGCGCAGCGCCTGCTCGATCACGCGCGCCTGGTGGTTGCCGCGATACAGGATCGCGTAATCGGCCCACTTGTTCTTGCGCTCGAAGTGGTCGGCCGAAATCATGATCGCCACCTGCTCCGCCTCCTGTTCCTCGTTCGGCATCGAGTGCACCTTGATCGGCTCACCTATCCCCAGCTCGGACCACAGCGATTTCTCGAACAGCTTGGGATTGTTCTGGATCACCGCATTGGCCGCCTGCAGGATGCGGGTAGTGGAGCGGTAATTCTGTTCCAGCTTGATCAGGCGCAGGTCGGGGAAGTCGACTTGCAGCAGCGCCAGGTTTTCCATGGTCGCGCCGCGCCAGCCGTAGATCGCCTGGTCGTCGTCGCCGACGGCGGTGAACATTGGCTTCTTGCCCAGGCCAGTCACCATCAGTTTGACCAGTTCGTACTGGCAGGTGTTGGTGTCCTGGTATTCGTCGATCATCAGGTAGCGCAGGCGGCGCTGCCATTTGTCGCGCACCGTGTCGTGGTTGCGGAACAGTTCCACCGGCAGGCGGATCAGGTCATCGAAATCCACCGCCTGGTAGGCGGCCAGCGTTGCGATGTAGCTGGCGTAGATGCGCGCCGATTGCGCCTCGTCTTCGGTCTGCGCGTTTTTCAGCGCTTGTTCCGGCGTGATCAGGCCGTTCTTCCACAGCGAGATGTCGTTCTGGATGCTGCGGATCAGGTTCTTGTCCGTGGTGATGGCCAGGTCCTGGACCAGCGAATAGCAATCGTCGCTGTCCATGATTGAAAAACGGTCTTTCAGCCCCAGATGGTTACATTCCTGGCGCAAAATGCGCACGCCAAGGGAGTGGAAGGTACAGACGGTCAGCAGCTTGGCCTGGCGCGGCTGCTTGAGCATCTTGCCGACCCGCTCCTGCATTTCCAGCGCCGCCTTGTTGGTAAAGGTGAGCGCGGCGATCGTGCGCGGGTCATAGCCGCGATCCTCGATCATATGGGTAATTTTTTGCGTAATGACGCGTGTCTTGCCCGAGCCGGCCCCCGCCAGTACAAGGGCAGGGCCGTCGAGATAGAGCACGGCTTCGCTCTGTGGGCCGTTCAGGCCGAACTGGGGTGCATTGGACATCCCGGCATTGTACAGAATATAGTGGTATCAAACCTCTCAAAAAGCAGGCAGAAGTGTTATGAAATTTGAACATTTAATAGAAGTGAACGACCTCCTCAACCCGCTGATGGACACCATCACCCATCAGCAGTTGTGGCGCGGCCTGGTGCTGCGCGCTGAGTCGCCCAAGTTGTTCGTCCCGCACCTGGACGAGGCGGAAATCTCGGATCGGACCACGGCCGGCTTCAGCCGCCGCCTGCGCTATGGCGACGTGGTCATCGAGGACAACGTGGTGCTGCACGAGCCGTATGTGGTGCGCTACAACGTGCCGGCGCAAAAGGACATCAGCGCCTCCAGCCTGACGATGACGATCGAGATGCCGCAACCGGAACGCCTGTACGTGCGCTTCCAGTACGACGACGGCCATGACGCGGCGACTGATGCCGCCAACGCCATGTACGACGATTTCCGCCGCTCCGCTTACCAGGAGTCGGACCTGGACACCATCCGCGTGCTGCGCGAACTGGCCAGCCAGGGCCGCCTGGATTCGAGCCTGAACTGATCTAGCAGCCGGGCGTGCAATCGTTCGGCATTGGCTTGGGTGGTGGCGGCGGCTTTTGCAGCTCCGCCGCCAGGCTGCGCAAGGCGGTGCGCAGGCCTTCCTCCACTACCGGGTGGTAGAAGGGCATGTCCAGCATCTGCGACACCGTCAGTTTGGCCTGGTGCGCCCAGGCCAGCAGGTGGCCGATGTGTTCTGCACGCGGCCCGGCCATCTCGGCGCCGAGGAAGCGCCCGCTCCCATACTCCGCATACACACGCAGCATGCCCTTGTTCTGGCGCATGACGCGGCTGCGCCCCTGGTCGTCGAAACTGACGGCGCCGATCGCGAAATGCTCGCGGCCGTTGGTCAGCTCCTTGTAGCCCTGGCCCACCGTGGCGATCTGTGGCTCGCTGAAGGTGATGGCGAGCGGCGTGCGGCGCAGGCCGGGTTTCACTTCGGGATAGCTGGCGGCGTTGGCGCCGGCGATCTTGCCCTGATCGGCCGCTTCCGGTAGCAGCGGGATCTCAGCGCTGGCATCGCCGGCGATGAAGATGCAGCTATCGCCGCATTGCATGGTGTGGCGGTCGAATTTCGGCACGCCTTTCTTGTCCAGCGCCAGCCCTGTGTGCTCGAGGCCAAGACCGGAAACGTTCGGCGTGCGGCCGGTGGTGACCAGTACATACTCGAAATGCTCGGCACGTTCTTCGCCTTCCGCATCCTGCGTGCGTAATTCGAGCCCGTTGCCAGCATGCGAAATGCCTGCCACCTTGGTACGGAAGCGGATGTCCAGTTCCTCACCCAGCGCTTGCGAGGCGGCTGCCAGCACATGCGGGTCCTTTATCTGCGCCACGCTGCTGCTGCGCGCGATGATCGCCACGCGCACGCCGAGGCGGTGCAAAGCCTGGCCCAGTTCGAGGCCAATCACGCCGGCGCCGATGACTGCGACGGAGCGCGGCAAGTCGGTCCATTCGAACACGGCGTCGCTGTTGATGACACGCGGTCCGGCTGCCGCCCACTCCGACGGAATGTCGGGTCGCGAGCCGGTGGCAATGACGACCGCCTTGGCCGCAACTTCCAGCTTGTCGCCGATCTGCAGCCGGTTGGGGGCAGTAAAGCGCGCGCGCCCATGCAGCTTGTCCTCGGCCGGCATGGCGGCCACATTCTCCAGCACGAAGCCAACAAAGCGGTCGCGCTCACTGCGTACGCGCGCCATCACGGCCTTGCCGTCAACTCTCAGCCCGTTTGGTTCGATGCCAAAGCCTGGCGCCTCGCGCACCGCATGCGCGGCTTCCGCCGCGGCGATCAGCAGCTTGCTTGGCATGCAGCCAACGCGCGCGCAGGTGGTGCCGTGCGGACCGTCTTCGATCAGCACCGCATGCTTGCCTGCGTTGCGCGCCGCGCGGTAGGCGCTTAGCCCGGCAGTACCTGCGCCGATCACCGCCACATCGCACTGGATGGTTTCCATCTTGCCTCCGTCATTGTTAATGCATTAGTATGACTTATCTTTTCGCGCTTTTATTAAGCACATCTTATGGAAAATCTGGACTACCGCGCGCTGGCGGTGCTGGATGCCGTTGCCAGCCATGGCAGCTTCGAAAAGGCGGCGAACGCGCTTGGCATCAGCCAGCCGGCCGTATCCCAGCGTATCAAAGCGCTCGAGGACGCGGTAGGCAGGCTGCTGATCGTGCGCAGTTCCCCCGCCGAAGCTACGGGCCTGGGCCAGCGCCTCATCTCGCATTACCGCAACGTCAAACTGATGGAGGCAGCGCTCGACATCGACCTTGGCCATGAGACCAGCATGCCTGAAATTGCGATCGCCGTCGATGCCGCGAGCCTGGCGACCTGGATGCCTTTGGCCCTGCGTCCCTTGCTGTCGCCGCCGCGCTGCCAGCTCGATGTGGAATGTGCGGAGCGCGAGGTGGCGCTGCACTTGATGCGCGAGGGGGCGGTGTTCGGGTGCGTGGCGGCGCGGGCCGAGGTACCGTCGCCTGCCGCTGCGGGTTCTTCTGCCACGCCGCTGGGAGCGATACGTTATGTGTGCGTGGCCGCGCCTGCGTTTGCGGGGCATTGGTTTGGGGATGGGTTCAGCGTTGAGGCGTTGGCGCTGGCGCCGGCCGTGGTGCATGACCGCGACCTGATGGCGCGCTTCCTGGCGCGCGAGGCGGGCTATGTGCGGCCGTTCCCGCATCACACAATGCCGCTGTCGACGGCTTTGAACGATACCGTGTTCGGTGGGATGGCTTATGGCTTGCTGCCTTATCTGCAGGCGGCGCAGGGCTTGTCGCAAGGCGCGCTGGTCGATCTGCTGCCGGGGCGTTATATCGATGTGGAATTGGATTGGCATGCGTGGGAGCTGGATACGCCGTTTACGCATGCGCTTAATGAGCAGATTGTCAGTACTGCGCGGCGGTATCTTGCTCAACCCTGAAAACCGGTAAACCAGTGTCAGACCCAAGGGTCTGACACTATCTGCTCATCTGCCGCGAGTCTGGCTGTGCGCTGTTGATCTTTTCAAAAGGTCAAAGACCTTGAACCCAACCCGCGGCTTTGAGACCCCTGGTTTACCGGGTTTCAAATATCGACAGGATCAACCTCTAGCGACCACTTGAGGCGCGTCTTCTGCTCGCGCAAGGCCTGCATCCACTCCTTCAGGAACGCCTGCAACGCCGGCCGCGACGGCGACTCCACCAGCAACTGCGCGCGCTCCATATTGTGCACACGCGCCATGCTCATCGGAATCGGATCGTTGATCGTAATACCCCCATGCTGCACCAGGTCGCGCGCACCGCGCAGGAATTCCAGCGCCAGCTCCAGCTCGCGCGCTTCCGCCCGCAGGATCGCCTGGTACAGGTAAGGCGGCAAACCAGCCACTTCGCGCTCGCCTAGCAGCGAATTGGCGAAGTAGTCGTAATCATGCGCCACCAGCGCCGAGAACAGCGGGTGCTCCGGATAGCTGGTCTGCACCAGCACCTCGCTCTCGCTGCCGCCCTGGCGGCCAGCACGGCCCGCCACCTGCATCAACTGCGCGAACAAACGCTCGCTGGCCCGATAATCCTGCGAGAACAGCGAGCTGTCGGGATTCATGATTCCCACCAGCGTCAGGTTCTTGAAGTCATGCCCCTTGGCGACCATCTGCGTGCCGACCAGGATATCGACTTCCTGCCGGTGCACGCTGTCGAACGCCTCCTGCGCGCTGCCTTTGCGGCGCGTGCTGTCGGCATCGATGCGCAACACCCGCGCTTGCGGAAACAGCTCCTGCAAGCTCTCCTCGATGCGCTGCGTACCGCGCCCAAGCGGCTGCAGGTCGATATTGCCGCACGTCGGGCAATGGCGCGGAATGCGCATCTCAAGGCTGCAGTGGTGGCAGCGCAGGCGGTAATCCGATTTGTGCAGCACCATCGAGGCCGTACAGCGTTTGCACTCGCTGACCCAGCCGCATGATTCACAGGTAATCACCGGCGAATAACCGCGCCGGTTCAGGAACAGCAAGGATTGCTCGCCACGTTCCATGCGCAGCCTGATCGCCTCCACCAGTTGCTCGGTCAAGCCTTCCTGCCCCCGCCGGCGCGAAGTATCGATCAGCTTTACCGAAGGCAGCACCGCCTGCTGCACCGCGCGTTCGCGCAATTCCAGCTTGCGGTAGCGGCCTTTCAGCGCGTGGTGCCAGCTCTCCAGCGACGGCGTGGCGGAGCCCAGCACCACCGGGATCTGGAGCTGGTGCGCGCGCCACACGGCAAGGTCGCGTGCGGAGTAACGCAGGCCTTCCTGCTGCTTGTATGAAGGATCGTGTTCCTCGTCGATCACGATCATCTTCAGGTTCGGCATGGAAGCCAGGATGGACAGCCGCGTGCCAAGCACAATGCGCGCCTTGCCTTCATGTGCCGCCAGCCAGTGCAGCATGCGCTCACCCTCCGACAGGCGGCTGTGCAGGGTGGACAGCATCACGCCCGGGAAGCGGTTGCGGATATTGGTTTCCAGCTGCGGCGTCAGGTTGATCTCGGGAACCAGCACCAGCACCTGGCCTTGCGGCTCGCGCGCCAGCACTTGCGCGCAGGCTTGCAGGTAGACCTCGGTCTTGCCGCTGCCCGTCACCCCATACAGCAGGAAGGGCGCAAACCCCTGCGCACCGACGATGGCATCGGCCGCTGCCTGCTGGCCGGCATTCAGCACCGGCACATTGGCCGGCGCCGGGTCGTGCGGCTCCTCCAGCTTGGCCAGCTTCTTGATGGCGCGATCCAGTGCAACGGTGCTTGCCACGCGCAGGTTCTTGGGCAGTCCGGGCAAGGCTACTTCGCCCAGCGGGCGCTGGTAGTACTCGGCAGCAAAGCCGGCCAGCGCCAGCCATTGCCGGGACAGTGGGGCCAACTGGCTGCGCACCGCCAGCGCGGCTTTGAGCTTTTCCTCGGGAACATCCGTTTCGTCCAGGATATCCACAATCAGCCCGACGACTTCACGCGGCCCGAACGGAACCATTGCCAATTGTCCTACACGCGGGCGCTCTGATATTTCGCAATCCCAGCGGTAATCAAAGACCGCGTTCAGCGGCGTGTCCAAGGCAATTCGGAGAATGCAGTGCGCCATCCAGGGCTATCAATCGAGGGTTTTTCAACTATCCACAGAATCTGGGGATAACTTTGTGAACAAAGGGGCTGGAATCCTGAGCAAGCACTAACCTCCAGCTTGCAATCTGGGGAAACCCAGCAAAATCTCCTGATTTTTCTCCTTTTGATTCAACAACTTACAAGAGCCATCCTAGGAGAGCCAGAAAGCGCATAATTTTCCACGCTCTGTGCATAAGTGCACCATTAAAGGAGCAGTTTTTCACCGAAATCAAGCATTTTTTACGGCCTTTTCAGTGGAAAACGTGCCTGGTGCGCCACAACATCAAGCCAAGCATTGTACACAGGCGTGCGCGGCACGGTTTGTGTTTCCGCAAGCGTTTTCACCACTGAAAGTCTTGGCGAAATATCATGCATTGCAACATGACGCTAAGACAATTCCTACAAATTCTTACTAAGTGCCGGTTTACAAAGTACTTTTGACTTTTTTCCACAGTTTTTGTGGATAACTTTGTGGAGAATGACCCAACAAGCTCGCTTGCACCATGGGATAAGGTTTACAAAACCCAAAACATTGCCAAAAGCGGTTAAAAATAAACCTTTAAAAATCAACCAGTTGCGAATGAGCTGAGAGGGGAGCATCCGCTACTGCCTGTTATTTCCGCAGTAAAAAATTTTGTGTATAAGTCGCTTCTGCACGAAATAAAAAAGGGCGCCGTAGCGCCCTTTGAACCGGGACTACAGTTTTCAGCCGCCGCGCAGCTTGCGGCTATGGCTGTGGACAGTCTCCACCAGCACCGTCACCGATTCCGGCGGGGTGAACTGGGAAATGCCGTGGCCCAGGTTGAATACGTGGCCGGTATTGTGCGGGCCGTAGGAATCCAGCACGCGGCGCGCTTCGGCCGCGATCTGCTCCGGGTTGGCGAACAGGATGGCCGGGTCGATGTTGCCCTGCAGGGCCATCTTGTGGCCCACCAGCTCGCGGATCTTGCCGATGTTGGCGGTCCAGTCCAGGCCCATGGCGTCGGCGCCGATAGCGGCGATTTCCTCGGCCCAGTGGCCGCCGCCTTTGGTGAACACGATGGCGGGAATCTTCACGCCATCTTTTTCACGCTTCAGCAGGCTCACGACCTGCTGCATGTACTTCAGGGAGAACTGCTGGTAGGCGCCATCGGCCAGCGCACCGCCCCAGGAGTCGAAGATCATCACCGCTTGCGCGCCGGCGTCGATCTGGGCGTTCAGGTACTCAGCGACTGCGCGGGCGTTCACCTCCAGGATGTGGTGCATCAGGTCCGGGCGCGAATACATCATCTTCTTGATGGTGTGGAATTCGCGCGAACCCTGGCCTTCCACCATATAGCAGGCCAGCGTCCACGGGCTGCCGGAGAAGCCGATCAGCGGCACGCGGCCATTCAACTCGGTGCGGATCTGGGTCACGGCCTTGAATACATAGTCCAGCGAACCTGCCGGCGGCAGTTGCAGCGCCTTGACGTCTGCCTCGGTCTTCAGCGGGCGCTCGAATTTCGGCCCCTCGCCTTCCACGAAGTACAGGCCCAGGCCCATCGCATCCGGCACCGTCAGGATATCGGAGAACAGGATCGCTGCATCCAGCGGATAGCGGTCGATCGGCTGCAGGGTGACTTCGGTGGCCAGGTCAGGGTTGGTTGCCAGGCCCATGAAGGAGCCCGCCTTCTGGCGCGTAGCGCGGTATTCAGGCAGGTAGCGCCCTGCCTGGCGCATCAGCCACACCGGGGTGTATTCGGTCGGCTGGCGCAGCAGCGCACGCAGGAAGGTGTCGTTCTTCAGCTGGGCAAATTGTGGCATGAAAGACAATCTAAAGCAGGTAGAAAGGCGTTATTATCGCATCCCTGCCCAGTTTTTTACGCGTTTTGGAGCGCCCATGACATCCACCTCCACCGCGCCTTTTGGCGCCTGGCCATCACCGATCAGCGCCGAGATGGTTGCTGCGGGCGCTACACCGCTGTCTTCGGTCGTCCTGGACGGGAAGGATATCTATTGGCTGGCCGGACGTGCGGCCGAGGCGGGGCGGACTACCTTGATGCGCCGGCCCGGCACTGCGGCTGCCGCCGAAGTGACGCCAATGCCGTTCAACGTCCGCAACCGCGTCCATGAATATGGCGGCGGCGCCTATGCCGTGGCCGATGGCGTGGTGGTGTTCTCGCACCATGCCGACAACCGCTTGTACCGCCTTGCCTCCGACGGCGCGGCACAGGCCTTCACATCTCCGGGCCGCCAGCGCTTTGCCGATTTCGTGTTCGACGCCGCGCGCGCGCGGCTGATCGCGGTGCGCGAACAGCATCCGGAAGAGGCAGGGTCGCATGAACAGCCGGTAAATACCATTTGCGCGGTAGGCTTTGACGGCGGCGAGCGCGTGCTTGTCATGGGTAACGACTTTTACTCTTCGCCGCGGCTGTCGCCGGACGGCCGGCGCCTGGCGTGGCTGTCCTGGGACCATCCGCGCATGCCGTGGCAGGGCACCGAGCTGTGGGTGGCGGAGGTGGAGGCCGATGGCCGGCTTGGCACGCCCACACGGGTGGCCGGCGGCCCGCAGGAATCGATCTGCCAGCCGGAGTGGTCGCCGCAGGGCGTGCTGCACTTCGTGTCCGATCGCAGCGGCTGGTGGAACCTGTACTGCCTGCGCGAGAGCGCGGGCGGCGCGGCCAGTGCAGTCGAGGCTTTGTGCCCAATGGCGGCGGAGTTTGCGACGCCGCACTGGACCTTCGGCAACGCACTGTATGGCTTCGGCGCGGGCGGCGAGATTGTCTGCAGCTATATTGAACAAGGCGTCAGCAAACTGGCGCGCCTGCGCGCCGGCAGCACGGTGCTGGAACCGATCGCCACGCCGTACCAGGAAATCCGCGAGCTGCGCGCAGGCGATGGCTACGTGGTCGTTCTGGCAGGCAGCCCAACCATCGCGAGCGAGATTGCCCGCATCGACCTGGCGACAGGCGAGCGTGAAGTGCTGGAGCGCTCCATCGCCGGCCTGCCCGCGCTGGGCTACCTGTCCGTCCCGGAAAGCATCAGCTACCCAAGCACCAACGGCCGTACGGCGTATGCCTTCTTCTATCCGCCCACAAACCAGGACGTGCGCGCACCGCAAGGCGAGAAGCCGCCGGTCATCGTGATCAGCCACGGCGGCCCGACCGGCATGGCGGCCAGCACCCTTAGCCTGAAGACGCAATTCTGGACCAGCCGCGGTTTCGGCGTGCTGGACGTGAACTACGGCGGCAGCACCGGCTTCGGCCGCGCCTTCCGCGATGCGCTGAAAGGCCAGTGGGGCATCGTCGACGTGGAAGACTGCATTGCCGGCGCACGCCACCTGGTCGCGCAAGGCCTGGCAGACGGCGAACGCCTGATCATCCGCGGCAGCAGCGCGGGCGGCCTGACGACGCTGTGCGCACTGACCTTCCACGACCTGTTCAAGCTGGGCGCCAGCTACTACGGTGTGTCCGACCTGAAAGGGCTGGACGACGATTCGCACAAATTCGAGTCGCACTACAACGAGTACCTGATCGCGCCCAAGGCCCAGGCGGAAGCGGTGTACGCCGAACGCTCCCCGATCAACCATACCGGCCGCCTGTCGCGCCCCATGATCTTCTTCCAGGGACTGGATGACAAGGTAGTGCCGCCGCAGCAATCGGAAGCCATGGTGAACGCCTTGCGCCAGCGTGGCATCCCGGTCGAGTATGTTGAACTGGAAGGCGAAGGCCACGGCTTCCGCAAGGCCGACACCATCGTGCGCACGCTGCAGGCGGAGCTGGACTTCTACCAACGCATGTTTGGCTTGCGCGGATGAGCGACACCCTGCTGGCGGAATTCGAAGCCCTCGAACAGCCTGAGAAAGCCATTCTCGCCCTGCTGGCACTGGTGGGCGACCCGGTCGGGCGCACCGCCATCCTCGACCACATGGTGGCCGCCGGCATTCACGATACCAGCGGCCAGCCGTTCACGCCCCTGACGCTGGACGACCCGCTGCTCAAGCTGGAGCGGCTGGCCTTCACCACCGCCGTGATGGGACGCGGCTACGTCTGCAACGCGCGCCTGCGCTGGCCCGCGATTCGCGCCGCGATTGGCGCCCACCTGCTGGATGATATCTGCAAGGCTTACGAAACGCTGAACCCGATGCGCCAGAACTGGAACGGCGCCTATGAGCCGCGCAGCTACCGCCACGGCGTGGCGCGCCTGCGCATGGCCATGCTGCGCGGCCGTCCGCCGCAGGACGTCATGCCGCTGCTGGCCGCCTGCATGGTGTGCTATGAAGCAGCGCAACTGCATCCGGTCGTCGACATCTTCTCGCGCCCTTTCGAAGCGGGGATGCTGCTGCTGGTGCATCCAGCACTGCAGGACGACGTGCTGATGCTGCTGATCCAGCACACCCAGCGCGAGCCTGCGCTGGCGCCGCTGGTGCGCGGCTATGCGGAACGCCACCTGCAGCGCCGCCAGTCGGCCGAACAGCAAATCAGCCCGGCATTGCGGCTGGCGATGGCGGAACACGCGATCCTGTGCGGCAAGCTGGCCGACGCCACGCGCTACCTGGAGGGGATGGACGGCGCGCTGGCGCAGTGCTTCTCCAGCGCCATCCATGTGCTGCGCGGCGATGTGGCCGGCGCGATCAATGGCTTCGAAGCCGCGCTGAAATCGATCCGCCGCGAGTCCGGCAAACGCAAACAGCTGTTCCAGGGCATCGCCGGCCACCTCTATGTGCTGGCCCTGCTGCGCAGCGGCGACGCCAAGCACCTGAAATCCGCCGAGAGCTACCTCGACGTGGCAGTGCACGCCCAGCACAACGCCGACAGCGCGGTCTACCAGCAATTGAGCATGCTGCGCCAGATCCGCGCCGGCACCATGCAAGCCGAGCTGGTGACGCAGCGCGCCTGGGAAGCGCCACTCCAGGCGCAGATGTTCCAATGCATGCTGTACTACTGGCTCGCGCTGCCACAATTGAAGCAGCGCCGCGCCGAGCTGCAGGACTTGTCTCAGGCGGCGGAAGCGGCTGGGTTCATGCTGCTGGCAGGCGGCGCCGAAAGCCTGTTGGGCCATCTCGGCGACGAGGCGGCAGCAGGGCGTGCAGCCGCCTTGCGCGAGCAGCTTGGCTTCAGCGACATGGCAACCTGGTTCGAGCGGCAGGAAGCGTGGCAGCGCCAGTTGGCAGCCCTGATCAACCTGCAGCAGGGCGGCGGCGAAACGGGCGGCGAGATGCGCCTGGTGTGGGCGGTCAGCTATGGCGAGCGCCAGGGCATCGCGGAAATCGAACCGCGCGAGCAGAAACGCGATGTGCGCGGCGCCTGGGGCAAGGCGCGCCCGGTTGCGCTCAAGCGCCTGCGCGACGACGCTGCGCAGATGGAATACCTGACGCCGCAGGACATGCGTGTCAGCAGCGCCATCATGCCGTCCCGCCAGGCTTATTCTTCCGGCCTGCGCTACGACATCGACATTGATCAGGCAGTATTGGCGCTGGTTGGCCATCCGCTGGTGTTCTGGATGGATGCGCCGGATACCCGCGTCGAACTGCTGGCCGGTGCGCCGGAACTGCTGATCCGCACCCACCAGGGCCAATTGCATCTTGCGCTGCAGCCCGCGATTGAAAACCTGAACGCCAATGTGATCGTGGTGCGCGAGGCGCCGAACCGCCTGCGCGTGGTCAGCGTGCAGGACGAGCACCGCCGCATCGCCGCCATTGTCGGCGACGGCCTGGCCGTGCCGGAACATGCCAAGGAGCAGGTACTGAAGGCGATTGGCGCCGTGTCGTCGATGGTAACCGTGCAGTCCGACATCGGCGGCGGTGCGGCCAATACCGAACAATGCGATGCCGACCCGCGCCTGCATATCCACCTGCTGCCTTACCAGCAAGGCCTGAAGATGCAGATCCAGGTGCGCCCGCTGCGAGATGCCGGGCCTTATTACGCGCCTGGCGCCGGAGCGGAAAACGTGATCGCAGACGTCAATGGCCGCACGGTGCAGGCGCGACGCAGCCTGGCGGGCGAGCGCGATGCGCAGCGCCAGCTGGTGCTCAAGTGCGAAGTACTGGAGCAGGCTACCGAGGAGCATGGCGAATGGCTGCTCGGAGAGCCTGCCTTGTGCCTGCAGCTGCTGGCCGAGTTGCAGGAATTCGGCGCCGACAAGGTGGTGCTGGCATGGCCGGAGGGTGAGGCCTTCCGCCTCACCAAGCCGGTCTACACCAAGCAGCTGCGCCTGAACATCAAGAGCAAGAAAGACTGGTTCGCCGCCAGCGGGCAGCTGGTGGTCGACGAAGACCGGGTGCTGGACCTGCGCTCGCTGCTGGACATGGTCCGCGCCAGCAAGAGCCGCTTCATCGCGCTGGGCGACAAGGAATTCCTCGCGCTGTCGGAAGAACTGCACCGCCGCCTGTCCGAACTGGCTGCCTATGGCGAGGACGACGACGCCGGCATGAAGGTGCACCGCCTGGCGGCCTTCGTGCTGGAGGAACTGGCCAACGACGTCGGCATGGTGGAGGCAGACGCCATGTGGCGCGAACACCTGCAGCGCATCGAAGCCAGCGCCAGCTACACGCCGCAACTTCCAAGCACCCTGCAGGCCGAACTGCGCGACTACCAGCTGGCCGGTTTCGAATGGCTGGCACGCCTGGCGCATTGGGGCGTTGGCGCCTGCCTGGCCGACGATATGGGCCTGGGCAAGACCCTGCAGGCCCTGGCCCTGGTCCTGCTGCGGGCCCCGCAAGGGCCAACGCTGGTGGTAGCCCCGACTTCGGTCTGCCTGAACTGGGCCAGCGAGGCCGCGCGCTTCGCACCGACGCTGAACGTGAAGATGTATGCCACGGGCGACCGCGACGACATCGTCAGCAATGCTGGTCCGTTCGATCTGGTGATCACCAGCTACGGCCTGCTGCAACTGGAATCCGAGCGCTTCACCAAGCCAAAGTGGCACACCATCGTGCTGGACGAGGCCCAGAACATCAAGAACGCCGCCACCAAGCGCTCGCAGGCCGTCATGGCGCTGAAGGGCGACTTCAAAATGGTGGCCACCGGCACGCCGCTGGAAAACCATCTCGGCGAGCTATGGAACCTGTTCCGCTTCATCAATCCGGGCCTGCTGGGCAGCCACGAACAGTTCAACCTGCGTTTTGCCGGCCCGATCGAGCGCCAGCAGGACCACCGCGCGGAAGTAGGCGCACGTAATCGCCTGCGCCGCCTGATCGGGCCCTTCGTGCTGCGCCGGACCAAGGCGCAAGTGCTGACAGAACTGCCGGCCCGCACCGAGATCGTGCTGGAAGTCGACCTGTCGCCTGAAGAAACCGCCCTGTACGAATCGCTGCGCCGCGAGGCGCTGGAAAACCTGGCCTCCATCGAAGGACCTGCGGACAGGAAGTCGATGCAGATCCTGGCGGAGATCATGAAGCTGCGCCGCGCCTGCTGCAATCCGAACCTGGTGGCGCCTACCCTGCGGCTCGAATCGAGCAAGCTGGCTGCGTTCGCACGCCTGCTGGAAGGCTTGCTGGAAAACCGGCACAAGGTGCTGGTGTTCAGCCAGTTCGTCGACCACCTGTCGCTGATTCGCGCCCACCTGGACCGCAACGGCATCCAGTATCAATACCTCGACGGCAGCACGCCGATGGCTGCGCGCAAGCAGTCGGTGGACGCGTTCCAGGCCGGCCAAGGCGATGTGTTCCTGATCAGCCTTAAGGCCGGCGGCGTCGGCATCAACCTGACCGCAGCCGACTATGTGATCCACATGGACCCATGGTGGAATCCTGCCGTGGAGGACCAGGCTTCCGACCGTGCGCACCGCATGGGGCAACTGCGGCCGGTCACTATCTACCGGCTGGTGGCCCGCAATACGATCGAGGAAGGCATCGTCGAACTGCACGGCCACAAGCGCGAGCTGGCGGACAGTCTGCTCGATGGCAGCGACACTGCCGCACGAATGACTGCCGAAGATATGTTGGCTATGCTGAACGAAGGCTTGCGCCGCTTCTGACAGGCGCAGGCAGAAGCAGGCGGCCGGATGAACGCGCAACAGGCCCTGGCCTTTGTCGAACAGCACGGAGTCGTGCTGGCGTCGGCACGCGGCAAGGTGCCGACGCTGACGGAGGCTATCGTCGGCGCCCCAATCAAAGGCAGCTGGTGGGGCCACCCTGAAGGCAAGCGCATTTTCGCCGTGCTGAGCGAAGTGCAGAATCATGGCGATATCCTGCTGTGCCGCCTGCTGGCTGGAAAACTGACGCTGGTACACCGCCGCCTGTGGCCCGCAGTGGCAGCATTGGCAGGCGAACTGCCGGCGGAAGCACTGGCACGGGTAAGGCAGGTTCACACCGCCAACGGCAAGCATGTCAACGAAGCGATCCCTTTTCCACAATGGCTGCCGCCCGATGCGGCGGCGGAAGCCAGGGACCTTGGCCCCGTCCGGGCGCGGGAGGCACTCGGCTTGTGATAATCTCCCACGCTGCACTAGCAAGAGGTTGAAATATGATGAAGACCAAAATCGCCCTCGCCGCGATGATGTTGAGCCTGGCCCTGTCGCCAGTCGACGCCGCGACGAAGAGCAAGAAATCGAATGCGCCGGCCAAGACTGCCGTCAGCAAGAAGTCCAGCAGCAAAGGTAAAACAAGCAAATCGTCGTCCAAGTCCGGCAAGAGCGGCAAGTCAGGCACCAAGGCCGGCAAATCCAAAGCGGATAAGGCCAAAGCGGCAGCCGCCAGCAAGCCGCTGCCGGCTGAACGCCGCCAGGACAAGGCTTTCGACAACCAGGCCAATCAATTCCTCGGCGCGCTGTGGCGCATCGATCCGGAAACCGCCATCTCGGTCGGCAAGTACGATACAGCCGCCCAGCTGACCGTTCCCGACCAGGCTTACCGCGACCAGCAACTCGCCTTCATCGACGAATGGCTGGAAAAATTCGGCAAGATCGACGCCAGACAGCTGTCACCGAAACAGCGCAGCGACCTTGGCCTGCTGCAGAACAAGCTGAACTCGGACCGCTGGTACCTGACCACCTTCCGCGAGTGGGAATGGAATCCAGCGATCTACAACATCGCCAGTCCGATCGATTTCGTGCTGAACACCGAATATGCAGCCAAGCCCCAGCGCCTGCGCACCCTGCTGCGCCGTATCGCCGGCGTGCCGGCGTACTACGAAGCGGCCCGCGACAACATCAAGAACCCGACGCGCGAGCACGTGAAGCTGGCCATCGACCAGGCGCCCGGTGTGCTGGCAGTCCTGTCCGACCTGGACAAGCAGGCGCAGGATTCGATCCTGAACGCCAACGAGAAGAACCTGTACTCGCAGCGTATCGCCGCAGCCAAGGTGGCCGTGGAGGCTTACGCCGCCTGGCTCGGCGAGCTGGATAAGTCGCTGGCCGTCAGCGGTGCGCGCTCCTTCCGCATCGGTAAAGAACTGTACGAAGCGAAGTTCGGCTACGACATTCAGTCCGGCAGCAATGCCGAGCAGACTTACCAGAAAGCGCTGGCCGCCCGCGAGCAGTTGCTGTCGAACATGGACCGTATTTCGGACGACCTGTGGCCGAAGTACCTGGCCGACAAGTCCAAGCCATCCGACCGCTTCGCCAAGATCGGCATGATGATCGACAAGCTGTCGTCCAACCACGTCCCGCGCGAGGAATTCTTCCCTGAGATACGGCGCCAGATCCCTGTGCTGCAGGATTGGGTGGTGAAGAACGACCTGCTGACGCTGGACCCGAACAAGCCGCTGGTGGTGCGCGAAACCCCTGCCTACCAGCGCGGCGTGGCCGGCGCCAGCATCGAAGCGCCAGGCCCTTACCGCCCGCAGGACCGCACCTACTACAACGTGACCCCGCTGGACGACGCCACGCCGGAGCAGGCCGAGTCCACGCTGCGCGAGTACAACCACTGGATCCTGCAGATCCTGAACATGCACGAAGCGATTCCTGGCCACTATGCGCAACTGGTGTACGCCAACAAGTCGCCGTCGATCGTGAAATCGATCTTCGGCAATGGCGCCATGGTGGAAGGCTGGGCGGTCTACAGCGAGCGCATGATGCTCGATTCGGGCTACGGCAACAACGAGCCTGAAATGTGGCTGATGTACTCGAAATGGAACCTGCGCAGCGTCACCAACACCATCCTCGATTACAGCGTGCATGTGAAGGGAATGACGGAAGAGGAGGCGATTGACCTGCTGACGCGCCAGGCCTTCCAGACCGCCGCCGAAGCGAAAGAGAAATGGCGCCGCGCGCAGCTCACCTCCGTGCAGCTCACCAGCTACTTCTCCGGCTACTCGGAAATCATGGAACTGCGCGAGCAGCGCCGCGCCGCGCTGGGCAGCAAGTTCTCGCTGAAAGACTTCCACGAAGACTTCCTGGGCTACGGCAGCGCACCTGTGCGCGTGATCAAAGAGCTGATGCAGTAATCCTTACGCCCTTGAGCGCGCTCAAGGGCTTGCCTCACTGGCGGACTAGCATGGTCCCATGCGCGCCCGCCGGTCCCATGTGCCACAAGCGAACTCTGGTGCAAAAAGGCGGCTGCGCAGGCGCACGTGCCCCCGCATCCCTGCTAGCATGTACTTAAGGAGTGGCCATGACCATGCCTATCAAGTTCGACCGTAATCAATACGTCAAGATCCTCACTGACTCGGGGCTGCCAGGCGAACATGCGGCAGCGCATGCGGCGGCGCTTACGCTCGCACTCAGCCAGCCAGTGGCGACCGATGCAGATTTGATTATTCATCGCGCTGAGCTAAGCGCAATGCTTGACGAGATGGAAGCTCGCCTGGAGGCAAGGCTCCTGGCCAAGCTGGAGGAAAAACTGGAGGAAAAACTGGAGGAAAAGCTGGCCGAAAAGCTGCGCCCAATCTATGCGATGGGAGCGGTCATAGTGATCATGCAAACGCTTTAGTCGGCTTTCTCTTCCGGAGCGGTAGTTGCCTTGACGAACATCGGCGACACAATTACGCCAATCTCGAACAGCAGCCACATCGGGATAGCCAGCGAGAACTGGCTGACAACATCAGGCGGGGTCACGATGGCGGCGATCACGAAGGCGGCCACGATCACATAACCGCGCCACTCCTTCAGCTTGGCCACGGACACCAGGCCCATGCGCACCAGCACCACCACCACCACCGGCACTTCGAACGCGCAACCGAAAGCCAGGCACATCGACATGACGAAGTCGAGATAGTTCTCGATATCCGGCATCACCGCAATCGAGGACGGCGACACCTGGTTGATGAAGGCGAACACCTTGCCGAACACCAGGAAATAGCAGAACGCCACACCCGCCATAAACAAGGTGGAAGAGGCAATCACCAGCGGCGCCACCAGGCGCTTCTCATGGGTGTACAGGCCTGGCGCGACGAAAGCCCACATCTGGTACAGCACCCACGGCAGCGACAGGATGAAGCCGAACAGCAGCGTCACCTTCATCGGCACCAGGAAAGGTGAGATCACGCTGGTGGCGATCATCTTCGAGCCCACCGGCATGGCGGCAATCATCGGCGCAGCGATCAGGTCATAGATCTTGGAAGGACCAATGCCGAAGCCGAGCAGCGCCGTCATTACCACGATGCCGATGCTGGCCTTGACCAGGCGGTCGCGCAGCTCAACCAGATGGCTGATGAAGGTCTCTTCGACGGGTTCTTGTTGACTCATTTAGAAAAACGATGCGTTCTTGCGGCTGCCGGGGCGGTGGCGCTTCATGCGCGCCGCGCCGGAGATGACGTGGGTGCGGACGCCAGCCTGCTGCTTGTACCACAACGGCACGGCCGAGCTGCGCACCACGCGCTTGCGGCGGAAATCCTTGGCCTTGCGGGCCATGTCTTCGCTGGTGGGCGCGTACAGGTCCAGTGACGGCGTCGTCGTTGGCTCGTCGCGCAGCGCCGCCTCCACTTCCGCCATATCCTTGCCGATGGAATTTTCCATTTCATCCTTGAAGGTGCTGGCAGCTTCTTCGGCCTGCTTGCGCAGGTTCTTCAGCTCATCCAGCTCCATTTCGCGGGAGACTTCGGATTTGACGTCGTTCAGGTAGCGTTGGGCGCGACCGTACAGTGTCCCGGCCATGCGCGCCACCTTAGGCAGCTTTTCAGGACCGATGACGACCAGGGCCACTACCCCGATGACGGCGAGTTTGGTAAGACCGAGGTCGATCATTGCTGGTTACTGCTTGGTCTTTTCCTTGGCTTCGACTTCGATGGTGCCCTTGTCGGTCACCTGGGCAGCAGGAGGTGCTGGCTGAGCCGGCTTGTCTTCCTCATTGCCCTTCACGCCATCCTTGAAGCCCTTGACGGCTTTGCCCAGGTCGGAGCCGATATTGCCCAGTTTCTTGGTGCCGAATACCAGCATGACGACTACCAGGACGATCAGCCAGTGCCAAATGCTCATAGAACCCATTACAAAACCCCTAAAAGAATCATTCGTTCGGACAGTATACGCGAAGCGCCCCTGTCATGTGCTTGTCATAATCTCAAGTCCGCATGCCGCGCCATGGACGCGGGCCACCGTACAGGTGCAGATGCAGGTGGTACACCTCCTGGCCGCCATCCGGACCGCTGTTGATCAGGGTCTTGTAGCCGCGGGTCGGCGTGCCGTCCGCCTCGTAAGTGACGGCAATGTCATGCTGCTCAGCCAGCTGCGGCACCAGCGCCAGCATTTTGCCCAGCAGGGGCGCATGCTCCGGCTTGCAGTCGGACAAGGTCGACAGGTGCAGTTTCGGGATGATCAGCAAGTGTACCGGCGCAGCCGGGTGGATGTCCTTAAACACCATCAAGTCGTCGTCTTCGTGCACCACGGTCGACGGGATCTGTTTCGCTGCAATCTTGCAGAACAGGCAATTTTCCACAGTTATTCCTTACGGGATGCTTTTTCTTCCAGGCCGGACAAGCCTTCACGGCGCGCCAGCTCATCAAGTACCTGCTGCGGCGACAAATTGAATTGCGCCAGCAGCACCAGCGAATGGAACCACAGGTCGGCGCATTCGTACAGCACTTTCGATGCATCGCCGCTGACGCGTGCGTCTTTTGCCGCCATCACGGTCTCGGTGGCTTCTTCGCCGATTTTTTTCAGGATCGCGTCGTCGCCCTTGGAAAACAGCTTGGCGACGTAAGAGGACGACGGGTCGCCGCCCTTGCGCGATTCGATGGTGGCCGCTACGCGGTCCAGTACATTGCTCATTTCTTCTCTTCCGCGTAAATCTCGGCCGGGTCTTTCAGCACCGGTTCGGTGTTCTGCCAGTCGCCATTCTCGAACTTGTTGAAGAAGCAGGAGTGGCGGCCGGTGTGGCAGGCGATATCGCCCTCCTGTTCGATCTTCAGCAGCACCACGTCTTCGTCGCAGTCGAGGCGGATTTCCAGCACTTTCTGCACGTGGCCGGACTCTTCGCCCTTGTGCCACAGCTTCTTGCGCGAGCGGCTCCAGTAGACGGCCTCGCCCAGCTCCACGGTCTTGAACAGCGCATCGCGGTTCATCCATGCAAACATCAGCACGTCGTTGCTGCCGGCTTCCTGTGCGATGACAGGCACCAGGCCATGCTCATCCCACTTCACCCTGTTCAGCCATTTGGCTTTGGCGACACCATTTGCAATTGCGGTAGCCATTGTGTGTTCCCCGAAGTTTAAGAAAGACGCATGGGAATACCCTGCGCCGCCATGAATTGCTTGGCTTCCTGCACGGTGTGCTGGCCATAGTGGAAGATGCTGGCTGCCAGCACCGCATCGGCGTGGCCCAGCTTGACGCCGTCGGCCAGGTCTTGCAGGCCGCCCACGCCGCCCGAGGCGATCACCGGAATGTTGACCGCATCGCTCACGGCGCGGGTCAGGCCCAGGTCGAAGCCGGACTTGGTGCCGTCGCGGTCCATGCTGGTCAGCAGCAGTTCGCCCGCACCCAGCTCGGCCATCTTGCGCGCCCACTCGACTGCATCGAGGCCGGTCGCGTTGCGGCCGCCGTGGGTGAACACCTCCCACTTGCCGGGCGCCACGTTCTTGGCGTCGATCGCCACCACGATGCACTGGCTGCCGTGCTTTTGCGAAGCTTCGTACACCAGCTGTGGATTGGTCACGGCGGAGGTGTTCATGCTGACTTTGTCGGCGCCGGCGTTCAGCAGGCGGCGGACATCGGACACCTGGCGCACGCCACCGCCCACGGTCAGTGGAATGAACACCTGCGAAGCGACGGCTTCGATGATGTGCAAAATCAGGTCGCGGTTGTCGCTCGAGGCGGTGATGTCGAGGAAGGTCAGTTCATCCGCACCCTGCTCGTCGTAGCGGCGTGCGATTTCCACCGGGTCGCCAGCGTCGCGCAGCTCGGTGAAGTTGACCCCTTTCACGACGCGGCCATCAGTCACGTCGAGGCAGGGGATGATGCGTTTAGCCAGCATATTCTTTACTCTGAAAGTTCGTCGGCACGATCCTGTGCCGAAGCCAGGTCCAGCGTGCCTTCATAAATCGAACGGCCGCAGATCACGCCTTCGATGCCTTCGTCCTGCACTGCGCACAGGGCTTCCACGTCGCTGATGTTGTGCAAGCCGCCGGAGGCGATGATCGGGATGCGCACCGCCTGCGCCAGGCGCACGGTGGCTTCGATGTTGACGCCGCCCATCATGCCGTCGCGGCCGATGTCGGTGTAGATGATCGATTCCACGCCGTAGCCTTCGAATTTCTGCGCCAGGTCGATCACTTCGTGGCCGGACAGCTTGCTCCAGCCGTCGGTCGCCACCTTGCCGTCCTTCGCATCCAGGCCGACGATGATGTGGCCGGGGAAGGCGCCGCAGGCATCCTGCAGGAAGCCGGGGCTCTTCACGGCAGCAGTGCCGATGATGATGTAGCTGATGCCGTCGTCGAGGTAGCGCTCGATGGTGTCGAGGTCGCGGATGCCGCCGCCCAGTTGCACCGGGATCTCAGGCAGGTCGAATTCCTCGGCATAGTCTTGCACGGCCTGGATGATGGACTTTACCGCGCCCTCGTTCTTTGGCTTGCCCGCAAAGGCGCCGTTCAGGTCCACCAGGTGCAGGCGGCGCGCGCCCTGTTCGAGCCAATGGCGTGCCATCTGGCCCGGATCGTCGGAAAAGACGGTTGCAAGTTCCATATCGCCTTGTTTCAGGCGAACGCAGTGACCATCCTTGAGGTCGATAGCAGGAATGAGCAGCATGATGTTGTTCTTGAGTTAAGGATTCCAGTGGATGAAATTTTTGTACAGTTGCAGGCCGGTAGCGGCACTCTTTTCAGGGTGGAACTGTGTGGCAAAAATATTGTCGCGGGCAACCGCGCAGCAGAACGGCTGGCCGTACACGGTTTCCGCCGCGCTGTGCTCCGCCTGGGCGGGCTGCGCGAAGTAGCTGTGCACGAAGTAGAACCAGGCGTTGTCGGGAATGCCGTCCCACATCGCATGCGGGGCGCGCTGGCGCACCTGGTTCCAGCCCATCTGCGGCACCTTGAAGCGCGAACCGTCTTCCTGCAGCATGCCGTCGAGCTGGAAGCGCACCACCTTGCCGGGCAGCAGGCCCAGGCCCGGCGTATT
The DNA here is from genome assembly GCA_036402315.1 of Pseudoduganella sp. Lineage (GTDB taxonomy): Bacteria > Pseudomonadota > Gammaproteobacteria > Burkholderiales > Burkholderiaceae_D > Rugamonas. The sequence continues at coordinate 1,276 of DASWTB010000455.1, read as the reverse complement.
GCCGCCTTCTTCGCTGACGTCGAACAGCATCTGCTCGCCCACGCACACGCCCATCATCGGCTTGCTTGCCGCCGCGCGCATCAAGGCGTCGCGCACGCCGGATTCGTTCAGGCTGCGCATGCAGTCGCGCATGGCGCCCTGGCCGGGCAGCACGATGCGGTCTGCGGCATCAATGGCGGCGGGATCGCCGGAAATCTGTACATCGGCTTCGGGCGCAACCGCGCGCAATGCCTGCGCCACGGAGCGCAGGTTACCCATGCCGTAATCGACTACTACGATTTTTTTCATGTCAGTCAGCCAGTGTGTCGTTACAGGCTTCCTTTGGTGGACGGGATGGCGCCAGCAGCGCGCGGATCAAGCTCGCTGGCCATGCGCAGGGCGCGGCCGAAAGCCTTGAACACGGTTTCGCACTGGTGGTGTGCATTGGTGCCGCGCAGGTTGTCGATGTGCAGCGTGACGCCGGCGTGGTTGACGAAGCCGCGGAAGAATTCCAGCGTCAGGTCGACGTCGAACGCGCCGATCATCGCGCGGGTGAATGGAATGTGGTATTCGATGCCCGGACGGCCGGAAAAGTCGATGACGACGCGCGACAGCGCTTCATCCAGCGGCACATAGGCGTGGCCGTAGCGGCGGATGCCCTTCTTGTCGCCAATCGCCTTGGCGACGGCCATGCCGAGCGTAATGCCCACGTCTTCCACCGTGTGGTGGTTGTCGATGTGGGTGTCGCCGGTGGCTTCGATATCGAGGTCGATCAGCCCGTGGCGGGCGATCTGGTCCAGCATATGGTCGAGGAAAGGCACGCCCGTGTTCAGTTTTTGGGCGCCGGTGCCATCGAGGTTGATGGCAACGCGGACCTGGGTCTCGCTGGTGTTGCGAGTGATTTCTGCGGTGCGGTTCATGAAAAGCTCTTGGTTTTCGCTTCAGGATGCCAGGGCGGCTTTCAGGCCGTCCAGCATGATTGCGTTTTCCTCGGGCGTACTGACAGTGATGCGCAGGCAGTTGGCCAGTACATTGTGCATTCTACCCACATTTTTAATCAATACCTTGCGCTCGAGCAGTGCAGCATGCGCCGCGTCGGCGTTTGGTACACGAATGAGGATAAAGTTCGCGGCCGAGGGGAAAACATTGACACCCGGCAATTTCGCCAGCGCGGCCGACAGCTCGCTGCGCTGTTGGCGCAGCAGGGCGGCCTGCTCATTCAGCACCTCGAGGTGGTCGAGGCAGAATTCGGCGGCGGCCTGGGTCAGGACATTGACGTTGTAGGGTGGGCGGATCT
>DASWTB010000454.1:0-8015 GCA_036402315.1 Pseudoduganella sp. | reverse complement strand
AGCTACAAGGCCATCGCCGAACTCGACCTCGAACCAATCAAGGTGAAACTAATGCACGTGGAATCCGGCGAAGGCTGGTCGCTGGAAAAGGTCAACGCCATCGAATTCGAGTACCGCCGCTTCCTGTATCTGATGAAAATGTTCCCGAACGAGCAGACAGCTCCGTTGATGGACGTGGACATTTTCTGGCACTACCACATCCTCGATACGATGAAGTACTTCATCGACTGCGAGAACGTGTTCGGCTACTACCTGCACCACTTCCCATATATCGGCCTGCGCGGCGAGGATGATGAAGAGGCGCATGAGCGGGTGGGCAATCGCATGAAGGAGCTGTATGAAGAAACCTTCGGCGAGGATTATTTCCGCAGCGCGGTTGCTTACTCGGGCCGCGTGGCCGCCGAGGCTGCGGCAACCGATGGCGCCCAGGTTGCCTACTCCGGTCGCGTTGCTGACGAAGCGGGGCAGCAGGTAGCGTACTCCGGCCGCGTTGCCGCCGAAGCCGGGACGCAAGTCGCTTACTCTGGTCGCGTCGCCGCCGAGGCTTCGCCACAAGTCGCTTACTCGGGCCGTGTCGCCGCCGAGGCTTCGCCACAAGTCGCGTACTCGGGCCGTGTCGCTGCCGAGGCTTTGCCACAAGTCGCGTACTCCGGCCGCGTAGCAGCAGAGGCCGCACCACAAGTCGCTTACTCGGGCCGCGTCGCTGTCGAAGCCGCGCCTCAAGTCGCCTACTCCGGCCGTGTCGCGGTTGCCTATTCCGGCCGCGTCGCCGCCGAAGCCGCGCCGAAAGTGGCTTACTCCGGCCGTGTCGCCGCTGAAGCCGCACCGCAAGTCGCCTACTCCGGCCGCGTGGCAGCCGAAGCAAAGACTGCCTACTCGGGCCGTGTGACGGCGGAAGCGAAAACGGCATACTCGGGCCGTGTCGCCGCTGATGCCAAAACCGCCTACTCCGGCCGCGTCGCTGCCGAAGCCAAAACTGCCTACTCCGGCCGCGTCAGCGCCGAAGCCCAGGCAGCATCGCAATCGCTGTTCTATACCGCCCGTCCCCGTCTGGCAGCCGCCTGAGCCTGACCGAGCGCGCAAATAAAAACGGCCGCCACCTGCAAGCAGGTGCGGCCGTTTTTTACATCCGAACGAAAGCTTAGTGCGCCATCAGTTCGCGCAGTTCACGAATGCTGAAATCGCTGATTTCATGCATGCGGATCAGGATCGTCGCGCCGATTGGCAGCGTGTTGTGACGGATCTTGCTGATCACTGGCGGCGCAACTTCCAGGGCACGGGACAGGGCCGCGTCATTTTTCAGTTGCAGCTTTTCGATGATGGCGTCCAGGACGCGGTTCGGATTGTAGGTCGCGGATGCAGTAATTTCTTTCAGAGAGCTCATGACTAGTACTTTTTCAATGTGTTGCGCGGTCGCAACAAAATTATTGGCGGAATTTTCGACAAAGAGCGCCAGAAAAAGCCGTGATTGACGCAATTTTCGGCACACGGACGGTATCATACACCGTTTTATTGCCGTTCGCTTAACGTCGTGAGATTTTGATAGATTCTAGCGTGCAAAGCTGTGCTAGGAATTCATCTTGTTTAACAAAAAGACTACGGCTGGTCGTTTGTTGCCAAAGTAAATGGTAAACAGAGCCAGGCAAACGTGATCCAGACCAGGGCGGGCGGGAGGTACATCAGGGCCGCCGGCATCGGAGTGTACTCCGAACGCCAGTCCAGGCGGCGCCTGATTTCCTCAGGCGAAGGCGGCGGTAAGTGGGCGTGGCCGCGCTGGGTCAGGTAAGCACGGACTTGTTCCTTGGTGGGATGGCTGTACATGGCGCCCTCCTTGGCAGACGTTGGCACAAGATAGCGCCCGCAGCATCACGGGCGCTTGATGCATCTCAAGGCGGCTGCAACATCCGGATACTGCAGCCGAACCTGCAACTCCTCCTTCAGGCGCCGGTTCGCCAGCCTGCGCGACTCCGACATGAAAGACAACAGGGTCGGCGCCACGGCCTGCGCCAGTGTGCCACGATCCAGGCGAGGTGGGCGCGGCAAACCGAAATGATCGGCCACCATGTCGAAATAGTCGCCCATTTTGAGCTCTGTGTCATCCACTGCGTGATACAAACGGTTACAAGATCCCCTGCGCAGGGTTGCCAAAACAACGCGCGCCAGGTCGTCGGCATGGATATGGTTGGTGTAAACATCATCTTCCGCACGCAGCGCCGGCGTACCTTGCTCCAGGCGCTTGAGTGGCAAGCGCTCTTTCGCATAAATGCCAGGCACCCGCAGGATGGACAGCCGACCTTGCGCCCGGCATGCCCAAGCCCTCAGCACCCGTTCCGCATCGACCCGCCGCAGGGCTCGCGCATTGCGTGGCGCAACGGCCTGGGTTTCATCGGCCCAACGTCCGCCCAGGTCGCCGTACACCCCGGTGGTGCTGACATAAACCACTTGCGCCCGGTCAGGTAAAATGGCGGTCACATTGCGGGTGCGCCGATCCAGCACACCCTCGCCCGGCGGTGGAGCCAGGTGCACGATCTGTTGCGCCAGCCCGGCCAGGCGACGCAGCGACGCGGGCTGGTCCAGGTTGGCCAGCAACGGCACGGCGCCCGCCGCACGCAATTCGGCAAAGCGCTCGCGCTGGCTGGTCACGGCAAATACGCGGTAATGCGCGCGCACCAAGGGCAGCAAACGCATGCCCACATCGCCGCAACCAATGACCAGCAGGCGCGGCTTGTTGAATTTTTTACTGATTTCCATTTTTAAGATTGTATGTCTTTCCAAATTACTGTTCAGCCTAGCGGCCACCAATTCACCTGCGAAGACGACGAAACCGTATTGGCCGCGGCCATGCGCGCCGGTGTCGGCCTGCCATACGGCTGCAAGAATGGCGCCTGCAGCTCCTGCAAAGGCAAGGTGGTATCGGGCTCCGTCAGCCACAAGGCGCACCAGCGCCGCGCCCTGAGCGAGGAAGAAGAAGCGGCCGGCATGTCGCTGTTCTGCTGCGCGATTCCGCATTCGGACCTGGTGCTGCAGGCACGCGAAGTGGCGGGCAGCGGCGAATTTCCGGTCAAGAAAATGCCGACCCGCGTCAACGCGCTGGAAAGGATGGCGCCGGACGTGATGGTGCTGACGCTGCAGCTGCCGGCCAACGAGACCTTCCAGTACAAGGCCGGCCAGTACATCGAATTCCTGCTGCGCGACGGCAAGCGCCGCGCCTATTCGATCGCCACCGCACCGGAAGGCGGGGCGATCACCCTGCATATCCGCCACATGCCGGGCGGCCTGTTCACCGACCAGGTATTCAGCACCATGAAAGAGCGCGACATCCTGCGCTTTGAAGGCCCGCTGGGCACCTTCTTCGTGCGCGACGATTCGGACAAGCCGATGGTGCTGCTGGCCTCCGGCACCGGCTTCGCACCGATCAAGGCGATTGTCGAACACGAGCGCGCCAGCGGTTCGCAGCGTCCGATGACGCTGTACTGGGGCGGCCGCCGCCCGCAAGACCTGTACATGGATGCGCTGTGCCGCCAGTGGGCGCAAGAACTGCCGAACTTCAAGTACGTGCCGGTGGTTTCCGACGCCCTGCCGGAAGAAAACTGGACTGGCCGCACCGGCTTCGTCCACCAGGCCGTGATCGACGACCTGCCGGACATGTCGGGCTACCAGGTCTACGCCTGCGGCGCCCCGATCGTGGTCGAATCGGCCAAGCGCGATTTCGTCAAGGATTGCAAACTGCCGGAAGACGAGTTCTACGCGGACGCCTTCACTTCCGAAGCCGATCTCCAGCAACCTTAAGTCTTCCCCGCGCTGCGTGCCGTGGGGCGCGCAGCGCTCCACGGCTCCATGGCTTCATCAAGCGCGCATATATGTCATCCAACGGCTTCTCCGTCCTCCGCCACCGCAACTTCGCCTTCTACCTGTCAGCCCGCCTGCTCGGCACCATCGCCGTCCAAATGCAGAACGTCGCCATCGGCTGGCAAGTCTATGCACAGACCAAGAACCTGTACTATCTCGGCATGATCGGCCTGGCGCAATTCGCGCCCTTCCTGCTGCTGATCCTGTACGCCGGCCACGCGGCGGACCGCTACAACCGGCGCAACATCATCGCCACCTGCCTCGGCGCGCAACTGGTGTGCGGGCTGGCGCTGCTTGGCTACACGCATAGCGGCTTCAGCGCCGTATGGCCGATATTCGCGGTGCTGGTCCTGTATGGTAGCGCTCGCGCTTTCATGAGCCCCGCCACGCAGGCAGTGCTGGTGAACATGGTGCCGACCGAAGATTTCAGCCGCGCCGTAGCGCTCTCCAGTTCCACCTTCCAGGTCGCCGTGATCCTCGGCCCGACGCTGGGCGGCCTGCTGTACATCTACGGCCCGGGCGCCGTGTACACCGTCACCACCCTCATGCTGCTGGCAGCCGTGGTGCTGATGGCGCTCACCCGCCCTGCCCCCCAAGCCACGCGCAAAGAACCGGCCACCTGGCACAGCGTGCTGGAAGGCCTGCGCTTCGTCTGGTCGCGCCCCATCATGCTGGGCGCGATTTCGCTTGACCTGTTTGCCGTGCTGTTCGGCGGCGTGACCGCACTGCTGCCCGCGCTGGCGCACGACGTGCTGCACGTCGGCCCCACCGGCCTTGGCCTGCTGCGCACCGCTCCTGGTGCAGGTGCTGCACTGTGCTCGATCGCCCTCGCGTTCTGGCCAATAACGCGCAGGGTCGGCGCCTGGATGTTCGGGGGCGTCGCCGTATACGGCATCTGCACCGTGATCCTTGGCACCACGTCCAGCTTCGTCCTCGCCCTCGCCTGCCTGCTGCTGCTTGGCACCGGCGACATGATCAGCGTGTACGTGCGCCACTTGCTGGTGCAATTCGAAACGCCAGATGCAATCCGCGGACGCGTCAGCGCCGTAAATGCCGTGTTTATCGGCGCTTCCAACGAACTCGGCGAATTCGAATCTGGCGTCACCGCCGGCTGGCTGGGGCTTACGCGCGCCATCATCTTTGGCGGCGCCGCTACGCTGGCGGTAACGGGCATCTGGGCCTGGCGCTTCCCTATCCTGTCGCGCATGGACCGCTTCCCGCATCACGACAAGTAGTAAGATTGGCTGCATGAGCTACCACATCATTCGCAGCCGTCCCCATTTGAGCGCCGCCATCGCGGTTGGTGCATTGGCAGGAGTGTTCCTGCCGTCGCAGTGGGAACCCATGGTGCGCGTGCTGACAACATGGGACATCGCAGTCTGGACATACCTGGTCACCGTGGGCTGGATGATGATGCGCGCCGACCATCGCGAGGTGAAGCGCATCGCCGCGCGGCAGGATGAACGCGCAGCGACCATCCTTGCCAGCCTGGTGGTCGCCACGGTCGCCAGCATAATCGCCATCAGCAGCGAGCTGGCCAGCCTGCGCGATATGCCTGCCAGCGAGCGCGGACTGCATTACGCCTTCGTAGTCCTTACGCTGGTAGGATCCTGGTTCCTTGTTGGAACCCTGTTTTGCTTCCATTACGCCCACCTGTATTACAAAGCCGAAGGGAGCCAGCGCCCCCTGTCCTTCCCTGGTGGCGAAACCCAGCCGGATTACTGGGATTTCCTGTACTTCTCCTTCACCATTGCAGTCGCCGCCCAAACCTCGGACGTGTCGGTGCAAGCGCCTTCCATGCGCAGGCTGGTGCTAGGCCAGTCGGTGCTGAGCTTTTTCTTCAATCTTCTTATCCTGGGTTTATTTGTGAATATGGCGGCTTCGCTCATGTAGGCGTATGATGAAATCGCGTGGCAACACGTTTTGGTTAACAAACGGGAGCAGCATATGCAAATCAGTGTGAACACCGACAAAACCATCGAACGTACTGCAGGCCTGGATGACCATGTGAAGGAAGTGGTCAAGACTGCACTCCACCGGTTCGGCGAGCACATCGGACGCGTCGACGTCCACCTCAGCGAAGGCAATGCACAGAAGTCCTCCGACGGAGACATCCGCTGCATGATCGAGGCGCGCGTCAACGGCTACCAGCCGATTGCCGTCACCGACCACGACGCAACCCTGCATCAATCCATCAACGGCGCAGCAGACAAGCTGCAACGAGCCATCGACAGCGCATTGGGCCGCCTGAACGATGGAAAACGCCACACCTTACAGCCCAACTTCGAAGCGGCCGAGGAATAAGCCTTAGCCGGCGGCAGCCAGGCCTTTCAGGTAACGGATACCTTGCAGGGCACGGCTGCCGTACCAGGACATCATTTCCCCATCGACCAACTGCACCGGCTTGCCGATCTGGCGTTCCAGTGCATCCACGTGTTCCTCCGTGAAGCGGTAAGGCTCGGACGACAGCAGCACCTGGTCCACATCGCGCACCAGCGCATCGCTCCACTGGAAGCTTGGGTAGCGCACGTCTCCGATTTCCGGAACCGACCAGCCGATCAGCGCCAGCATGCGGGCGATATAGGTATCGCGCGACACGGTCATCCACGGGTCTTTCCAGATGCAGTACAGCACGCGCTGCGAACGGCCCTTTTGCACCTGCGCCAGTTCGCGTTCGAACTCGCTGCACCAGGCATCCGCACGCTCCTGCGCGCAGAACACACCGCCCATCAACTGCACCAGCGCCAGGTTATCGCGCGGCTCGATCGGATGCGTGACCACGATATTTGGCACGAACTCCGCCAGCTTGTCGACGGTAGGCTTTTCGTTTTCGTCGATGTTCACCACCAGGTGGGTAGGCGCCAGCTTGCGGATCTTCTCGATGTTGACGTCCTTGGTGCCGCCCACCTTCGGGATATCGCGCACCACGTCCGCAGGATGGATGCAGAAGCCGGTGCGGCCCACCAGTTGCGGCGCCAGGCCCAGGTCGCAAAGCAGCTCGGTAATCGAAGGCACCAGCGAAACGATGCGCGCGTTCGGGGCGGCCGCGTGTTGCTGGCCGAGGATGTCGGTAAAAGTCATGGGCGATATTGAACCACACTTAGGCTATCATTAACACCTGTTGATACCGTAGTAAGAAAGTTCATCTTGAAACCGATTGGCACCTTAGGCACATCCGCTTACCAGATCCAGGCCTTGCAACTGTTCCGCGGCGCAGACAGCCTGCGCATCGCACCGTTGTTGAAAGAGTGCCCAATCGTGCAGGTCGAACAAGGCGAAGTGGTGGCAGACCCGCAGCGCGCCCGCCTGTACATTGTGCTGCGCGGCGCCCTGTCAGTGGCGGCGGACATGAGTACCGGCCTGTCCGACGGCACCACCATCAGCAAAGTGCTGCCTGGTGAAAGCGTCGGCGAACAGGCAGTGCTCGACGACGAAGCCAATCAGGCCACCATCACCGCGCTGGAGCAAAGCGAATTGCTGGTGATCGAGGCGGAACTGGCGTGGGAACTGATCGACGCCGCCAACGGCGTTGCGCGCAACCTGCTGCGCATGCTGTCCTTCCGCATCCGCGCGGCCAATGCACAACTGCGGCGCCGGCAAAAGCTTGGCGAGTTCTATCGCCAGCTATCGATGGTGGACGGACTGACCGGCCTGTACAACCGTGCCTGGCTGAACGACTTCCTGCCGCAGTTGATCGCCAGCGCCCAGGCCACGGGCCAGCCGCTGTCGCTGATCATGCTCGACATCGACCACTTCAAGAAATTCAACGACAGCCACGGCCACCTGCAAGGCGATGAAGCCCTGCGCACCGCCGCCAAAGTGCTGACCGGCGCCCTGCGCCCAAGCGACTTCGCGGTGCGCTACGGCGGCGAAGAAATGATGGTGGTGCTGCCCGACACGAATGTGCAGGTGGCAGAAGCAGTCGCCGTCCGCCTGTGCCAGCGCATGCGCGAGGCAGTGGTGTTCAGCGACATGCGCCTGCCGCTGCCGCACATCACCAGCTCCTTCGGCGTCGCCGCCTTGGGCCCCGCCCAGGACGAAACCGCCCTCATCGCCGCCGCCGATGCCGCCCTCTACCGGGCCAAAGAAGCCGGCCGCAACCGCGTCGAGGTCGCGAAATAAAAGTCGGGGTCAGCTCCGGCAATCGGACATTCGCTGCGCGGATG
>DASWTB010000453.1:0-1500 GCA_036402315.1 Pseudoduganella sp. | reverse complement strand
GCTGACCCCGACTTTTATCCTGCGATGCGGGCTAGGCGGCGGGCTTCTTCGCGGACAGCGTCGCGCAGTTCTTCCGGTCCTTCGACAGTGAAGTCGAAATTCATCGAGGCCAGCAAGCGCGCGAACCAGCTGTAGCTGGTCGTCGTGGTCTTCAGGCGCACGCCGCCTTCCACTTCGGCCAGTGGACCGATATAGCGCCCCACTTCACGCGCGGCGCTGGCCAGGTCGGTGTGCAGCAGCACCTGTACCGGCAAAGGGCGCGGCAGCGTCGCCATGGCGTGCTGCAGTTGCGCGGCGGCGTCGAAGCTGTCGGGCTTGTCGAACACGGCGCCGGTTTCGCTCACTTCCGCAATGCGGTCCAGCCGGAATGAACGGATCGCCAGCCGCAAGCGGCACATTCCTACTACATACCAGCGCGTATGGCTGAATACCAGGCCGTACGGATCGAACTCGCGCTGCATCGATTCGCCATCCTGCGGCGTGTAGCGGAAGCGCACGCGGTGCTGGGTCTGTGCGGCCAGGGCCAGGGCGGTCAGCTCGCCGGTGAGGGCAGGGCGCGCAGCGCCGGAGTAGCTCCAGCGCTGCTCGGGCGTATCCAGCACGGCAGTTTCGCGCAGCGCTTGCACGCTGCCTTGCAGGGCGGGCGGCATCACGCGTTCCAGCTTGGCCTGGGCGCTGGCGACCGAGGGGGCAGTGTCGGCCAGGCGCAGCGAGCGTACTGCCATCAAGCCCAGCGCCACGGCGGAGGCTTCGTCATTGGTGAACATCAGCGGCGGCAGCTTGTAGCCGGGTACCAGCATATAGCCGCCATACCGTCCGCGTTCTGCTGTGATGGGGATGCCCAGTTCTTCCAGCATCGCGATATAGCGGCGCAACGTGCGGCGGTCGATGCCGAGGCGTTCCGACATCTCGGCGCCGGAAATCTGCCGCTGACTCTGCAGCAGTTCGAGGATGGACAGGGCTTTGATCGCAGGTTTTGACATGGTGATGCAATCATTGCACGGAATCAGGGCGGATATTGTCCTATATTGGTCGGACAATGCCTCATCCCGCAACAAGAACAATGAGGCAAGCACATGGAAACCATCCTGTACCACAGCGCACCGCAAGGCTGTGCATTCGGCGTGATCGTCGCCCTTGAGTGGCTGTGCCGGCCATACCGGCTGGTGCAGGTCGACCTTCCTGGTTTGCCGGTGCTGCAGTCGGGCGGCAAGCTGCTGCGCGATTGCCGCAGCATCCTGCGCCATATCGGCCGGCAGCGGCGTTGCCTGCTGGGCTATCGCGCCGGTACGGCGGAGGCGCGCAAGCTCGAGACGCTGCTCGATTATCTGCACCAGGGCTTCGACGCGGGCCCGGCGCGCATGGCGCAAACCTGCGCCGCGCTCGATGAGGTGCTGGCGCAGCAGGAATGGCTGGATGGGAATAAGCGGACGGTGGCCGACGCTTGCCTGGTGGCCGTGGTGCGCTGGGCGCAGCGCGAGGCGGGCCTGGAACTGGCGG
>DASWTB010000452.1:0-18170 GCA_036402315.1 Pseudoduganella sp. | reverse complement strand
GAAGTTGTTGAGGATTTTCAGCTGCGCTTCCAGCTGCGACTTGGTGGCTGCGGAAAATTGCTCGGGAATCGAAAACATATTTTCTCCTGGATCGGTGGGAAATGGTGCGCTGCAATAATCCCAATTCTAGCGGCGAAATATGGTAATGGAAAGACATTTTTGCCGACTATCGAAGCAGAAGTTATGCGGTGCAACATTGCAAGCCCCGCGCAGCCTGCCTACAATCGGCCATCCCCCACCTGTGGAGCTATGCGATGGATCTTGTAATCCGCAATGCCAGCTTGCCCGATGGCCGCCATGGCATCGATATCGCCATCAATAACGGTCGCATTGCCGATGTCGCTCCTGCTTTGAAAGCGAAGGGTGCACGCGAGGTCGATGCGGAAGGCGATCTTGTTACGCCGCCATTTGTCGATGCGCATTTCCATATGGATGCCACGCTTAGCTACGGCCTGCCGCGCGTGAACCAGTCGGGCACGCTGCTGGAAGGCATCGCCCTGTGGGGCGAACTGAAGCCGCATCTGACGCAGGAAGCCCTGGTGCAACGCGCACTGCAGTATTGCGATTGGGCCGTGGCGCGCGGTTTGCTCGCGATCCGCAGCCATGTCGATGTATGCGATGACCGCTTGCTGGCAGTCGAGGCGTTGCTCGATGTGAAGCGCCGCGTGGCGCCTTATCTCGACCTGCAGCTGGTGGCATTCCCGCAGGATGGCGTGCTGCGCAGCCCGGCTGCGCTGGCCAACCTGAAGCGTGCGATCGCTTTAGGCGTCGACGTAGTCGGCGGCATTCCGCACTTCGAGCGCACCATGGCCGATGGCGCCGAATCCGTGCGTGTACTGTGCGAGTTCGCGGCGGAGAAGGGCTTGCGTGTCGATATGCATTGCGATGAGTCGGACGATCCGCTGTCGCGCCATATCGAAACCCTGGCTTTCCACACGCAGCGTCTTGGCTTGCAGGGCCGCGTGGCCGGATCGCACCTGACTTCCATGCATTCGATGGATAACTATTACGTCAGCAAACTGCTGCCGCTGATCCGGGAAGCCGGTGTCGCCGCCATCGCCAACCCGCTGATCAACATCACCTTGCAAGGCCGCCACGATACCTATCCCAAGCGCCGCGGCATGACGCGCGTTCCGGAAATGCTGGCGCAAGGCATCGATGTCGCCTTCGGCCACGATTGCGTGATGGACCCGTGGTACAGCCTGGGCTCGGGCGATATGCTGGAAGTGGCCCATATGGGCCTGCACGTGGCGCAGATGACCGGGCAGGATGCGACGCGCGCTTGCTTTAACGCTGTGACGGAGACGCCGGCAAAGATCCTTGGCCTGGAAGGCTATGGCCTGCAGCCAGGCTGCCATGCCGACCTGGTGCTGCTCGATGCCGGAGACCCGGTGGAAGCCATCCGCCTGCGCGCTGCACGGAGGCTGGTGCTGCGGCGCGGGCAGGTGGTGGCGGAAGCGCCGCGTGCCAGGGTGCGCCTGGCCTTGCCGGGCCGGCCCGGGGAAGTCGACTTCCGCCTGTCCGCGCGTGCTGGACTTGCAAGGAAAAATGCATGAAAATTCAGCATCATTCCTGCCGCTGGGAGCAGCTTTGAACGACATCGTCATCCGCCCGGCTACTGGAGCCGACTTTGACTCCATGTGGACGATTTTCCAGGAGTTGATCGCCAGCGGTGATACCTATTATTTTGCGGCGGAGACCAGCCGCGACGACTGCCACGAATTCTGGTTCGGGCGCGGCATCAAGACCTGGGTGGCGGTGCTGAACACTGGCCGCCTGCTGGGCATGTACCGCCTGCTGCCCAACCAGCTCGACCGCGGTTCCCATGTCGCCAACGCTTCCTTCATGGTCAGCCCCGCCGCGCAAGGCGTGGGCATCGGCAAGATGCTGGGCCGCCATTGCCTGGAGCAGGCGCGGCGCGACGGCTTCCTCGCGATGCAGTTCAATTACGTTGTAAGCACCAATGTTTCTGCCGTGCTGCTGTGGAAGCGGCTCGGCTTTTCAGTGATAGGCACGCTGCCGCGCGCCTATCGGCACAAGCAGCTCGGTTTTGTTGACGTGTATGTGATGTACAAGTTCCTGGCCGACCCGAATGATTGGCCGGAGCAATGATCGATACCAAACGACTGACCCTGCGTCCCGCAACTGTTGATGATGCTTCGTTCTACCTGCGCCTGGTGAACGAGCCTTCCTTCCTCGAGAACATTGGCGACAAAGGCGTGCGCGACCTCGAAGGCGCACGTGCAGCCTTGCTCGCCGGCCCTATCGCCATGCAAGCCCAACTGGGTTATTCCTTGTGGATGGTCATTCGCAAGGAGGATGGCGCTTCCATTGGCATGTGCGGCTTGATCAAGCGCGACACCTTACCCGATACCGATATAGGCTATGCCTATCTGCCAGCCTATTGGGGCCAGGGGTATGCCTGGGAAGCAGCGTCGGCGGCCATGGCCTATGGCCGGGATGTGGTCGGCCTTCCGTGCCTGCTGGGCATCGTTTCGCCGGGCAACACCGCTTCTTCAGAGCTGCTGAAAAAACTTGGCATGCACTTTGTCGAGCGGTTTGCCACAGGGGAAACTGACCTGTACCGCATGGAGTTTCCCCAACGCCACAATTAGGTTGTAGCGAGAACAGGTTTCTTGGCTTTTAGTACTTTAGGGCGCATGATGAAGATTGCAGTCTAGAAGGCATAATACTGCCTTTTTACCTAGGGGAAACAAATCATGAACTTCGGCAATCTAAAGATCGGAGTGCGCTTAACCCTGTTGGGCGCTTTCTTCATGCTGGCCTTATTGACGGTCGGTTACCAGGGCTGGAGTGCGATCAGCTTTATCAAATCCAGCAATGCCCAAAGCATGCAGCGCTCGGTCGACCTGACCCAGGCTGTTGATACTGCGCGCAGTGCGCAAGTGGAATTCAAGATCCAGGTGCAGGAGTGGAAGAACATCCTGGTGCGTGGTCATGACCCTGCGCAGCTCGAAAAATATTCCGCGGCCTTCGTCAAGAGCGGCCAGGCGACCAGCGCCGAGTTGCAGAAGCTGTCAGGCATGCTGAACAAGCTGAACCTGCAAACCACGCTGGATGACGAAGCGATCAAGATGCACGATGAGCTGGGCAAGAACTACATGGCTGCGCTGAAGCAGTTTGATTCGGCCAATCCGGAAAGCTACAAGATTGTCGACAAAGCCGTTGCCGGCATGGACCGTGCGCCGACCAAGAAGATCGACGAAATCGTGGCCTTCATCGATTCACAGGCCAAGAATAATGCGGCCGAAGCGGTAGCGGCGGCGGAGGCGGCCAACCGCTCCGCCACCATTACGCTGCTGGTGGTGCTGGTGGTCACGACGGTGATCGGTGCGGCCATCGTGTGGTGGATCGTGAAAGGCATCACGCGGCCGCTGGATCAGGCGATCGATATCGCCAAGACGGTGGCGGCGGGAGACCTGAGCGTTGACGTGGAGGTGCGAACCAAGGATGAAGTGGGCGAACTGCTGGCGGCGTTGAAGCAGATGAGCGGCAACCTGTCCGATATCGTGAGCCGCGTTCGCATGGGCACGCAAACCATTGCCAGTGCCTCAAGTGAAGTGGCAACCGGCAGCATGGACCTGTCGACCCGCACCGAGCAGCAAGCCAGCTCGCTGGAGGAAACCGCGTCGTCGATGACGGAGCTGACCAGCACCGTGCGCCAGAATAATGAGAATGCGACCCAGGCGCGCAAGCTGGCCGACGAGGCGTCCAATGTCGCCGTGCGCGGCGGCGCCACCGTGTCGGAAGTGGTGCAGACCATGGGAGCGATCAATGAATCTTCGCGCAAGATTGTCGACATCATCGGGGTGATCGATGGCATTGCATTCCAGACCAATATCCTGGCGCTGAATGCGGCAGTGGAAGCTGCGCGAGCCGGCGAGCAAGGCCGCGGTTTTGCGGTAGTGGCGGGTGAGGTGCGCAACCTGGCGCATCGTTCCGCTGCCGCGGCGAAGGAGATCAAGGAATTGATCGGCAATTCCGTCGAGCGCGTGGAAGAGGGCAGCCGCCTGGTGGGCGAGGCTGGCGTGACCATGGAGGAAGTGGTGAGCAGCGTGCGCCGCGTCACGTCGATCATCGGCGAGATTGCGATTGCTACCGGCGAGCAAAGCGATGGCATTGAGCAGATCAGCGATGCGATTACCCAGATGGATACCGTGACGCAGCAGAACGCGGCGCTGGTGGAGGAAGCTGCCGCTGCCGCCGAGGCTTTGCAGCAGCAGGCTGCAAGCCTCGAGGAAGCGGTGTCGGTGTTCAAGGTGCGCGAGTCGGCAGGCTCCGGCTCGCATGTGCGGCTGTCGGCAAGCCGCAGCTTGCGGGCCTTGCCGGCTTAAGGCGCTTTTCTCGGCGTTGTGCTGCCTGGTTTGCCGAAGAACCAGGCCAGCGCAACGTGCACGCGGCCGGCCCACGATTGCTCGTTGTGGCGGCCGCCTTCGTCGGTGAGGAATAGCAGGTCGCGGCCTTCGCGGTAGCCGTTCTTCACCAGGGCCTGGCGGAATGCTTCACTGTCTTCCTGGCCGTCATATACCGTCCCCACATCGATGTAGAACTTCACCGGCATTTTCCTTGGCGGATGCTTTACTTCTTCCCGGTTGTTCCACCAGAAGGAGCTGGAAACTCCGCCGGCCATAGAGAATGTTTGCGGGTAGCGCTGGGCAATGCCGATGGAAGCCAGGCCACCCAGCGATGAACCCATCACCGCCGTATGCCGGCGGCCAGGCTTGGTGCGGTATTGCTTGTCCACCCAGGGCTTGACCGTCTTCGCCACGAAGTCGGCGTAGGCGTTCAGTTTTCCTCCACCGTGCTTGGGGTCGCAGCAAGGGGTGTATTCGGCGATGCGGTCGCTGGTGTTATCGATGCCGACCACGATCACTTCCTCCATGTCGCCCTGTCGTACCAGGCGGTCTGCCACTTCGTCCATGTTCCATTCGGTCCCATAGCTGGCGCTCTTGGCATCAAACAGGTTCTGTCCGTCGTGCATGTAGAGCACGGGGTAGCGGCGCCTGGTGTCGCTGCCGTAGCTTGGCGGGAGGTAGATGCGGAGCGTGCGTTCATTGCCCAATTGGGGCGATTTGAACTTTTCCACCAGTTGCAGGGTGCCGTGCGCCGGCGGCTTGACGGCTGCAGGCGCTGGAACGATGCGTGCTCCCTGCACATCGGCCTGATTGCGCACTCCACTGGCGCCACCGGCGTCGGTGTAGCTGGCGTTGGCCTGCAGGCTGCTCATGTTATAGAACGGCTGCAGTTCGAGCCGGTAGCTGCCTTGTTTCAGCGTCGCGGACAGGGGCGTCGACCATGCCGGGCCGTTGGCGGGGGCGTTATGGGGCATCTGGATGATGCCTTCCGCTGCTACCGCGCCGTGCTTGTCGCGCAGTCGCAGTTTCTGCACGGCGTTGGTGATGCCAAGATTGATCTGGTGGGCGTGGTTGTTGTAGCGAAGCTGGACGTTGTAGCGGCCATCCTTCGCGACGGTAATGCTGTCCGCCGGGCCGCTTGCCGCAACGGGGCAGAGTGGCTGCGAGTGATGGCTTCGCAAGCCCGTGGCCGGGTAGACTGCCTCCACCGAGTAGCAAGACGCCATTTTGGCGCTTGGCGCCGCGGTGTCCCCGGGCGACCAGGTGCCTGCGGCAATGTTGGCCGCGATGAGTTGTCCGTCGCGGTATACGTTGAAGGCTGCACCTTCCTGCGTCCCAGTACCCGGCGCGATGCGAAGCACTGGGGAAGAAGGCAGCCGCTGGACGACAGGTTCCGGCGGCGCAGTGGACGCTGCCTCGGAGCCCGCAAAGGTGATCTGCTGCCTGCCGGGCACCAGCGTCCCCATCTCCACCTCGATCAGGTTGTCGTCCGCCAGTTCGCTCCACGCGACAGGGCTGCGTGCGTCCTTGCCGTTTACTTTGCCGCCGACCGGCATGTAATAGCCATCAAGCGCCACAGCCGGCGGCAGCTTGATCCTGATATGCAGGCGCTTGCCGTGCAAGACCAGTCCGGACAGCTCGATCGCGTCGCTGCCTGCAAACCACTCGCGCCGCAACCGGGATGTAATGAACGGATTAACATGCAGCCGTTCGGCATCCACGCCGATGCCGAACACTTGCTGCACCACCATCCCCAGAAAACCGCCGACCGACCAAAGCTGACGGCGCGAGTTGAGGGCCGGTGCGCCAGGGGCGCCGCCCTGCCATTCCATATTCTCCATGTTCGACAGGTTGAGCGCCGCGCCTTGAAGCAGGCTCGCATAGGCGGCATCGGCTACCGCCACATTTCCATATTGCGCTGCAGCCCGCAGTCCATAGGCGGTAACGAAAGGCCACAGGGCGCGGTTGTGATATACCGGCACGCCCGGCTGCTGCGGCCAGATCACCGGTGCGCCCAGCGGGCCGTGGGGATAGCGGGCCAGTATCGATTGTGCCTGCCCGGCGTCGGCCACGCCAGTGATGATGGCGAGCGACTGGCCAAGCCAGTCGAACTTGTGCATGGCGGCGCCGTCGAAGTGGCCGGCCGTCAGGCTGCTGTACATGCCCGTATCCTTGAGCCACAGGCGGTCATTGATCGCGATCTTCAGGTCAGACGCCCAGCGCGCATAACGCTGCGCACCATCGCTGTCGCCAGCCTGCTGCGCCAGTTCGGATGCCAGCGTCAGCGCCTTGTAATGGGCGACGTTGGTGGACAGCGATTTGGATGTTGCCATGCTGGACAGGTCGCTGGGAGTCCACGCCGCATACGACTGCTCGCGCCAGTCGAGGAAGGATTGCTCGCCGTTATACAGGCCGCTGGCGGCATCGTAGGCCGCGATGCGGTCGTTCTCGATGGTGTTGCGCAGCGCTTGCAGGGCGGTGGCTGCAAATTGCGCGCGTTCTTCCGCCGATAGCGACTTGAGGGCCTGCTCGGCGCCAAAGGCCCAGCTTACACGGTCGGTGCTGACTGGCCAGCTGCCGCCGCTGCCGGTGTCCTGTACGATTTGCAGGCCGTCTTCGCTGCCTGCCGCGAGAGAAGGCTTGCCTCCACGGTAGCCGGAGAGCTTGAACAGCAGGGAATTGCGCGTGCGTTGCGGGTCAAGCATGGCCAGCCCGAGGTTGGCGGCATAAGAGAGATCGCGCGTCCACACATAATGCCACTTCTCGCCAGTCTCGAAGCATTCGCAGGTGATCGGCTGGCCGGCATTGTAGCTGCCGTCGCGAATCGCTTGCACCGAATCCTGCTTCATTTCTTTTATCGCCAGCGCGAACAGGGCGTCGAAGGCTAGGTTGCCGCTGCGGACCTTGGGCAGGTTGGCTTGCTCGGTATAGTGGATGGACTGCGCTGAGTTGTCGCGCAGCGGCATCGTGGTGGACTGGCGGTAGCTGCGCAGTGTCGCTTGCGCGTCCGGCGTCGCAAAGCTTGCCTTGTAGGCGCCGAACGGCAGTTCGACGCTGGTATTTGCCTGCGCCGGACCGGCCACCAGAGCGCCCGCGACAGCGAAGCCCGCCGCAATCGCCGCCGCCAATGGTGAGCGGCGTGGCATTACTGAACCTCCATCACCAGCACCGAGCGGGCGGGGAGCGTGAACTTGCCGGCCAGGGGAATGCTGCGGCCCGTGATCACGTCGGTGCCGCTGCGAACCCCGGCCAGCATTTCGCGGAAGCGGTCCGCATCGAGCGTGACGTCCTTGGCATTCTTGTTCAGCGCCACCATGACCTTCTGCTTGCCGTCATAACGGAAGTACACATAGGTATCCTGCTCCGGCCCATACTGCATCATCTTCCCGCGCTGGACCGCACTGGAAGTCTTGCGCCAGTTGGCCAGCTTCTTCACGAAGGCCTGCATTTCGCGCTGTTCGCTGCTCAGGCCCACTCCGGTGAAGGCGTTCACCTTGTCGCCCGCCCAGCCGCCCGGCATATCGCGGCGGTAGGATGGGTCGTCACGCCCCTTGACGGTGCTCGGCATCAGGATCTCGGTGCCGTAATAGAACTGCGGAATGCGCGGCACGGTCAGCGTAAAGGCCAGCGCCATGCGCAGCATCGCAGGGTCGTCGTTGACCGTGCTGAAGCTGCGCGCCAGGTCATGATTGCCCTCGAACAGCACCAGGTTCGATGGGTTGGGGTAGAGATAGTCCTGCGCCAGCGTCTCGTAAATATCGTACAGGCGGTAGGTGCCGTCGGTATCGCCCAGTGCCTTGCGCAGTACGTCATTGAGGGGGAAGTCCATCATGCTTGGTGCGTTCAGGGATTGCCAGCGCGCCACGATCGGAATGCGGGTGCTCCATTCCTCGCCCACCATGTTCAGGTTCGGGTACTCCGCCAGCACCCGCTTCGACCACTCGGTGAGGAAAGCGGTATCGGAATAGCCGTAAGTATCCACGCGCAGGCCCGATAAGCCGGCATATTCGATCCACCAGATATTGTTCTGGATCAGGTAATTTGCCACGTAGGGATTGGTCTGATTCATGTCCGGCATGTGCGGCCCGAACCAGCCCTGGGTGAAGTTGCGCGCGTCTTCCTTGCTGCCGTATGGGTCGATGTTGGCGACGCGGTGGTGCGCGGTCGGCGTGTACTTGCCGTCGTAGCTAAGCCAGTCCTGCATCGGCATGTCCTTCATCCACCAGTGGTGGCTGCCGATGTGGCTTAGGACCACATCCTGGATCACACCGATGCCGCGCGAGCGCGCCTGCGCCACGAAGGCGCGGTAATCCTCGTTACTGCCATAGCGTGCGTCGATCTTGTAATGGTCGGTTGCTGCGTACCCGTGGTAGGAGTAGTTGTCCTGGTTGTTCTCCACTAGTGGTGTTGGCCAAATCTGTGTGAAACCCATGTCTTTCACATAGTCCAGGTGCGCCGCCATGCCTGCCAGGTCCCCGCCGTGGCGCCCGCTGCCCTCGGCGCGGTTGGCTTTGTCCGGCATGCCTGGCATGTTGTCATTGGCCGGATTGCCGTTGGCGAAGCGGTCCGGCATGACCTGGTAAATCGCGTCGGAGCTGTTGAAACCCTGGCGCTGAGCAGAGCCGGGCGCGCGTGCCAGCAACTGGTAACTATAAGTAAGGCTTTGCTTGCCCGGCGCCGTAAAGCGGATATCGAAGCGGCCTGGCGCAACGTCCGGCGCCAGCACCAGGTCGATGAACAGGTAATTGCGGTTGGCTACCCGGCTGACGCTGGCGATCCGCACGCCCGGATAGTCGATGGACGGTTCCAGGTCGGCCACCTTCGGCGCATTCACCATCAATTGCAGCTTGGGGTTCTGCATGCCTGCCCACCAGAATGGCGGTTCCATATGCTGGACGGCAGGCGGGGCGGCGTTAGCAGCTTGCAGCAGGGTGATGCCAAACAGGGCGGCAAAAGTGGTTCTCTTCATCATATCTCCGGTTGGAAGGTCTTATGGCCCCGACAATACACGTAAATGACGTGTAGTTCTACTACACGTCTATTTGCCAAGTTCTGTAGCTGAAATACAACGTGCGTACCCGAAATACCAGAGGGAGGCTTCCACGAAAGGCAGAAATACACAGTAATGATGACGGCCATTCATTGACACCAAATCTAGTTTTAGTACAGAATCCGCCTCAGAGCGTCCGTAAGAGCGTTCGCTTTCCAAGGATTCCCGTGTAGTCGAAATAAACCGGTCTGTGTAGGTTGCGGGAAAGAATGTTTAATGAGTGAGGGGACTTTGATGACTATCTTCGCCAACAAGCGAGGCAATACCGCTTTCCGGCTGAGTCCGGTTGCGGCTGGGTGTGCTGTATTTGTATCCGCCTTCGCGGGCTCTGCATACGCGCAGACTACGACCACCGGCCAGGCGGCTGAGGCGCCGATGCAAACTGTGACCGTGTCCGGCATCCGCCGCGGTATTGAGGACGCGATCTCCGTCAAGAAAAACGCGACTTCCATCGTCGAGGCCATTTCCGCGGAAGATATCGGCAAGCTGCCGGATACCTCCATCGCGGAATCCATCGCCCGCCTGCCAGGCCTGGCCGCGCAACGCGTAGCCGGCCGTGCGCAGAACATTTCCGTCCGCGGCCTGTCGCCGGACTTCGCCACCACCCTGCTGAACGGCCGCGAGCAAGTCTCCACCGGCGACAACCGCAGCGTGGAATTCGACCAGTACCCGTCCGAGCTGATCGGCGCCGTCACCATTTACAAGACTCCCGATGCCGGCATGATTGGCCAGGGCTTGTCCGGCACCCTGGACCTGCAGACCGTGCGTCCGCTGGCCTTCGGCGGCCGTACCGTGTCGCTGAACGCCCGCATGGAAAAGAATTCGCTGGGCAGCATCGCCGACACCAATTCGCGCGGCGGCCGCTTCAGCGCCACCTACATCGACCAGTTTGCCAACCGCACCATCGGTGTAGCGGTCGGCTTCGCCCACCTGGATTCGCCGGTGCTGGCGCGCGAAACCGGCCTGTATGAGCCATGGAAAAATGAGTCCCGTCCAGGCGTGCCTGCTGGCACCATGGTCACCGACGGCATCAAGTCCCTGGCACGCAGCGGCTACAACAAGCGCGACGGCCTGATGGGCGTACTGCAGTACCGTCCAAACAAGAACTTCACCTCGATGATCGACGTGTATGCTTCGCGCTTCAAGCATGAAGATACCGCGAACCAGTTCGAAGTGCATATCGGCGGCTATAACGGCGGCAACACCCCGGGCCTGAACTTCGAGAACGTCACCACCAACAACGGTTCGTTCGCTACCGGTACCGCCACCGGCGTGTACCCTCTGGTACGCGGCATGTACGACAAGCGCAAGGATGATATCCGCGCCATCGGCTGGAACAACGAATGGAAGATGGATGGCTGGTCGCTGGTGGCTGACCTGAGCCGCTCGACCGCCAAGCGCGACGAAGTCAACCTGGAAAACAACCTGCAGATCAGCGACGCTGCCGGTAATGCATACCTGGATTCCGTTGCCCTGGCAATCGGCACGGGCGGTTTCCCGACCATGAACCCGGGCCGCGATTACAGCAGCCCTGCCAACCTGTACGTGCGTAACACCATCTACGGTTCCGGCTACGGCAAGACCCCGCACGTGGAAGATGAGCTGAACGGCTTCAAGCTGGCCGCCAACATCCAGTCCTCCGGCGCCCTGGAGAAGTGGTTCTCGAGCTTCGACGTCGGCGTTCACTACTCCGACCGCAGCAAGGAAAAGCACCAGCCGGAAGGCGACATCAAGCTGGCAGGCGCTGCTTCGACCATTTCGTCGGACCTGCTGTACGCACCGGTTGATCTGGGCTTCGCCGGCGTGGGCACCATCCCTGCGTGGAACGTGCCAGGCGTCGTGGCCAAGTACATGACCTTTGCTCCGACCGAAGACAAGAGCTACCTGATCGCCAAGGCCTGGACCGTGAATGAGAAGATCACCACGACCTTCGCCAAGGCCAACATCGAGCACGAACTGGGCGACGTCAGCCTGCGCGGCAACTTCGGCGTGCAAGTGCAGCGCACCGACCAGTCTTCGGATGCCAAGTACTGGGACGGCACCGCCCCGGCAGGCCAGGAAGTGAAGCCTGTCCACGACGGCAAGACCTACACCGACGTACTGCCAAGCATGAACCTGGCGTTCCAGCTGCCGAACGACCACACCGTGCGCATGGCCCTGGCCAAGCAGATCGCTCGCCCACGTGTTGACCAGCTGCGTTCCGCACTGGACTTCAACGTCGGCACCAACGACTTCAAGCCAGGCGGCAGCGGCGGCAATGCGCAGCTGGACCCATGGCGCGCCAAGGCATTCGACCTGTCGTACGAAAAGTACTTCGGCAAGAAAGCCTACGCAGCACTGGCCTTCTACTACAAGAAGCTGGATACCTACATCTTCACCGAAACCCGTACCCGCGACTTCTCGGCGCAGATCCCTGGCACCAAGGCGATCACCCCGTTCGGTAACTACACCGCGCCTTACAACGGCAAGGGCGGCAACATGAAAGGCCTGGAGCTGACCGCCTCCCTGCCGCTGAACATGGTGACCCCGGTACTGGACGGCTTCGGCGTGAGCGGCAGCTACTCGTACAACGACAGCGCCATCACCATCAAGGAGCCTAGCGCCAACCTGGGCCAGACCATCATGCTGCCAGGCCTGTCGAAGCACACCAGCAACCTGACCGTGTACTACGAGAAGGCCGGCTTCGAAACCCGCCTGAGCCAGCGCAAGCGTTCGGACTTCGTGGGTGAGATCGGCAACTTCGCCGGCGAGCGTTCGCTGCGCTACGTGGTTGGCGAGAACATCCTGGACTTCCAGGTTGGCTACACCTTCAACGAAGGCATGTTCAAGGGCGTAGGCCTGGTGCTGCAGGTGAACAACCTGCGCGACGCGGCTTACGAGACCTACAACGGCAACCGCAACCAGCAACTGGAATACCAGAAGTATGGCCGCACCTTCCTGCTGGGCGCGAACTACAAGTTCTAAGCTGACAGGTGCAAAAAAAAATCGGGGGCCGCGGCCCCCGATTTTTGTATTTACTTAGCCTTCGCGGCCAGTTGCTTGTTTTGTTCGTCCAGCCAGACTTTCAGCGGGGCGAAGTAGTCGAGCAGGGCCTGGCCGTCGATGCGCTCCTCGCCGGTAGCGGCTTTGAGCGCTTCAGGCCATGGCTTGGAGGTACCCATCTCCAGCATGGACCACAGCTTCTTGCCGGCTTTTTCGCTGCCGTAGATCGAGCACTGGTGCAGCGGGCCGGTGTAGCCGGCTTCCTTGCACAGGGCGCGATGGAACTGGAACTGCAGCAGGTGGGCCAGGAAGTAGCGGGCGTAAGGCACGTCGGCGGCAACGTGGTACTTGGCGCCGGCGTCGAAGCCGTCAGCCAGCATCGGCAGCGGGCGCTTCACGCCCATGTACTGCTCGCGCAGCTGCCACCAGCTCTTGTCGTAGTCGGCAGGCTTGGTCTTGCCGCTGTAGACGTCCCAGCGCCATTTGTCGACCGAGTAGCCGAACGGCAGGAAGGCAACCTTGGCCAGCGCGCGCTTCAGCAGCACGCCGATGTCGGCGTTCGGGTCCGGGTTCTCGTTCATCAGGCCGACCTTCTTCAGGTAGCTTGGGGTGATGGACAGCGCAATGGTGTCGCCGATCGCTTCGTGGAAGCCGTCGTTGGCGCCGGTGCGGAACAGATTGGACTGGTTCTTGTAAGCCAGGTCGTAATAGATATGTCCCAGCTCATGGTGGATGACGGCGAATTCTTCTTCGGTCGGGCGGATGCACATCTTGATGCGCACGTCGTCCTTGCCGTCCAGCTGCCATGCGGAAGCGTGGCAGACCACGTCGCGGTCGCGCGGTTTTTCCAGCAGCGAGCGCTGGTAGAAGGTTTCCGGCAGCTTAGGCATGCCCAGCGAGGTGTAGAAACGCTCGCCGTATTGCACCATTTCCTTGGCGCTGGTCTTGCGCTCTTCCAGCACCTTGGTCAGGTCGAACTTGGAGGCGCCGGTGGCAGGCATCAGCAGCGGGTAGATGTTCTCCCAGCTCTGGCTCCACATATTGCCGAACAGGTGGGCCGGGATCGGGCCGGTCAGCGGCACCTGGTCAGGGCCGTAAGTTTCGCGCAGCTTGTAGCGGGTGTAGGTGTGCAGCGAATCGTACAGCGGCTTCACCTGCTGCCAGATGCGTTCCATCTCGGCCGAGAATTCTTCCGGCTTCATGTCGTAGCCCGAGCGCCACAGGGCGCCGGTATCGGCGTAGCCCATTTCGCGCGCGCCCTTGTTGGACAGCTCGACGTATTCGGTGTACAGCTTTTTGTAGGAAGGCGATTGCATGTGCCAGCCGTTCCAGGCGTCCAGCAGGACTTTAGGGTCGCGGCTGTTGGCCAGCGTCTTTTCCAGCTCGCCCAGTGGCATGCATGGGCGGCCGTCGGTCGGGCAGTACTTGGCCTTGCCGTAGGCGCCGTTCAGCTTGGCGTTGGCGTCGGCGTAAGCCTGGCGCTCCTTCGGATCCGGCAGCATCAGCGTCAGTTGCAGCAGCTTGATCTTGCGCGCTTCGTCCTCAGGCAGCTTCACGCCGTTGAAGCGGCGCGCTTCGAGCGCGGCCTGGCCGGCTGCGTCCAGCTGCTGCTCGCCGAAGTAGGCGGTCAGCGCTTCGGTGTCGTCGGTAATGAAGTTCTGCGCAACCCAGGCAGCCTTGTTGGCGTCGTTGCCCAGCTTGTCGAATTTCTCTTCGGTCTGCGCGATGAATTTCTTCGCTTCGGCCGGGGTGCCTTTGCCTTTTTTCGCGGCTGGCGCGGCATGGGCGAAGCCCGCTGCCAGGGCCAGGCCCAGGGCCAGGACCATCGGTTTTTTCATCATCGTTTTATTCAATTCATTCTCCTCTCAGATAAAACTGCCCGCTAATATATCACCGTATGAAACTAATTAAATTTGCAATATTGGCCCTTATCAGCCAAGCCGCCATGGCGCAAAATGCGGATCGCCATTTCTTATCTGCCGCGAAAAACGGCAATGCGCTGGAAATTGGCACAAACGACGGCACATACATCATCAAGCCGTACTCCGCGGCGGTAGTGGAAACCACCTTTGTTCCGAAAGGTGAAGTGGCTGATGCGGTGTCGCACGCGGTGGTATTGCCGCCTGCAGTCGTGGCCAGCACGCTGCGCGAGGAGGGTGGGGTGCTGGAATTTGCGACGTCGGGCATTACCGTACGCGTCGAAAAGCAACCGTTCCGCATCAGCTATTTGTATAAGGGCCAGCCACTGGTGGCCGAGAAGCGCGGCTATCGTCGCGACGGCAGCACGGAGGCGATCGAGTTCGCACTGGACGGAGATGAGGCGCTGTATGGCGCCGGTGCGCGGGCGACCGGCATGAACCGCCGTGGCAACCGCTTCCAGTTGTACAACCGCGCCCATTACGGCTACGAAGCGCGTTCGCAGCTCCTGAACTTCACCATCCCGATGGCGCTGTCTTCGAAGAAGTACGCCATCCACTTCGATAATCCACAGATCGGTTACCTGGATTTCGACAGCAAGAAGGATGGCACGTTGTCTTATGAAACCATTGGCGGCCGCAAGACTTACCAGGTGATCGCGGGCGAGCAGTGGGAAGATGTGGTGGCGAATTACACCAGCCTGACCGGACGCCAGCCGCTACCTCCGCGCTGGGCCTTCGGCAACTTCGCCAGCCGCTTCGGCTATCACACGGAAGCGGAAACTCGCACCGTGATCGACAAGTTCATCGCCGACAAGATTCCGGTCGACGCCGTAGTGCTGGACCTGTACTGGTTCGGCAAGACCGTCAAAGGCACCATGGGCAACCTGGCCTGGGACAAGGACAACTTCCCCAACCCGAAAGGCATGATGGCCGACCTGGCGGCGAAAGGCGTGAAAACCGTCGTCATCACCGAGCCTTTCGTGCTGACCAGCTCCAGCCGCTGGCAGGAGGCGGTAGAAAAAAAAGTGCTGGCCACCGACAGCGCCGGCGCGCCGTTCAAGTATGACTTCTACTTCGGCAACACCGGTCTGGTCGACCTGTACCGCCCGGAGGGGCGTGACTGGTTCTGGAATATCTACAAGGAGTTGAAAGAGGGCGGCGTAGCCGGCTGGTGGGGCGACCTTGGTGAGCCGGAGGTGCACCCATCAGCGCTGCGCCATGGCAGCAATGGCCAGCTTGGTGCCGACCAGGTCCACAATATCTACGGCCACGATTGGGCACGCCTGATCGCGGATGGCTACAAGAAGGACTTCCCGAACGAGCGCCCCTTCATCCTGATGCGCGCTGGTTACTCAGGTTCGCAGCGCTTCGGCATGATCCCATGGTCCGGCGACGTTCAGCGCAGCTGGGGCGGCCTGCAGTCGCAGATGGAGATCGCGCTGCAGATGGGCATGCAAGGCTTAGCCTATATGCACTCTGACCTGGGTGGCTTCGCGTCGCCGATGTTGGACGACGAACTGTACGTGCGCTGGCTGCAATATGGCGTGTTCCAGCCGGTGTTCCGCCCGCACGCACAGGAAGAAGTGCCGGCCGAACCGGTGTTTCGCACCGAGCGTACCAAGTCGCTGGCACGCGACGCGATCCGCCTGCGCTACGCCATGCTGCCTTATAACTACAGCGCAGCCTTCGACAATAGCCAGACCGGCTTGCCGCTGATGCGCCCGATCATGTTTGAAGGCGGTGATGACGGCGTGGCCTCGACCTACCTGTGGGGCCGAGACTTCCTGGTGGCGCCGGTCACCGAACCGGGCGCGCAGCGCAAGGAGGTTAACTTCCCGAAATCGGCCAAGGTCTGGTTCGACTTCTACAGCGGCGCCGCGCACGCAGGCGGCATCAACGAAGTAGTGCCGGTGGTCGCCGACCATATTCCGGTCTTCGTGCGGGCTGGTGCTTTCGTGCCGCTGGCAAAGGTGGTGCAGACTACGCGCGACTACAACACCAAACAGGTCGAACTGCATTACTACTACGATTCCAGCGCGGGCGCGACCAGCGGCAAGCTGTATGACGACGACGGCGCCACCGCCAACGCCTACGAGCAGGGCAAGTACGAAATCGCCCATTTCGCTGGCGCTGCGTCGGCAACCGGCTTCGAAATTGGCATCACGACCGAAGTTGGCAAGGCTTGGCAGCCAGTCAGCCGCGCCTACACGCTCAAGGTGCACAATGTGTCAAGCCGCCCACGCAGCGTGAAGCTGGATGGCAAAGCCGCCGCCGCCCGCTGGGATGCCCGCAGCCGCACGTTGCAGGTGATGTTGCCTACACGTAGTGCCATGAAGGCAAACTTGGCAGTAATTCTGTAGCCTGACTACAAAAATGATGTAAAACTCAGCGTTTACGGGCTGCTCACGCATTGACAGCCCGTATTCGCCATGTTATTTTGCTACAAAATTATTCGGGGACAGTGATGCAAATGCAATCCATCATCAGCAAGCCGCGGCTGACCTTCTGGCAGTTGTGGAACATGAGCTTCGGCTTCTTCGGCATCCAGTTTGGTTTCGCCCTGCAGAACACCAATACCAGCCGCATCTTCTCGACGCTGGGCGCCACCCCGGATGAACTGCCGCTGTTCTGGCTTGCCGCGCCGGTGACCGGCCTGCTGGTGCAACCGATCATCGGCTACCTGAGCGACAACACCTGGCACGCTAAGTGGGGCCGTCGCCGTCCATTCTTCTTCATCGGCGCGCTGCTGGCGAGCATTGCACTGTTCCTGATGCCGAATTCGAGCGCGCTGTGGATGGCTATCCTCGTCCTGTGGCTGATGGACGCATCGATCAATATTTCGATGGAGCCGTTCCGCGCCTTCGTCGGCGACAAGCTGGATGAATCGCAGCAGACCGCCGGCTTCGCGATGCAGACCTTCTTCATTGGCCTGGGCGGTGTGATCGCCTCGCTGCTGCCGATGATCTTCACCAATTTCCTTCACGTCAGCAATGAAGTGGTCAACGGCGCGATCCCCGACTCCGTGCGCTACTCGTTCTATGCTGGCGGCACCGCATACTTCTTGTCCGTACTGTGGACCGTGCTGACCGCCGACGAACTGCCGCCGGAAGATGTGGAAAAATTCCGCATGGAGAAAGCTCAGCGCCGCGGCTTCCTGTTCTCGCTGAAAGAAGTATTCGGCGGCTTCGTGCACATGCCAAAGACCATGGTGCAACTGGCGCTGGTGCAGTTCTTCACCTGGTTCGCGCTGATGGGCATGTGGGTCTTCACCACGCCTGCCGTCGCTGAAAATGTGTTCGGCACCACCGACGGCAAGTCGGCCATCTTCCAGGAGGCAGGCAATTGGGTCGGCAACCTGTTCGCGATCTACGGCGGCGTATCCGCGCTGGTCGCCTTCGTCTTGCCAAAACTGGCGCACGTCACCAGCCGCAAAATGGTGCACATGCTTTGCCTGGTGATCGGTGGCCTGAGCCTGATCAGCATTGCCTTCATCCATGACAAATACATGCTGATGCTGCCGATGATCGGCGTCGGCATCGCATGGGCCAGCATCCTGACCATGCCATACGCGATCCTGGCGGGCGCGCTGCCGGCCAAGCGCATGGGTTACTTCATGGGCGTGTTCAACTACTTCGTGGTACTGCCGCAGATCGTAGCCAACCTGGTGCTTGGCCCGGTCATCAAGCACCTGTTCAACGGCCACTCGGTCAATGTGCTGGTGCTTGGCGGCGCAGCGATGGCGATCGGCGGCCTCGTCACCCTGATCGTCAGCGACTCGGCCAAGAAAGAAGCCTAAGCCATCCAGCGGCGCGCACCGATCGCGCCATTCGCAGGAAAATAAAT
>DASWTB010000451.1:0-13013 GCA_036402315.1 Pseudoduganella sp. | reverse complement strand
AAGCCGGCAAATGCCAGCTCTCTTATTGCATATCAGCAACCCGTCGATTACGTTCAGAATTTAATGTAAGAGGCTTGATCTCGTATCAACAGGCGGCGCAATCGAAGCTTCTATAGCAGCCGAACAATCTGTGCACCTCGGATCTGACTTCGGATCATTGTGGCATTAATTTCCATCTTAAGCGGTTCGCGGGCTTTCCCGGCAGCGATCACCTTTTCGATTTCATCCTCGGTCACATCGCCGCGAACAATAGTCAGTGGGAACTCGTCAAACATCTTGCTGGCCACCCAGATTTTCGTTGAAGTCGCGTCGCGAAACTCAATGCGGACAATATAAAAATCGTCCACAAGAATCTTCGCCTCCGAACGTTCGCGTACAGCTCGCTGCGTAACCTCTTGAATTTCGGACTTGTCGAAGCTAATCTTGCCGATACGAATTCGGTCCGCATCCGACGCACTCTTAATAATTGAACGCGAGCCTTCTTCCGTCGCCTTCTCGAAACGTTTTGCCGCCTGGCTTTGTTTGGTGATATCGCTTATCAACTGGAACTGCGCAGTTCGTGCAGTTTCCAAGGCCGCAGCTGCCGAGGCATCGACTTCCTTTTCTTTTACCGTGGTCCTGGCAGCGATCTCCTTCTGCTTGGTATCTTCCTGCGAGTCCACAATATGAGTAGCGCCCCACGCCAACGCAACAATTAAGACGATTGCGACCAACGTCGGTCCCTTATGTTTGCTCTCCATCGTGGTAAATCCTTCACCGAGCTTGGAAAAAAATTCTTCGAGTGACGCTAGAAGATCTGAACTGCCTTCTTTTACTTCGAAGATGAGTTCAAAGGCGGCTTTTTGTTCATCGGTTAGCTTGCGGATATCGTCCTCGCCGTACAGGGCAAAGGCCGCCGCGCGATACATCTCTTCCTGGAATTCCCAAAGTCCGCGAGCTAGGCTAGTCGGAATGGTCGCGTGGTAGTTCTTGCCTTCGAACCAAGCTTCAAACTGCGCCAACTCACCGCCAATTTTGATTTGCGATGCTTCAACTTCAGCATACTCCGGCTTTGCCAAGAAGTTAAAGGCGTCAGCTACTGAATTTAATACATACATGCCGTGAGTCCCTGTGTCCTGTCGATAGCAAATTATAGCGTCGGGGCTTTACTGAAATGTCACCAATAGTCACTTAACTTGCATAGGGCATGCTGAACAAGTCTCACCGAACATTGTTAAACATAAGCAGTTTGGGATTGACTCTCGTCAAATGAAATTGTTGCCAAGCACCGTTTGCGGCTACGAGTTGCGGAAACCGTTTTCGCAACTGCTAAGCAAAGGACGATTGCGGCGAATTACGCATAAATTGCAGTTTGCGCGGGAGACGCGGTTTGCCTTTTGTATCAATGGCTTATAGCGTGATTTGGCGGAAGCGGTGAGATTCGAACTCACGAACGGGATTAACCGTCGGCAGTTTTCAAGACTGCTGCCTTCAACCACTCGGCCACGCTTCCGGAGTGCAGCATTATACAGAATTCATTGCACCCCGGCCAAGCATTACTCGAATACGGGCCGGGAGGGGGGCGGGCCTCAGCGGATGCGTCGGGTGGTCTCACGGATTACCAGCTCCACAGGCGGTATCGTGCCAACCACTTCTTCGCCGTTGATCAGGCCAAGTACCGATTGCACGGCCGTCTGGCCGATGACATACAGCGGCTGCCGGATGGTGGTCAGCGGTGGGGTGGTGTAGGAGGAGCCGGGCAGGTCGTCGAAGCCGACCAGCGATACGTCGTCTGGCACGCGAATGCCTTTGCGGTACAGGTAAAGCCGCGCGCCATATGCCGTCTGGTCGTTGACAGCGAACACCGCAGTGAAAGGGTGGTTGCTTTCGAACAGGCGGTTCATCGCCATCAGGCCGCCGGCTTCTTGCAGGTCGCCTTCCACCACCAGGGCTGGGTCGAAAGGAATGTCGGCCTCTTTAAGCGCGCGCTTGTAGCCGGCCAGGCGTTCCACCGAGTCGCGGTTGTCGGATGGACCCGCCAGGTGGGCAATGCGGCGGTGGCCCATTTCGATCAGGTGGCGCACGGCCAGCCAGGCGCCATGTTCATTATCGAGCGCGAAGCCGATGGCGCGGCTGGTGCGCAGGACGCGACCCAGCGAGACGATGGGGCGCTGCGCCGCGAAACCCAATACCGCTGCATCCGTCATGCGGCCGGTCAGCAGGATGATGCCGTCCACTTTGCGTGCCAGCAGCAGCCGGATGCGTTCCGATTCTTCATCCGCATTCCAGTGGCCGCTGACGATCACCGATGCGTAGCCGGTGCCTTTCAGCCCATCGTCCACGCCGTGCAGGATCTCGTCGAAGAAGGGGGAGGCGATATCCTGCACCACGATCCCGATCGTCATCGTGCGCCCATGCTTCAGGCTTTGCGCCATCTGGTTGGGGGCGAAATTCAGCTCGGTGATCGCGGCCTGCACGGCTTGGCGCTTCTCGTCGGCCACTTTGGCGGTGCCGTTCAAAATGCGCGATACGGTGCTGGGGGAGACGCCCGCGCGGCGGGCGACGTCGGTCAGCGTGGCTGGCGAGGGGACAGTGAAGTGGTCGTTCAAGGGTTTTCTCATTCTGAAAAGCTTTTCAGGTGGAGATTACCATACAACCCGGCGGCACCGAACGCTCAGCGGTTCACTGTTGCATGAATGGTATGAAAATCGTTTCTGAAAGCGTTTTCATGCTGACTTAACTGGGCTAAGAAGGCGCGATGGTCGGGCAAGTCTGCCACCGCCCGCGCTGAAACGGCGGCGATATTGGCAAATTCCTGTCGTGCCGCATCGGCCATCGCCTCCAGGCCGGACATGGGCGGCATCGCTTTCGGGAAGCCCATGCCGTACAGGACGTATTGCCAACTGGAGGGTGGGTACATCTCGAAGTCGGTCATGAAGTCCATGCGTTGCGGCGGACGGCAGCGCCACATCGCAAGCTTGTCGCGCAGGCTGCCGGTCCAGGTGGCAGGGTCGCAGTTGTCGATCCAGAACTGCTCGCGGCGCTGGCTCAGGCAGTAGTGCAGCTTGATGAAGTCGACGATGCGGGCATAGCGCTCGCTCATGAACCGGTTGAAGTGCCGTGCCAGTGGCGCCATGTCGCCGTTGTGCGGAAATAGTGCGCCCAGCATGTGTACCGCGGTTTCGACCAGGCCGATGCCGGATGCTTCGAGTGGTTCGAGGAAGCCGCCGGACAGGCCGATCGCCACGCAGTTCCTGATCCAGTGCTGTTCGCGGTAGCCGACTCGCATGGGTATCTTGCGCACGTTCAGGCCATCTGCGGCCGGGCCGGCGTAGGCGCGCAGCACTTGTTCGGCGCGTTCGTCGCTGGTGTGGTGGCTCGAATACACGTAGCCGATGCCGCGCCTTTCCTGCAGGCCAATGTCCCACGTCCATCCGGCCTCGTGCGCGGTGGAGATGGTGGCGGATGCGATGGGCGTGTCCGGTGCAGGGTGGGGCACTTGCACGGCCAGCGCGGTATCGCAAAGCAGGACATCGCTGACACTGTGGAACAGTGAGCCAAGCGCGCCGCCGATCAGCAGGGCGCGGAAGCCGGAGCAGTCGATGTACAGGTCGGCCGTGAGTGCGCCGTGCTCACGCGTCTGCACGCTGGCGATAGCGCCGTCGGCGTCGAGCTGTACGCCATCGACGTGGTCCTGCACATGGCGCACGCCGAGCTTGCGTGCGTGTTTGGCCAGCAGCCCGGCAAAGCGCGCGGCGTCGAAGTGGTAGGCGTAATTCATCGGGCCGTTGTAGTCGCTGTCGCCGGCGCGTTTCGGCGCGCGTTGCGCATCTACCACGCGCTTTTGCATGGTGACCGCTTCGGCGAACGGCGTATCGCCCGCCAGGCCTTGCAGCCAGTAGGGCAGCAGCTCCGGTGCGCCTGGGCGCTGGCTCGGCATCGAGAACGGATGGAAGTAATGATCGTCGCCGTGCAGCCAGTTGCGGAAGGTGATGCCCTGCTTGAAGGTGGCGCTGGATTCGCGTACGAATTCCGCTTCCGGAATGCCGAGCGCCGCGAGCGTCGCGCGCAGGGAAGGGAAGCTGCCTTCGCCTACGCCGATGGCGCCGATTTCGGGCGCTTCCACCAGCGTGATTTCCTTGCTGTCGCCGAACATCCTGGCCAGGTAAGCGGCGCACAGCCAGCCCGCGCTGCCGCCGCCAACGATGAGTATCCGCCGCGTTGGAATCGGTACCATTTTTGTCGTCTCCTGAAAAATTCTGTTGACTTTTTATTTTTTGAAAATGTACCATGAAAACGTTTTCAAGAAATAAGAAATCGTTTTCACAACAACTACCGGAGACAACATGAAGTTTTCAGCAATCCAGATCGGGGTGCTGGCCCTGGTCGCGTCCGCCAACAGTGCAACCGCGCAGCAGGCCCCTGCCGCGCCGGCCGCCAACACCGAATCCACCGTCGTGCCAGAAGTGCTGATCACGGCGACCAAGCGCACCACCTCGCTGCAAAAGACCCCTGTGGCAGTTACCGCGCTGGATGCAGCAGCGCTGGAAGATGCGCACGTGCAAACCATCCAGGACGTGACCAACCTGGTGCCCAGCTTCCAGGCCACAGGCCAGGGCGACCACGGCGTCATCACCATGACCATGCGCGGTATCGGTAACGACTCCGCCAAGACCGAATATGCCGACCCGGAAGTCGCCTTCTTTGTGGACGGCATTTACTCGCCGCGTCCGGAAGGCGCCACCGCGCTGCTGTTCGACGTGGAAGCGATTGAAGTCCTGCGCGGTCCGCAAGGTACGCTGTGGGGCCGCAACTCCACTGTCGGCGCGGTCAATATGCAGACCGTCAAGCCCAAGCTGAAGGAATTCTCGGGCAGCGTTTCCGGCGGCATCGGCGATTACGCGCGCCTTGGCGCCCGTGCGGCCCTGAACGTGCCGACCGGCGACAACTCGGCCCTGCGCGTGGCTTTGATCCATGAGCAGCACGACGGCTATGTGAAGTACCAGACCTTCCCGAACATTTCGCTGGCCGACCAGCGTGCAGCCTACTTGGCAAGCGGTGGCGACCCGGCCAAGTTCCAGCCGATTAACCCGAACAACTACGTCGTCAACGGCCCACGCTACAACGCGCAGAACCAGAGCGGCGTGCGTGTCAGCTGGCTGTACCAGCCGACCGATCGCCTGAAGTGGAATATCTCCTACGAGCGCTTCCAGGACCGCGGCACCCCGAGCATGAACCTGATGCAGACGCCGCGTGCCGGCCAGGATGAATGGTCGGCCCTGATCGACACCGCGCCGTTCCTGCACCGTAATGTAAATACCTTCCGTAGCCGCCTGGAATACGCGGTAAGCCCGGACATGTCGCTGACCTACATCGCCGGCCACTCCAAGTTCTCCGGTTCGTCCACCTACGACCAGGATGGCGGCCGCGTGCTGCCAACCAGCTTCACCACCGGCGGCGACTACCAGGCCAACAACACTGTCTGGTCCAAGTACAGCAGCAACAGCCACGAACTGCAACTGCAGTCGGTAGGCCAGAAGGAAGTGGACTGGCAACTGGGCGCCTACTATGCGGCGGAAGACAACGGCATCCGCTTCGATATCCCGATCATGCACGGCACCCAGCAGGGTAGCGTGAACTGGCAGGGGTCCTTCATCCAGCCGAAAGAAACGGTGGATTCGCGTGCAGTCTTCGGTCAGGCAACCTGGAATCTCGGAAAGCTTCACTTGACCGGCGGCCTGCGCTACACCTCCGACAAGCGCACCAATCAAGGCGGCAATGGCTATACCTGGAACTATGACCCGAATGTGCCGCAAGTTCCACTAAGCCCGAGCATTGACCCGACCAAGCCTGGCCAAGGCTACAGCCCAAGCGTTCCATCCAATGATGGCCGCTACAAAGGCAGCAAGACCACCGGCTTGCTGCGCCTGAGCTACGACGTCGACAAGAACCACATGCTGTACGCCAGCGTCGCTACCGGCTACAAGGCCGGCGGCCTGCAGGATGGCGGTCGTACCTACGATCCGGAGACCCTGACCAATTACGAGATTGGCAGCAAGAGTTCCTTCCTGGGCGGTGCACTGCGCATCAACAACGCCTTGTACTACGAAGACTTCAAGGACTTCCAGTTCAGCTCTCCGGTCACCAACCCGGACGGTTCGCACACCTTCGTCACCAGCAATGTGGATGGCGCCAAGGTGTGGGGCGTGGAATCCGAGATCCAGGCCAAGCTGTCGCCGGACGACAAGCTGGCGCTGGCCCTGGCCTACACCCATACCAAGCTGGGTTTCCTGATCGCCGGCTCCAACGACTACGCGTTGCCGTTCTGCCCGGACCTGAACTCGAACTGCCTGAACGTTACCGGCAACATCATGCCGCACGCTCCCAAGTTCTCGGCCCAGTTGAACTACCAGCACACCTTCCGCCTGGCAAACGGCGATACGCTGATCCCGCGCGTTTCGGCGCACTACGAAACCAAGTCCGAACTGTCGATCTTCAACCTCGGCCCGGAAGACCAGCAAGCTGCCTACACCAAGTTCGACATCGGCCTGCGCTACCAGGGACCGAAACAGTTCTGGGTGGATGCATTCGTGCGTAACGTAGGCGACAAACGCATCAAGACCAGCGCCATGAACGGCGCTAATGTGTGGGTGGCCCAGTACCTGCCTCCACGCACCATCGGTGTTAACGCGGGCATCGAGTTCTAAGCCTGCCGCAACGCGGCCTGCCTCGTCCCCCGGGGCAGGCCATCCCTCAGCTTTTACCTGCGAAATAAAGTATGAAAGACACACGCCTGCCGCCCGAATTTCTCTGGGGCGTAGCCACCAGCGCCTTCCAGATCGAAGGCGCCAACCAGGAGGACGGCAAAGGCCTCTCTATCTGGGACGTTTTCTGCAACACGCCCGGCAAGATCAAGGATGGCAGTGACGGCAGCATCGCCTGCGATCACTACCATCGCTACCGCGAGGACGTCGACATCATCGACTCCCTCGGTGTCGATGCATACCGCTTTTCTATTGCCTGGTCGCGCGTGCAACCGGACGGCAAGGGCGCCTGGAACGAGGCCGGTTTTGCCTTCTACGACCGCCTGATCACTGCCTTGCACGAAAAAGGCAAACAGGCCTACGTCACGCTGTACCACTGGGACTTGCCGCAAGCCTTGCAGGAAGAGGGCGGCTGGCTCAATCGCGCCACCTGCAAATACTTCGCCGAATACGCGGCCGAAGTGGCACGCCGCTTTGGCGACCGGGTGGCCAGCATCGCCACCCATAACGAGCCATGGTGCACGGCCAACCTTGGCTACGGCAACGGCCAGTTCGCGCCGGGCGTGCGCGACGCCAAGGCCGCCGTCCAGGTGTCGCACCATCTGCTGCTGTCGCACGGCCTGGCGATGAGCGCCATGCGCGCCGTCGGCTCCAAGGCCAAGCTGGGTATCGTATTGAACCAGTGGACCGCCGATCCGGCGACCGACAGCGAGGCTGACCGCGCCCTGGCGGAAGTGGAGTACGCGCGTTCGGTACAATGGTTCATGGACCCAATTTTCAAAGGCCGTTATCCGGAACTCGCATTGCGCCATCACGGCGCCAATGCCCCGCAAGTCGAGGCAGGCGACATGGCCGCCATCCAGCAGCCGATCGACTTCCTCGGCGTGAACTACTACTTCCGCGCCTTCTGCAGCGCTGAAGATCCGCCGCGCACGCCGCCGCTGGAAAACGGCCGCACCGACATGGGCTGGGAAATCTATCCACAAGGGCTGACCGAGTTGCTGCTCAAGCTGAAAAGCGAGTACGAACTGCCGCCGATCTACATCACCGAAAACGGCATGGCCAGCAGCACGCCGCAACACGATGAAGAGCGCATTTCCTTCATTTCGCGCCACTTCGATGCAATTGCCAGCGCGATGGAGCAGGGCGTCGACGTGCAAGGCTATTTCATGTGGAGCCTGCTCGATAACTTCGAATGGGATTCCGGCTACGCCAAGCGCTTCGGCATCGTCCACGTCGATTACGCCACGCAAAAGCGCACACTGAAAGACAGCGCGCATTGGTACCGCGACTTCATCAAGGCTCAACGCTCATGAACCGTTCGCCGCTGCAGTGGGTTCCCACCGGCTACTTCGCGATGGCGATGGGCTATATCATGCTGACCAGCGTCACGTCCATCATGTTCAAGAATCTGGGCATGGACAATGGCCGCGCCGCCCAGTATTCGAGCATGCTGATCCTGGCCTACACCATCAAGCCGCTGTTTGCACCGGTGGTGGAAATGTACCGCACCAAGAAGTTCTTCGTGCTGGTCACCCAGATGCTGCTGGGCCTGGGCTTTGGCGCAGTGGCTCTGGTCATGGGCATGCCGGGTTCGATGGCCTTGATGATGGCGCTGTTCTGGATCATGTCGTTTGTCGGCGCCACCATGGACATTGCCAGCGACGGCGTGTACGTCACCTCCCTCAGTTCGCGCAACCAGTCGCTGTACTGCGGCGTACAGAGCTTGAGCTGGAATATCGGCCCGGTGGTTGCTTCCGGCGTGCTGGTCTACCTGAGCGGCCGCCTGCATACCGACTATGGCATGGACTGGCTGGGCGCCTGGCGCATCGTCTTTGTCGCCGTGGCGATCATGCTGCTGGCGATTACGGCCTGGCATTGGCGTGCGATGCCGGATGGCGCGCGCGCCGCCGACACCCCGGAGAGCCTGGGCCAGGCAGCCTTCATCCTGCGCGACGCCTTCAAGACCTTCTTTGAAAAGCGTGGCGTGTGGACCATGGTGGCTTTCGCGCTGCTGTACCGCGTGTCGATCGGCCTGCTGGAAAAGATCGGGCCTTTCTTCATGGTCGATCCGGTCGAAAAGGGCGGCCTGGGCATGTCCAACGAGTTGCTGGGCATCGTCTATGGCACCTACGGCTTGCTGGCCGTGCTTGCCGGCTCCCTGATCGGCGGCTGGTATGTGGCGAAACGCGGCCTGAAGCCGGTGCTGTTCACGCTGTGCTGCGTGCTGAATATCCCGATCGCGACCTTCCTGCTGATGGCGATTTACCAGCCGTCCAGCTTGTGGCTGATCGGCGCCGGCGTGGTGGTCGAGAAGTTCTCCTTCGGCTTCGGCTCGGTGGGCTTCATGATCTACCTGATGCAGCAACTGGCGCCGGGCAAATACACCACCACCCACTATGCCTTCGGCACTGGCCTGATGGGGATGTGCGGCATGTTGACCGGCATGGTCAGCGGCCACCTGCAGGAGGCCATGGGCTATGTCAGCTACTTCTGGCTGGTGATGGCGGCGACCGTGCCATCCTTCATCGTCACCTGGTACGCGCCTTTCCATCACGAAGAGGCGCGTCCCGCCGCTGAACCCGATCAGGTGCAGCGCAAGGCTGGCTGACGCTGGCCGTTGCGTGCACCGATTACGTCGCGGATGGCGTTGACCACCACTTCGGGATTGGCCTGCTGCATCTGGTGATCGGAGTCAACGATCACCTTGCAGGCTTTCGGGTACATGTTCTTGACCAGATCGCGGGTCTGCTCGTCGTAGTTGACGGTGCCCAGGTCGACCGCCACCGCGCCGGCCGACTTGGGTACGTTGAACAGGCGCACAACAGGGATATCGTCATTCCAGGGCATTGAGAGCACGGCCTGCCCGGTACTGTTGATCTGGTCGACTTCTGCCTCCATGGCCGAATTCAGGAATACGTACTTGGCCATGCGCGTCAGGAGGGGGAATTCTTCAGGCTTCTTGATGATGCCGGGATAGACCGAATCGACCAGCACCACGCCTTGCACCTCCTGCGGGTAGGCGCGTGCATACATTTGCATGTAAAGACCACCAAGCGAGTGCCCGACCAAAGTGTAGGGAGGCTGCA
Organism: Pseudoduganella sp.; assembly: GCA_036402315.1. Lineage (GTDB taxonomy): Bacteria > Pseudomonadota > Gammaproteobacteria > Burkholderiales > Burkholderiaceae_D > Rugamonas. The sequence continues at coordinate 3,181 of DASWTB010000451.1, read as the reverse complement.
AGCCTTGCTGCTGCAGCAGCTGGCGCAATTCTTCTACTATGGTCTTGCCGTCGCGCGGGGTGGAAGGCTTGTCGCTCTTGCCATAGCCGGGGCGGTTATAGGCGAACACCGTAGCCTCCTTGCCCACTTCCTGGATGACCTTGTCCCACTTGTCGAGGGTGATGCGCGAGCCGTTCTCGAAGACTACCGTGGCCGGCGCGCCGGGCTTGGCGATCTTCAGGACTTCAATCTTATGGCCGGAAAAATTTTGCAGCACGGTTTCGCTGTGCGCCTGGCTGCTTGCCAGCGCCAGGGCCAGCAAGGGCAGGGTGTGACGAATCAAAGGCACGAATGTCTCCAAAGATGATAACGGGGGCGATTCTGGTGCTTGCCGCCACCGGTAGCACCGGGATTGCGACGAGTTGTCAAAAATGATGCGTGAATTGCATAAATCCCGGCCCGGGGGCTAGAATAAAAGTCACTACTTTGAGGGGACTCGCCATGACGCCTATCCTGTTCGCACTGCCCGGCAACGAAACGATGACAGCGCAACTGGCGGCATTGACAGGATGGGAGCAGGGCAGTTTGCAGGTGCGCCGCTTTCCTGACGGCGAATCCTACGTGCGCTACCACTCGGAAGTGAAAGGGCGCCATGTGGTCCTGGTTTGCACCCTGGACCGGCCGGACGACCGTTTCATGCCCCTGTACTTCGCCGCCAGCATCGCGCGCGACCTTGGGGCGGCCAGGGTAGGCCTGGCAGCGCCATACCTGGCTTATATGCGGCACGACGCCATCTTCAACCCAGGCGAAGGCATCACTTCCGCCCACTTTGCGCGGTTGCTGTCCGGGGTATTCCACTGGATGGTGACGATCGATCCCCATCTGCACCGCCACCACGACTTGGCCGAAATCTACACGATCCCGACGCGCGTGCTGCGCGCGGCGCCGGCCATCTCGCAATGGATTGCTGCCAACGTACCGAAGCCGCTGGTGATCGGGCCGGATGCCGAGAGCGAACAATGGGCCTCCGAAGTGGCGCGCGGCGCCAGCGCCCCCTGCATCGTGCTGGAGAAAGTGCGCCGCGGCGACCATGACGTGGAAGTCTCTGTGCCCGACACTGAGCGCTGGCTGCACCACACCCCGGTCATCGTTGACGATATCGCATCCACCGCCCGCACCATGATCGCCGCCGTCGGCCACGTGCGGCGGGCAGGCCTGCCGCCGCCCGTATGCGTCGCGGTCCATCCCCTGTTCGCCGGCACGGCCTTCGAAGACTTGCAAGCCTCTGGCGTGGCTCGTACCGCGAGCTGCGACACCGTACCGCATAGCAGCAACGCCATTCCGGTCGCATCCTTGCTGGCCCCGGCCCTGGCAGACATGACACGCGGCGCAGCCTAGGCTATATTCCTGCCTATGTGGAATTGGATTCGTAACTGGTATCGCAAGCTGCGCATGCCCGCAGCCTATCGCGCTTACGAGCGCAAGCTGCGTGCCGCCCATGAGGAAGAAGCGCGCAAGAAATTTTCGACCGTGCGCTATGAGGCACGCCTGCTGGCGGCCAACAAGGCGATGGAGGAGCGCGCCCAGCGCCGCTTCGACATGCCGGTCGCTAAGCTGCAGCTTGAAGTGGTGGCGCTGGAGAAGCAGCTCGAATCCTGCCTCGCCCAGCTGAACAATTTCGAACGCCCCTTCCGCGACGAGTACGAAGAGCTGGAGGCGGAAATGGCCCTGCTGGGCGAGCGCCGCCGCAACGCCTATGCGGCAAAGGACACCAAGGCCATCGACGAGGTCAACGCGGAAATCGCCGAACTGCAAAAGCGCACCAACGCCGTACGCGGCGACCTGGCAGTGCAAACCGACTTGCGCGACCAGGGCCTGACGCCGGAAAAGCTGCGCCGCACCGTGCAGCGTTGCGAGGCGCGCCTGCAAACCATCCAGGACGAGCAAGAGCGGATCAAGCGCGAACGCGCCAATTATATGAACCACTCGGCCGACCGTGCCGAAATCGACGCGATCGAGCGCGAGATGCTGGCGCTGGAACGCAAGCACGTCCAGTTCCTGCGCGACTTCGATTCTCCCGCCGAGCGCCGCCGCCGCGAACGCGCTCACGAGCAAAGCTGGCTCAACGGCGCTTAATCGCCCCACCTTTAATCTGCGTCAATCCCGGGCATGCTCGCGCCGGCCGTGCGCTGCCTATACTTGGCTTGTCGCGCCATGCCCTTGCATGGCGGATCGTCGGGAGGACGGCCATGCGCAACCAATCCCTTGGCAGCAATTATCGGTGCAATCCTGCGCCGCTGCAAAAAGATGGAAACCACTTTGCGGCGGGCGGGCATGCCGGCCTTCCTGGCTTGCTTGCCGCTGGCGCTGCTGGCCTGTCAGTACGCGTTGATCCTGCGCGAGAAGAATGCCAACATCAGCCGTATCAGCCGCAAAATCCTGCGCTGGCAAGGCACAGTGTCGCAGCTGTCGGCCCACGACTGTGCCCGCACCGAGTTCATCGACCTGGACCGCAAGATGCGCGCCGATATCGAAGGCGCCAGCGATTCCATGCGCAACCTGCGCGACCTGTGCCTGGAAATTTGCGAGTTGTTTAGCGCCGTCGGCTACGAGTCGCCCATGCTGAAGCGCGGCTGCGACCGCTTCGATGCGACCGTCAAAGAGGCTTGCCGTCTTTCGCAAGTACTGGTGGACCTGGTCGATGCGCATGATCGCCGCGCACTGGCGATCCGCCAGCAGCAGCATGCGATCGAGCAGGCCGGCGAGGCAAGCGCGGCGGCACATGCCGCACGCGCCGCCGCCGAAGTTTAGAACCCTTCCAGCACAATCTTGCCGCGCGCGCGATTGCTTTCCAGCAGGGCGTGCGCGCGTTTCAGGTTGGCCGCGTTGATGGCGCCGAAGCGTTCACCCAGCGTGGTTTTCAGCACGCCGCTATCCACCAGGCGCGACACGTCGTTCAGCAGCGCATGCTGTTGCGCCATGTCGTCGGTCTCGAACATGGAACGGGTGAACATGAATTCCCAGTGCAGCGACACGCTCTTGCGCTTCAACAGGCGCACGTCGATATGGGCCGGATCGTCGATCAGGGCCAGCTTGCCTTGCGGCGCCACCAGTTCCGCGAGCGCGGCGAAGTGGTGTTCGCTCTCGTTCAGGCTGGCGATGTAATTGACGGGCGGCAGGCCGAGGCGGCGGATTTCCTCAT
>DASWTB010000450.1:0-6582 GCA_036402315.1 Pseudoduganella sp. | reverse complement strand
CCAAACGTAGAAGGCCGAAATCATACAACGCCCGCATGGCCAACGGGCGTCGGAATAGATTATTATTAATTAGTTAATGTTGTCCGTCTAACTTCTAGTTGCACTAAGTTAGGATTTTCACAAACACGAAAACGTGGAAGGCGGATAATATTGCATGTTGCTGTTTTTGAACCGCTGATTTAAAAGAATGCGCCCAATGGATATTACCCGCGACGAAGCCCGCGAAACTCCAGTCGCACCGGCCCCTGCCCCAGCCGCTCCGCCCAACCAGCTTCCCTATGCTGTGGCGACGTGGTTGCAGAGGGTGGATGCAGCCGCGCATCCCAAGCCAAAACTGGCCCCGGTCGAGATCGACCCGAAACAGACCAACTACAAACTGATTTACGTGCTGGCGCCGACCAGCGGCGGGCGCCATGTTGCGCTCTGCCTCTACAAGGCGCGGCTGAAGCCGAACGGCGACGTCGCTGCGGCCACACCGGTCAGCGAAGTATTCTCCCTGCTGTCCGCGCCGCCGGCCTTCCTGGCGCCGGGCGATGAGGACCTGGTGCGCTTCTTCGTGGCCATGCGCAGCGGCCCGAATTCCCAGACCGGCAGCGCGACCGAACCGCGCGGCAAGATTGGCGCGGCCCTGCTGCAGATGCTGTCCGAGCAGGACAAGCTGCTGTGGGCCAATTCCTGGTCCGATGTCGGCAACGGCCTGGTGTATCCGATGAAGGCAGGCGACAAGCGCAACGCCAGCCTGGCCTGGCGCGAAGAAGGCAAGGGCCTGCGCCTCGGCTGGCAAGTCGACGTACCGGAAGGCGCCAAGCACCACGGCGCCGACCAGATCGACTACATGCTGCCGACCGAACCGCCGTGGTATATCGACAACCTGTCGACCGGCGTGCTGCAGCTGAACCAGGGCGGCACCACCATTCCATTGGCTGACCTGCAAGCCTTGGTGGCGCAGGCGCCGTTGTTGATGCCGAACGATAAGATGCGTGTGTCCCAGTTGCTGCTGGCGCACGGCCTGCAACAGCTGATGCCGCTGCCACAGCCGCTGCCGCAGCGCGTACGTACCGACGTCACGCCGCGTCCTATCCTGGTGCTCGATTCGGCCCAACTGGCTGATGGCACGCTGCAGCGCTGGAACGACTATGCCGTGCTGTCGTATGACTACGATGGCGAGCGCGTTTCCTTCGACCCTTCGCAGCGCGTGGTGCGCCAGCGCGGCGAGGTCACCGAAATCATCCAGCGTGACGAGGCCGCCGAGGCGGCTGCGCTGGAAACCCTGACCCAGCTTGGCTTCCGCAAGCCGACCGCGCTGCCGCTGTCGAGTGTACGCGGCGGCCTGCTGCTGGCCAACCAGGCCGACTGGATCCGCTTTGCCGAGTCTGGCATCGATGAGTTGCTGGCTGCCGGCTGGCGCGTCGAAAAATCGCCGAAGTACCGCTACGATATGGTGGCGGTCGACGATTGGTACGCCGAGGTGGAGGAAGAAACCACCGAGAACGGCAACGCCTGGTTCGACTTGGAACTGGGCATCACCGTCAACGGCGAGCGCGTGCCGCTGCTGCCGGTGCTGGTGCAGATGATCCGCAATTTCCCGAACGACTTCAGCCCGAAAGCGCTGGCCGTGCACGGCGATTCGGACCAGATGCTGGCCGCCCTGCCGGATGGCACACGCGTGGCCCTGCCATGGAACCGCCTGCGCCCTATCCTGGCCACGATTGGCGAGCTGTACTTCAGCGAGAAGATCCGCCACTCGGTGCGCATGTCCTCGCTGGACGCGGCGCGCCTGGATGAGCTGGCGCGCAATGTCGACTTCCAGTGGACCGGCGGCGAAGAGCTGCGCGAAATGGGCCGCAAGCTCAACCAGTTTTCCTCGGTCAAGCGCGTGCCGACCCCGGCCGGCCTGCAAGCCACCCTGCGCGATTACCAGACCGATGGCTTGAGCTGGATGCAATTCCTGCGCGAGTACAACTTCGGCGGCATCCTGGCCGACGATATGGGCCTCGGCAAGACGGTTCAGACCATCGCCCACATCCTGGTGGAGAAGGAAGCCGGCCGCCTGGATCACCCAGCCCTGGTCATTGCGCCAACCAGCCTGATGAACAACTGGCAGGATGAAGCTGCCCGCTTCGCGCCCGGCCTGAAAGTGCTGCTGTTGCAGGGCAAGGACCGCGCCGAGCTGTTCGACGAGATCCCGAAAGCGGACCTGGTGCTGACCACCTACGCCCTGTTGCCGCGCGACGAGGAAAAACTGCGCGAACATGACTTCCACCTGGTAATCCTGGACGAGTCGCACTACATCAAGAACACCCGTTCCAAGGCGGCCCAGAGTGCGGGCCTGCTGCGTGCACGCCATCGCCTGTGCCTGTCCGGCACGCCGTTGGAAAACCACCTGGGCGAGCTCTGGTCGCAGTTCCACTTCCTGCTGCCTGGCTTGCTCGGTGACGAGAAGACTTTCAACAGCAACTTCCGCCACCCGATCGAGCGCCAGGACGACCCGCAGCGCCGCCAGTTGCTGAACCGCCGCATCAAGCCATTCCTGGTGCGCCGTACCAAGGACAGCGTGGCGAAAGAACTGCCGCCGAAAACCGAGATGGTGCGCAAGGTGGAGCTCAGCGGCGCGCAGCGCGACCTGTACGAAACCGTGCGCCTGGCCATGGACCAGAAAGTGCGCGAGGAAATCGACCGCAAGGGCGTGGCACGCTCCCAGATCGTGATCCTGGAAGCGCTGCTCAAGCTGCGCCAGGTCTGCTGCGATCCGCGCCTGGTGAAGAGCACCAAGAAGGCTGCCACAACCGGCTCGGCCAAGCTGGTCGACCTGATGCAGATGGTCGAAGACCTGCTAGAAGAAAAGCGCAAGATCCTGGTGTTCTCGCAATTCACTTCGATGCTGGAGCTGATCGAGGAGGAACTGGAAGCGCGCGACATCCCGTACGCCATCCTGACCGGCGAAACCCGCGACCGCGGCGCCCAGGTGGCGGCCTTCCAGCAAGGCGCGGTGCCGATCTTCCTGATCTCGCTGAAGGCCGGCGGCGTGGGCCTGAACCTGACTGCAGCCGACACCGTGATCCACTACGATCCATGGTGGAATCCTGCCGCTGAAAACCAGGCCACCGACCGCGCCTGGCGTATCGGCCAGGACAAGCCGGTGTTCGTGTACAAGCTGATCGCCAAGGGCACGCTGGAAGAAAAGATCCAGCTGCTGCAGCAGAAAAAATCGGACCTGGCGCAATCCGTGCTGGCCGAAGGCGAATCGCAGAAGATGGCTTTGACCCAGGAAGACCTGCAACAGATCTTCGCCCCGTTACAGGATTGATCCCATGCTGAGTGCTGAACACTATCGCCAGATCCTCGACCACAGTAGCGACGTACATTGGATGCTGGACTGCGATAGTGGCCAGCTGTTGTACGTCAGCCCTTCCGCCGAGAAGCTGTTCGGCTATATGCCGGACCGCGCGCAGCAAGTGGCGGCAAACCTGATGGGCGAGTTGCCAGCGCGGCTGGAAGCCTACACTTCCGGCGACACCACCCGCCGCCATACCGTGCGCGATGCTGAAATGGCGGGCCGCGATGGCGTGATGATTCCCGTAGAAATCGAATCGACCCTGGTGCCGGACGTCGACAGCGGCGTGCTGCGCCTGGTCGGTACGGTGCGCGATATCCGCGAACGTGTCGAGCGCGAGAAGCAGCAAAAGAAGTTTGCGTCGATGGTGTCGCATGAATTCCGTACACCGCTGTCGACGATCGACGGCGCCATCCAGCGCCTGGAAATGACGTCGCAGAACGCCGACGAAAATACCAGGAAGCGCTACCGCAAGATACAAACTTCGGTCGACCGCCTGTTGGAGTTGATCAATGAATACCTGAGCCCGGAGCGCCTGGCGAGCATTGGCCGCAAGCGCCAGGCCGACGAGATCTCGCCGGAAGCCTTGCTGGAAACAGCGGCCGAGCAGGCACGCCAGCGCCGCGCCGATATCACGGTGCATGCGGAAGGTTTGCCGCAATGGATGCGATGCGATCCGCAAGGCATGCGCTTGTGTCTCGACATACTTTTAGACAACGCTCTCAAGTACACGAATGACAACGTTGCGATAGAATTACAGGGAAGGAAAGCCAGCGAAGGCGGGGTTGAACTCCTCGTCATCGATCACGGCGCTCCCGTTCCGGATGACGAGCTAGGCAAACTCTTCGACAAGGGTTACCGAGGCAAGGCTGCCGCAGGGCATGCCGGTTCCGGCCTCGGCCTGTATATGGCCAGGAATGTTGTTGAGGTCCACGGCGGAACACTGTCTGTGGAAAATTTGCCTGAAAGCGGCAAGAAATTTCGGATTTGGCTCCCTATCGCTGCTTAAGCCTTGCGCAGCGTGTAGCCAACCGTGATAATTCTTTGACGCAAGCCCTCAACCCCGGCTTGCGACAGAATGGAAAATGGCGCATCAATGACGCAAATACTGATCGTGGAAGACAACCTGGAATACGCCGAAGAGATGGCGGATTTCCTGGCTGAGCTTGGCCATGTAGTTCACACCACCAATAACGCCCAGGAAATGTGGTCTGCCCTCAGCCAGGGCACCGTGGGCGTTGTCGTGCTCGACCTGGGCTTGCCGGACGAGGATGGCTTCAACGTCATCCCGCGCATGCGACAGCTGTATCCGCAGATCGGCCTGTTGGTCCTGACCGGCCGCGTGGCGTTCGATTCGCGCATCATGGGCCTGCGCCTGGGTGCCGACCATTACCTGACCAAGCCGATCAAATTCCCGGAACTGGCTGCCCACATCGAGGCGCTGGACCGCCGCGTCGGCCCTCAGGAAGCGATTCCTGTGCCGAGCAAGTGGACCCTGAAGGTGTCCGCCCGCCAGCTGGAGCTGCAGGGCCAGGCCATCACCCTGACCGAGAAAGAATGCAACTTCCTGCACCTGCTGACGATTAACACTCGTCCGGTGCCGCGCCAGGTGATCGTGGCCGGTATCGGCGGTGACGATCCGGATGCCGGCCGCCGGGTCGACATGCTGGTGTATCGTTTACGCAAAAAGGCGCGTAGCGGGCTGGGCCAGGATCTTCCCCTGCGTTCGGCCTACGGCGAGGGCTACAGCCTGTCCGCCAGCTTCAATCTCTCTTAATAGGGACAGAGTCAAGCGAACTGGGTAGAATCGGGGTTTCCCGATCCTACCCTTTTTGCTTTTATGGCCCGTTTGCCTCGTCTCGTCGTTCCCAACCAGCCCCATTACATCATCCAGCGTGGCCTGAATGGCCAGCAAGTGTTCCAGGATGATGAAGATTTCAGCAGTTTTATCGCCTGGATGCGCGCTGCCGCCCGCCAATACAAGGTGGCGGTGCATGCTTACACCCTGTTGCCGGGCGAATTGCATCTTTTAGCCTCGCCCTCCGACGAGGAAGGCCTCGGCGGCATGATGCAGTGGATCGGGCGGCACTATGTCCCTTATTTCAATCAGAAGTACTCGCGTGCCGGCACTTTATGGCAGGGACGCTATAAAACCTCGGTGATCGAGGCGGAGCGCTACTTCGTTTCTTGTTCTAAATACATCGAATTCGCTGCAGTGAGGGCGCGGCTGGCGGAAGGGCCGGAGCATTATCAGTGGTCGAGCTATCCGCACCATGCAGGCATTCGGCAAGATGGGGCGGTCAATGATCATCCGATCTACTGGGCGCTGGGGAATACGCCGTTCCAGCGCGAGGCGGCTTATATAGAGCTGGCGGCGCAAGGGCTGGCGGGGGCGGAGACGCGGGCGATCGAGGCGGCGGCGCTGAAAGGGTGGCCATTGGGCAGCGATAAGTGGAAGGCGGAGCTGGAGCGGCGCATGAAGCGGCAGGTATTGCCGGCTAAGCGGGGGCGGCCTGCCAAAACCGGTAAACCGATGTCTGACCCACAGGGTCAGACACCTTAAGACGCGGCGGATGCGGGCCGAAGTGTCTGACCCTGCGGGTCAGACACTGGTTTACCGGTTTTAGGCTTCACTCTGTCCCCATTTAAATTTCTGAGCGACTGTCGCCGATTTAATTCGACTCCGACCCTAATTGTTTTTGTTGCGCGTTTTGTTGCGTTGCACTACTCTGGATTTTCATGACCAAAAATTCAGCGGAGAATCGCATGCAAGCGCAAGGTTTGTACAACCCAGCCAACGAACATGATGCCTGTGGCGTCGGTTTCGTCGCCCACATCAAAGGCAACAAGAGCCACTCGATCGTCGAACAGGGTCTGCTGATCCTGAAGAACCTGGACCACAGGGGCGCGGTCGGCGCGGACAAACTGATGGGTGACGGCGCCGGTATCCTGATCCAGATTCCGGACCAGTTCTACCGCGACGAAATGGCCAAGCAAGGCGTCGAACTGCCTCCGCCAGGTGAATACGGCGTCGGCATGGTCTTCCTGCCGAAGGAAAACGCTTCCCGCATCGCCTGCGAACAAGAAATCGAGCGCGCCGTGCGCATCGAAGGCCAGGTTGTGCTGGGCTGGCGTAACGTGCCGATCGACTCGGAAATGCCGATGTCGCCGCGCGTTCGCGAAAAAGAGCCGGTCATCCGCCAGATCTTCATCGGCCGCGGCCAGGACGTGATGGTGACCGACGCGCT
>DASWTB010000449.1:0-5224 GCA_036402315.1 Pseudoduganella sp. | reverse complement strand
GGCGAGGGCCTTGCCATCAGCCCAGGTTTGCCACGAATTCCAGCACTTCATCGACGTGACCTGGTACTTTCACGCCTCTCCATTCTTTCACCAATCGGCCTTTTGCGTCAATCACAAACGTGCTGCGTTCAATGCCGCGTACATCTTTACCGTACATTTTTTTCATCTTCATGACATTGAAGGCCAGGCACACGGCTTCGTCCGGGTCGGAGATCAGCTCGAAGGGCAGGCCGAGCTTTTCCTTGAAGTTCTCGTGCGAGCGCAGCGAGTCGCGGCTGATGCCGTAAATTTCAGCACCGGCGGCGCGGAACTGCTCGTGCAGGTCGCGAAAGGCCATGTTTTCGGTGGTGCAGCCCGGGGTGTTGTCCTTGGGGTAGAAGAACAGCACGGTCGATTTGGCGGGACGGCCCGAAAGCTGGAAGGTTTGGCCGCTGGTCATCGCGGCGCTGAAGTCGGGGATGGTTTGGCTCATGCGCGTGTATATGGGGGCGAAGTGTTATTTTTCAATGATCAATGCCAGCAGGGCTTTGCGGCCTTCGCCCATCAGGATGTTGTAGGTGCGGCAGGCGGCATTGGTGTCCATGCATTCAACGCCGATCTGCTTGCCGATCAGCGGCGCAGCCAGGCGTGGATGGACAAAGCGCTGGCGCTCGCCGGTGCCGAGGATGACGACATCCGGCTGCTCGGCCAGCAATTGTTCGAAGTGTTCGACTGTCAGTTCCTCGAACTTCGCCACTGGCCAGGGGCGCGGGGCGCATTCCGGCAGGACCAGCAGGCTGTAGTCGAAGGGCTTGCCGTTGATCTCGACTCCACCTTCAAAATAGCCGGAAACAGTCTGGTATTGGCCGGGGGTGCTGGAGTGGAGCTTCATAACTTTTCGCTATATTTAAATACAATAGAGATCTTATTGTAACGTTTTGCGCATATCGATGGTTGATTAAACCAATTTAATTCGGCAGAATGGGTATTTTCGCAATGCAGCATTTATACGTAAGGGATTGATTTTGCGTCCGGTTCAGAAATCCAACAAGCTTAACGAGATTTGTTACGAGATCCGCGGCCCTGTGCCGGAGAAGGCCCGCCTGATGGAAGAAGAGGGCCATAAGATCATCAAGCTGAACATCGGCAATATGCAGCCGTTCGGCTTCGATCCGCCTGACGAAATCGTCCACGACATGATCCTGAACCTGCCCAATGCGGCCGGTTATACCGATTCCAAAGGCTTGTTTGCGCCGCGCAAGGCGGTTATGCACTACACCCAGCAGAAGAAAGTCGCCAATGTCACCATGGACGACATCTACCTGGGCAACGGTGCGTCCGAGCTGATCGTGATGTCGATGAACGCGCTGCTGAACAACGGCGACGAGGTGCTGGTGCCGGCGCCGGACTATCCGCTGTGGACCGCGGCAGTGAGCTTGTCCGGTGGCAAGCCGGTGCACTATGTCTGCGACGAGCAGCAGGACTGGTTTCCGGACATCGATGACATGCGCAACAAGATCACGCCGAATACCAAGGCGATCGTGGTCATCAACCCGAACAACCCGACCGGCGCGCTGTACCCGGACGAGGTGCTGCTGCAGATTATCGAACTGGCGCGCCAGCACCAGCTGATCATCTACGCCGACGAAATCTACGACAAGGTGCTGTACGACGGCGTCACCCACACCTCGATCGCCGCGCTGTGCGACGACGTGTTCTGCGTGACCTTCAACGGCCTGTCCAAGAGCTACCGTTCCTGCGGCTACCGCGCCGGCTGGATGGTGCTGTCGGGCGAGAACAAGAAATATGCGAAGGATTACATCTGGGGCCTGAACATGCTGGCCTCGATGCGCCTTTGCGCCAACGCTCCGGGGCAGTTTGCGATCCAGACTGCGCTCGGCGGCTACCAGAGCATCAATGACCTGGTGGCCCCTGGCGGGCGCCTGCTCAAGCAGCGCGACCTTGCATACAAGCTGCTGTCCGAGATTCCGGGCGTCAGCGTAGTCAAGCCAAAAGCAGCACTGTATATGTTCCCCCGCCTCGATCCGAAGATCTATCCGATCGCGGACGACCAGCAATTCGCTTACGAACTGCTGGAAGAAACCAAGGTCCTTATCGTGCAGGGCACGGGCTTCAACTGGCATAGCCCGGACCACTTCCGCGTGGTGTTCCTGTCCAATTCGGACGATATGGAAGATGCATTTGGCCGTATCGCGCGCTTCATGGAAGGCTACCGAAAACGGCACGGCCACAGCTAACAAAACCAGGGATATTGAAAGATGAAATCGATTAAAGTAGGTTTGCTGGGCGTAGGCAATGTAGGCGCCGGAACGTTCAGTGTATTGCGTCGCAACCAGGAAGAGATCCGCCGCCGCGCCGGCCGCGGCATCGAGATTGTGGCCGTATCGGCCCGCAACCTGGAGCGCGCAAAAGAGCGCACCGAAGGCCAGTGCAAAGTAGTGGCAGACCCATTCGCGATCGTCAACGATCCGGAAATCGATATCGTCGTGGAGCTGATTGGCGGCTATGACACCGCCAAGGAACTGGTGATGCAGGCCATCGCCAACGGCAAGCATGTGGTCACCGCCAATAAGGCGCTGCTGGCCATGCATGGCACCGAAATCTTTGCCGCGGCCCAGGCCAAGGGCGTGATGGTGGCTTTCGAGGCGGCTGTCGCAGGCGGCATCCCGATCATCAAGGCGCTGCGTGAGGGCCTGACGGCCAATCGCATCGAATGGATCGCCGGCATCATCAACGGCACCACCAACTTCATCCTGTCCGAGATGCGCGACAAGGGCCTGGACTTCGACACCGTGTTGAAAGACGCGCAGCGCCTGGGCTATGCCGAGGCCGACCCGACCTTCGATATCGAAGGAGTGGACGCGGCGCACAAGGCGACCATCCTGTCGGCGATTGCCTTCGGCATTCCGGTGCAGTTCGACAAGGCGCATATCGAGGGCATTACCAAGCTGCAGGCGATCGACATCAAGTATGCCGAACAACTGGGCTACCGCATCAAGCTGCTGGGCATCGCGCGCCGCGCCAAGGTCAATGGCGGCGAAGGCATCGAGCTGCGCGTGCACCCGACCCTGATCCCGGCCAAGCGCCTGATCGCCAATGTGGAAGGTGCGATGAATGCAGTGCTGGTGCAGGGCGACGCGATCGGCGCCACCATGTACTACGGCAAAGGCGCGGGGCCTGAACCGACTGCTTCGGCCGTGATTGCGGACCTGGTCGACATCACCCGCCTGGCGACAGCCGATCCCGAACACCGCGTGCCGCACCTGGCCTTCCAGCCGAACGCGATGACCGACATCAAGATCCTGCCGATGTCCGAAATCACCACCAGCTACTACCTGCGCATGACGGTGGCCGACCGTCCGGGCGTGCTGGCGGAACTGACCCGCATCCTGGCCGACGCCACCATCTCCATCGACGCGATGATGCAGAAGGAGCCGGCTGAAGGCGAGACCCACACCGACATCATCCTGCTGACGCACCAGACGCAGGAAAAGAACGTGGTAGCGGCGATCGAGAAGATCGAAAAGCTGTCCAGCATTGTCGGCTCCGTCACCAAGATCCGCCTGGAGAACCTCGCGTAACCATCGTCGCGTCATTCGGCAACAAAAATGGCCCCGCTGGGGCCATTTTTGTTGCCGGTTCCGGCCCGGCCGATGGTGAAGTTTTGATATAATTGTTTCCTTTTGGAACACATCTTTGTTTAGCTTGAATTGGGCTCGCATCCTCTGTTTGGCCAGCGTCGCCATCGCCCTGGCCGGGTGCGGCACCTTGTCCGGCAGCCAGTTGGATCCGGATCGCAGCGCCGCCGAACGTCTTGCACTGACCGGCGATATCGGCGCCGAGGTAGCAGGCCTGGCGCAGCCGATGATCGATTCGGGGGAAACGACGGGGCTGGTAGTGGGCGTGCTGACGCCCGATGGAAAACAGCAGTTCTTCGGCTTCGGGACCACGCATCAGGAAGGTGGCCACCGTCCTGATGGCGATACCCTGTTTGCCGTCGGTTCGCTGAGCAAAGGCTTCCTGGCAGCGACGACTTTAGTGCTGGTGCAGGAGGGCGTGCTGCACTGGGACGACACGCTTGCCACCCTGCTGCCTGCCGACCTGGCACTCAGCCCGGACGCACAGCGCATTACCTTGCGCCAGCTTGTCACGCATACCGCCGGCCTTCCGCGCCAGCCGATGACCGAGCGGACCTTGCTCTATTTTGTCGAGTATCTGTTTACCGGCAAGAGTTTCTACCGTCATTTCGACCGGCCCTATCTGCTGGAATACCTGTCGACGTTCAAGAAGCATAATGGCGGCGTGCCGCAGTACTCGAACATCGGCTACGGCGTGCTTGGCTATGTGCTGGAGCTGACAACCGGCAAGAAGGTCGATGCGCTGGTGCACGAGAAAGTGCTCGATCCGCTGCGGCTGCAGAGCACGGGATACGTGCCGCAGAAATTGCCTGGCTACGCAGGGCGCGCCTTGGGCCACGCCGGCGACCAGCCCAAATTCATCCGGCGCGGAGAGCTGGTCCCGGACTGGCAATTTACCGACATCATGAGCGGGTCGGCGGCGCTTTACTCAAGCGCGCGGGACCTGCTGGCTTACGCCAATGCGCACTTGTCGCCGACCTGTGGTGGCGTGCTCGATGCCGGCTTGCGCGAGACACTGAAAGTCCAGTTCGAGCGCAAGACCGAGGCCGCAGCCAGCGCCTGGTTCGTCGACGAAATCGATGGCCACAAGATCGCCCACCAGATTGGGCTGGTGGCGGGCTATACCGCCTACATCGGCATTGACGACCAGACCCGTACCGCCGTGGTGGTCCTGCAAAACAACTTCAACTGGACCGACCGGATCGGCCATCGCCTTCTGCTGCGGATGGCCGAGGCCCGCAAAAAAGCGGGCGACCCCGGGTCGCCCGATAAGGGAGGTACTACTGCAGCGAAGGCATTACTTGCCGGCGACAGTTAGCTCACTCTTCACTTCTTTCACTCCCGCTACGGAGGATGCCGCCTGGATTGCCTTGGCGCCGGCATCGGAGCTTGCCACGGTGCCGCTCAGGACCACGACGCCCTGGTTGGCCGACACGATGATCTCTTTCTGGTCCGAGAGGGCTGCCTTGACCTTGGCCTGCAGCGTGGAATCGGCGGTGGCGATGGCGGCACCGGCCATGGCGCCTTCCTGCTGTGCGTGGGCGGACAGCGAGGCAAGGGCGAATGCTGCAGCTGCGAACAGGCCT
>DASWTB010000448.1:0-2393 GCA_036402315.1 Pseudoduganella sp. | reverse complement strand
CGCGATGGTGGCCAGCATTTGCACATAGTCGACCGGCTTGGGGATGAAGCCATCCATGCCGCACTCCAGGCAGCGCGCCTGTTCGGTATCCAGCACGCCCGCGCTCATCGCCAGGATCGGCAGCCGCACGCCCAGTTGCTGGCGCAGGATGGCGGTCGCCTCGAAGCCGTCCATCACCGGCATCTGCACGTCCATCAGCACCAGGTCGAAGGCGGCCGGATCGGCGCGCAGCAAGTCCACCGCCTGCTGGCCGTGCTCGGCCACCGTCAACAGCGCGCCGGTCGGCTCCAGCACGCCGCGCGCCACCACCTGGTTGGTCGGGTTGTCTTCCACCAGCAGGATGCGGGCGCCGCGCAGTACGCTGGCGTAGGCCGCCTGCGCCGCCTCCGGCGCCGGCACCGCGCCCTGCTGGCGCAAGCCTTGCAGCAGCAGGCGCATGGCCGATGGCAGCACCGGCTTGGCCAGCGCCGCCGCTTCGCCCGGCAGCGACTTGCGGTCCAGGCTGCGGTTCAGCGCCACCAGGCAGCGGCCGTCAAAAGCGGCCGTGCCGTGCGCATCGAGCAGCACCGAGTCGACCAGCGCCACGTCCCAGCTGTCGCCGCCCGGCGCCGGCGCTGCCGCATGCGCTTCGACCGCGCAGCCCCAGCGCCGCAGCTGCGCTTCCAGGTAATGCAGGGTCGGCACATGGTCGTCCACCAGCAGCACGCGCAGGCCGGCCAGCAGGCCGGCGCCGCTGTCGTCGCCGCGCTGGCGGCGCGCCACCTGCAGCGGCACCGACACCACGAACTCGCTGCCGCGCCCGGCCTCGCTGCTGACGGTGATGGTACCGCCCATCAGCTGCACCAGCTGCTGCGAAATCGACAGCCCGAGCCCGGTGCCGCCGAAGCGGCGCGCGGTCGAGGTGTCGGCCTGCTCGAAAGGATTGAACAGGCGCCCCAGCTGCTCGCCGCTCATGCCGATGCCGCTGTCGCTGACCACCAGCTGCAGGATTTCCATCGCGCTGCCCGGCGCGCTGCTGCCGATATGCACCCGCACCTCGCCTTCGGCGGTGAACTTGATGGCATTGCCGACCAGGTTGAGCGCCACCTGGCGCAGGCGCTGCAAGTCGCCCACCAGGCTGGGCGGCAGCTCGGGGTCGAGCGTCAGCAGCAGGTCGAGCCGCTTGCCGACGCTGGCCGCCTGCATGGCCGCCGCCACCGCCTCGGCCAGCTCGTCGACCTGGAACGGCGTCGCCACCACGGTCAGCTTGCCGGCCTCGATCTTGGACAGGTCGAGGATGTCGTTGACCAGGGCCAGCAGCGCGCTGCCGGAGGCGCGGATCAGGCGCACATAGTCTTGCTGCTCGGCGCTGAGCGGGGTGCGCTCGAGCAGCTGGCCGATGCCCAGCACCGCGTTCATCGGGGTGCGGATCTCGTGGCTCATATTGGCCAGGAAGGCGCTCTTGGCGCGGCTGGCTTCCTGCTGCTGCAATTCGGCCTTCTTGCGCGCCGTGATGTCGAGCGCGACGATGTGGAAGCCGCACACATCGCCCTGCACATCGGTGTCGGGAATGTAGTCGGTCATGAAGTGGCGCTGCCAGCCGGCGCGCTCGGTATCGGTCTCGAAGTGCACGCGCTCGCCGCGCAAGGCGGCCGCCACCTGCGGCGCGAGCTGGCGGTACAGCGCCTCGCCCAGCACTTCCTGCATGCTGCGCCCGATCATGGCGGCCGGGTCGATCCCCAGCAGGGTCTGGTAGCCGCGGTTGGCAAAGCGGAAGACTTCATCCTGGTCGACATAGCCGATGGCCGCCGGGTTGTGGTCGGCCACGGTGCGCAGGAAGCGCTCCTTGTCGGCCAGCTCGAGCTGCGCGCTGGCCAGCGCCGACAGCTGCTCGGCCGCCGCTTCCTCGCTGCGCCGGCTCTGCGTGGCGTCGGTCACGAACAGCGCATAGGCCGGCGCCCCGTCGGCCGCGTAGCGCGCCAGGGTCAGCTCGGCATCGAAGCGGGTGCCGTCGCGCCGCCAGCCGGTCAGCGCCACCGGCTGGCCGACGCTGCCGTCGTCCAGGCTGGCCAGCAGGCCGGCACTGACCTGCAGCAACTGCTCGACCGGCTGGCCGAGCACTTCCTCGCGCTGCCAGCCGAAGATGGCGCTGGCGCGCGCATTCCAGTCGGCCACCATGCCCTCGCCGGTCAGGCCGAGAAACGCCTCCTGGGTCGCCGCCAGCATGGCGCGCAGGCGTGCCGCCAGCGCGCGCCCGTCGTCGCGCACGGCCGCCAGCTCGGCGCTGCGCTGTTCCAGCTGCAGTTGCAGTTCGGCCTTGTCGCTTGCCAGCTGGCGCGCCAGGCCCTGCTGGCGCGCCAGCAGCGCGTTGCAGGCCGCGCGCCAGCCTTCCAGTTCGGCCAGGCGGCCGGCCA
>DASWTB010000447.1:0-1599 GCA_036402315.1 Pseudoduganella sp. | reverse complement strand
CGTTCAGCGGAATGCGGATTTTACCATCCGGCGCGGTCATGGCCTTGGAGGCCAGGCCGGTGTATTCGCCCTGGATGTCGAAGTAGCGGATTTCGCGGAAATTGAACAGCTTTTCGTAGAAATTGGCCCAATACGCCATGCGGCCACGGTAGACGTTGTGGGTCAGGTGGTCGATCAGCTTGAGGCCGTGACCGACCGGATGGCGGTCGACGCCCTCGATGAACTCGAAGTCGATGTCATAGATCGACTTGCCTTCCTCGAAGCGGTCGATCAGGTACAGCGGCGCGCCGCCAATGCCCTTGATCGCCGGCAGGCGCAGCTCCATCGGGCCGGTCGGGATCTCGACCGGCTGCGCGCCCAGTGCCAGCGCGCGCGCATAGGCCTTGTGCGAATCCTTGACGCGGAAAGCCATGCCGCAGGCGCTGGGGCCGTGCTCGGCGGCAAAGTAGGCGGCGTGGCTGTGCGGCTCGCGGTTGACGATGAAGTTCACGTCGCCCTGGCGGTACAGCACCACATCCTTGGAACGGTGCTTTGCCACCAGCGTGAAACCCATCTGCTCGAACAGTGGCTCAAGCAGGTTGGGGGTGGGCGAGGCGAATTCCACGAATTCGAAGCCCATCAGCTGCATCGGATTGTCAAACAGGTCGGCCATGGCTTTCTCGGTAAGAACGTAGGGGCGGGAAATAATATTGTGGCTTCAGCACTTGCTTGCGCAGTCGCGCCGGGGCCAGCCGGCTTGGCACCGGAGCCCTGCCTGCAGGGGTTTGCGGTGCGCTTGCTTGGGATGCAGTGTATATTCGGGGCGGCAAAATTGGATTTCGTAAAACAGGCAGGGAAACCCTATATTATGAAATCCGATTTCCTGAATGCGTAAGATGAGGAAACCAAAGTGCAATCAATCGAGCTGGACCGCACCGATCGCCGCTTGCTCGGGGTGCTGCAGGAGCACGGCCGGGCATCCAACCTGGAACTGGCCGAGGCCATCGCGCTGTCGCCGGCGCAGACCTTGCGGCGCCACCGCCGGCTGGAAGAGGCCGGGCTGGTCAAGCGCTACGAGGCGCGGCTGGACGCCGCGGCGCTGGGCTTCGGCGTGGTGGCCTTTATCCATGTAACGATGGAGCGCGGGCATATCCGCGACCTGTCCAACTTCAAGCGGCTGGTGGCGGAACTGGCGCAGATCCAGGAGTGCTTCTCGGTGACGGGCGATATCGACTACGTGCTGAAGGTGGTCGCGCGCGACCTGAAATCGCTGTCGGATTTCCTGCTGGATACGCTGATGCGCATTCCGGGCGTCAGCGGCGTGAAGTCGAGCGTGTGCCTGGACGAGATCAAGTGCACCAGCGCGGTGCCGATGGAGTCCTGAAGCGGACCGGTCAGTCCTCGGGCAGATCGATGCGGTCGCACTGAACGTTCATCGCGCGGCAGACCGCACACCACGATGCCCGCGCGCCGGGGGCGGCTTCGTCGCGGGAACTGTCCTCGCTCACCATGCCGGCAGACGGCGCCAGGTCTTGCCCCTGGCCGGGGCCGGCTGGTTCCGGCTGCGGCGTCCTGGACGGCGGCGGCGGCCGGCCGCCGCACGCCTGCGACACGGCGGCA
>DASWTB010000446.1:0-27210 GCA_036402315.1 Pseudoduganella sp. | reverse complement strand
CGCGCTTAGCGAAGCAGCGAACTACAAGAAAGCACAACGACGCGTTGCGAAGTCATTCGAGCATTTTCTTGAAATTTTGGAGCCAAACCCAGACGCGAGCTGGTAGCCTGCACCGCCATCGCCGTTTTGGCGATGGGGACGGATTTTGGGCGCCAGAACGCCTGATCAAGTCAACTATTACCGCGAGTTTGATTCATTTAAGCGATGACAGAATGACGGTGTGGGAAAGCCGTCTCCATTCCATGAAAAACACCCAATTTCATGGCTGCTCGCAGCCGATTGGAAATGCTGCTGCAATTGAGAATGTTGCTTGACACTGCATTAAGAAATTTTGCTGAGGCTTTTGCAGCCGGGACCGAAAATATCGGAACTGTTGAGTATCGCGCTCCCCAGCCATTCGTTGAACCGATTCCACTTGCAGAAGTCCTGCGAGATTACTATGAGAGGTTGCGGTTTAGCGATAGGCCGCTAGTGGGAGGGCGGCTCTTGCTGGGACTGTTTCCGCTTGATTGGCTAGAGGCGGCTCAGCAGGGATGGCGCTGGGTACGCGACAAAAATGGCGCTGTCACGGAAAATCCCATCTGGAACAAGCACTGGATCGTCATCGCGGACCGCCATGGTGATGCGCTCGTCGTCGATGATAGTACTGCCCGCGGCGTCGTGACTGGCCACATCGGCTCATTCAATGTGAAGATTGCCGACGACCTCGCGAGTTTTTTTCAGGTCATGGCCGAGGCGATGACGATCGAAGCGAGCACCTTCAATTATGAGGTGGATGACGAAGACTTTAACCCAATTCCCGAATTCCTTGATGCGGTCAGTGCCATTGCACTGCGCGTGCTTGGTCCTGATGGTGAGGCAGGTTTCATGGAGTTCTTCTTCGGCTGAACCCGCAGTTGATGGGGCGTTCGGTCCCTCAGTTGGAGCTCGCAAGCGAATTGCAGTGGTCTGATCGTGCGAGTTACAATGCCGGCCCGGCGCTTAAGTTTTGGGCTTCGTTCGGGTTTCCTTCTCCCGCAGCCTCAGCCAGATTCAAGCAAAAAGCCCCGAAGGAAACTCGGGGCTTCTGGTTTCACAGTCATCAAAAGGAATTGATATGAAGTTGATCTCTGCAATCTTGCTTGCCATTTCGCTCGCGACCAGCGCACAGGCAGCCAACCCGAACCCTGACGCCAAACAGGTGAAGGCCACGCACGATCTCCTGGTGGCGATGCAGGCCGAGAAAATGATGCGCATGACCGCCGGCATGAGCCGGTATGCGTCGGAAGCAGAGCGCAAGAAGGTGATGGAAAAAGTGACGGCAACGCCTTCGGAAACCATCTACTCTGGGCTGGCTACGCCTGTGGCGCGCCTCCTGAGCCCTGAGACGGTGACCGAGATGACACGCTTCTACCAGTCCAGCTACGGCCAGAAAGTGCTGAACAACACGTATAACAGCGGCGCCCAGCTCTACCCAACAGCGCCTAAGGCGACGCCCGCCGAACAGGCGGAATTGAAGAAGCCAGCCTACATCAAGGCCGATCGCGAGTTCAAGGAAAATGAGCGGGCCATCCAGCACGAAGTCTTTGTGCTGTTAAAGCAGATCATCAACCCGAAGAAGTAAGCTATGCTTCAGGCGTTTCACCGCGCCTCTTATTCAAATACTCGTGAGATTTCAATGGCAGTTTCCAAGACCCGTCTCGATGCTTCCCGTTTTTTCCTCCGCCTTGCCATTGGCGGCATGGCGATCCTCATGGGCTTCCAGGCCCTCCGGCATTCCGGTTTTCCGTCGACCCTTAACGGCGCCGGTTATTGGGCTTTGCACCTGACCGAAATGCTGTGCGGCGCGCTGATCATGATCGGCTTGCTGATGCCGTACGCCAGTGCGGTTCTGACCCTGGTCGTGGGCCTGCCCATCGTGCTTGGCTGGATTCACGGTGCGCCTGTACTGGGCAACCTGCATGCTTTGTTCCTGCTGCTCGTCGTGACGGCAACCGCGCTTGGCGGGGCAGGGCAGTGGGCGCTTGGCAAGGATTAGGAAGAGTATCCCGGCGCCTTCCTGTTTGTGCGTTATGCTTGAGCGATGAACTGGAAGGTACTGCTGTTTTGCTTACTCGCCGCACCATGGGCGCGGGCGGAGACTATTACGCTCAGTAACGGCGAATGGCTGCCCTATCTGTCCGAAACATTGCCACATTACGGCATTGTTTCTCGCATCGTGTCGGAAGCCTTTGCGCTGGAAGGCATTACCGTCCAATACGTGTTCCGCCCTTGGCCGCGGGCCTATGCTGAAGCCCAGCGTGGGCTGGTCAATGGCTCGCTGGTCTGGAGCGTCGGCCCCGCCGCGACTGAGCGGGCGCGCGAGTTCCTCTCCAGCGATACCGTGCTCGAAGCGCAGTCTGTGTTCTTCCACCGCAAAGGCTATCACTTCAAGTGGACCAGAGATGCTGACCTGGCCGGTCTGCGCATTGGCGGCGTTGCGGGCTATGAGTACCGTTTCGAAGACGTGCCTGGTGTTCACCTCGACCGCGCGCCTAACGAAGAACTGAACCTGCGCAAACTGGTGGCGGGACGCGTTGACGTCGTAGCGGCCAGTCTTGATGTCGGCCGCTATATCTTGCGCACCAGATTCAAGCCGGAGGAGGCTGCCGTCATCACCGTGGCGACAGTTGGCCGCGGCAGCACCCAATACCGCCTCATCATGCGGCGCGCCGATGCCGCGAATGCCGGCTACATCGAACGTTTCAACCGTGGTTTACGTAAGCTGAAGGAAAGCGGCAAGTACGAGCAGTACATGGCCGATCTTGAGGCTGGACGGTACTGATCCTTTGCTACTTGCTGGAAATAAATAACTGTATATAATCACAGTATTTTCAGCTAGCTAACATTGGAGCCGCGATGATCGATGAATTGATGGAAGAAGAAGTGCTGGTGCAGGAAGACCGCGTCTGGCAGGACAATGGCTGGGCGGCGCGCGTCATCAAGAACGAGGACGATGACGGCTGGGCGGTGGCGATGATCAAGGATGGCGAGGCGGAGCCGGCGCTGGTTGGTCCCTGGACCATGGGCCGCGACAAGAAGAATCCCAAGCCGCTGGATGTGAATGCCTTCAATACACTGGTAAAAACCGCCAGCGAAGTGATCCGCCGCCATGAGCAGCAGCTGCATGCACAACTTCACCGGAGTGTGCGGGTACATACCGAGGGCGCTGCCTACATTACCGTCAACCTCGACATCACGCCGGATGAAGACGATCCATATGCGACCCTGACTGCTTTCGACCCGTTCGGCGAAGAACAGGCGCAAGTGCGTGTGCCGCCGAATTTCAAGCTGAGTGTCGCGAGTGCGACAGCCTGGATGGAATCCGGATACCGCAAGCCTTCCAGCTCGCAATAAGGCTCCGGCGGTCAGTACAAGCCAAACAGTTTGCCGCCGAGGCCAAGAATCATTGTTGTGTTGACGAGCGTAAGCCCGATCATCCATCGCTGATTAATACCGGCCTCGCGGCGTACTTCCTTCAAGCCATCTTCTAGCCGATCTGTTCGCTCGAGTATCAGTTTTCGCAGTTCAGATATTGCAGTGTATAAGCGATCAATTTCTTGACGGTTGGTTTCAATCATTGCCTCAGCCTTCGCGATACGCGCTTCGTAGTCCATCTTGCCCTCCCGCGCGTGAGCCTCAACTTTGACCCACGCTTGAGCGAAGGGATTTAAGATTAGACAGCGCACCGTGAAAAAAGTTCATGTGCGCCGGCGGCCCGTTTGTGACAATGCGCGAATTTTTCCCGGCCGTTCCGCTGCTAAGCTGGTTTGCGCAAGCTCAATTGCCGACGATCCTCGCGACGCTATAGTCGCTAGACGCCATCGTGGCGTTCCCCCGCGTTCCATTCACTAACTGCTTATCAGGAGGCTCAGCATGATCGCAAGCTCCAGCAGCAAAGTCGTCCAACTCGGTTCGTACAAGGCATCCAGGCGCAACAACTCGATCTCCGGCTTGTCGTCCGGAGCCTTCATGACGGTGCAGCTTCACCTGGCCCATTCGGCGAGTTTTGCCGGCGCGGGCATCATTGCTGGCGGGCCGTTCCGCTGTGCCGAGATTTTCCGGCCGGGCGACATGATGACCGCGGAAGACGCCTGCATCGAGAATTCGCTCTACATCTGCATGAATCCTTTGATCCCGCAGGTTTCACCGGACGCGCAAAAGCTGGCTGCGATGGCGCAGGAGACCGCCAAAGCAGGGCGGATTGACGCGGTGACCAACCTGGCCGATGACCGCCTTTACATTTTCACCGGCAGCGCGGATGACGTGGTGGATTCGGACGTGGTGGCGCGGACGCGCAAGTTTTACGAGCTGCTGGGCGTGAAGCCCGCCAATATCCGATATGTCGACAGCGTGCCGGCCGGGCATAGCATCATCACCGACAACCCCGAAGACTCAGACCTGTCCACCAACCAGCCGCCATACATCAACAACGGCGGCTTCATGCAATCGCATGACATCCTGCGCCACATCTACAGCGATTTGCAGCCGGCGGCGGACAGCCTGGCCGGGCAGCTGCTGCGTTTCGATCAGACTGAATTCTTTGCCGATGCGTGGGACCGGGCCAGCATGAGCCAGTTCGGCTACATCTACATCCCCTCGAACGTTGCAGCTGGACGAGTGAAGGAGCCACGCGTGCACATTGCGCTGCACGGCTGCAAGCAAGGCTACAACTACACCGACTACGTCAACGGACGGGCCGATATCGCCAATCAGCCGCCATACGGCAACCGCTATATCACCACCACGGGCTACAACCACATCGCCGAGAGCAACGACATCATCGTGCTCTATCCCCAGGCGGAGGGAACGGATAACGATACTGTCCAGAATCCGGACGGATGCTGGGACTGGTGGGGCTACACCAGCGCAAACCCGCAAGCCCCCGACTACTACTCGCGCGAAGCGGTGCAGATCAAGGCGATCCACGCCATGCTCGACCGGCTCTGTGCTTAAGCCTCTGGAGAACGATATGAGCAAACTTCCCGTTTCCGTCGGAATGAAAACCATCGACAAGCCCGGCGTTCCCGCCTTGCGCGAACCGCCAGCGGCCAGGGCGCTGGCGCCGCTGGCCAATTCGATGAAGGCCCACACGCTGGTGCAGCGGCAGGCCGCGCGTTTGCTGCATAACAGCGTGCTGTCGGTCGGCCTGGCAAGCCGGCTTGCCGATCCACAGGTCTGGGGCGAGTGGGTCCAGCTGCAAGGCGCCATCATGCAGCGGCTGCACCAGCAAAACCTCGAGTGGCGCAAGGGTTGCGCCATCCTGGCCGATGACTTCGCGCTGATCCGCCATGCCAACACCATGTCCAAGATGGCTGAGAAGCAGGGCAACTTGTTCTCGCAGTGGACGCTGTTGTTGACCAACCAGGCCACCAGCCTGTTTGAGCTGATGGAAAACATCCACGTCGACTACGGTTACTGGGCGAGCCAGAAGACTGGCGCGGAGCACCCCGCTTAGAAGCCCAGCGAGTAGCCCAGCGTTAGGCTGCGTCCCCGGCCTGCGAAGTAGCGGGCCGGTTCCACCAGGGCGCTTTGCGAGTAGTAGGTGATGTACTGCTTGTCGAACAGGTTGGCAATGCCGACCCGCAGCGTACCTTTATCCAGCTTGTAGCTGAGGGAGGCGTCAGTCAGCGTATAGCCGCTGAACTCCTTGGCCGGATCGTCGAAGCTCTGGTTGAAGGCGTGCTGCACCTGGACGTAGGAGGACAGCTTGTCGTTCCAGTTGGCGCTCCAGCTGGCGATCAGGCGGTTCGGCGCCACGTTCAGCCCATCGAGCTTGGCATCCAGGCTGCCATCGCTGTTGCTGTCGTAGCGGCCCTTGGTGTAGGCATAGGCGACGCTGGCGCGGTGCGCTTTGCTGAAGCGGTAGCTGGCGCTGGCATCGTAGCCTTCCAGACGGGTCTTTTCGCGTGACATCATGAATACGCCACCGACCGATACCACGCGGGCGCCGAAGTCGGAGTCGGAACGGAAGTAGGCGGCGTCCAGGTCCCAGTCGCCCTTGCGCACCCGAGTGCCGAGTTCGATGCCTTCGGTCAGGATCGGTTCCAGATTGCGCATTTTGCTGATGCTCTGGCCCGGCGTATTGATCGAGCGCAGGGTGCGGCCGATGTCCGGCAGCCCGAAGCCTTCGGAATAGCTGGCATACACGGTCACGTCCTTGACCGGCGTGAACACCAGGCCGGCATTGGCCAGCGTTTCGTTGAACTTGATCTTGCCGCCTTCGACGAAGGTGTTCTTGTAGGCGGCCAGCGTGCGGTAGCTGTCCACCTTCAGGTCGGCGTTTTCGCGGCGCACGCCGGCGTGCACGGTCAGGGTGTCGAACACCTTGAATTCGCCCTGCGTGAACAGCGAGAGGTTGGTGTACTTCGACTCGGGGACGAAGGTGCGTCCGGTCAGGTACATGTCCTGCTTGCCCTTATCGGACAGCGTGTCGATGCCGGCGGTCAGCTTCATGCGGCCATCCAGCAGGCCTGCCTTGGTCAGGCCGACTTTGCTGCCGAATTTGGAAGCGACGGCGCGCGACTGGTCGTACAGGGTACCGGCCGGGGCGATCTTCACGTCCTGGAAGGTGGCCGATTTGTCGGCGCCGAACAGGCCCACGAATTCCTGGTTGAAGACCATGGCGGACAACTCCATGCCAGCCAGGTCGTAATGGTTGTAGCTGGCGCTGCTGGTCCACACATCGTTCCAGGCCGGTACACCGGGCGGCGTGCCTTCGACCGAAGTGGAAGGGGTGCCGAGCTTGCGGTTGCCTGCCACGCCAAGATAGTTGGCCTTGGACTTGATGCGGTAGCGGTTGACGGAGAACTGCAGCTTTTGCTGCTCGTCCGGGCGGTAGCCGATTTTGGCCAGCACGTCGTAGCTGCGCGAGTCCATCAGGTCGCCCTGGGTCACGTCGACGCCGATACTGCGGCCTTTGCCGTCCAGGTACAGGCCCTGGTCTTCATAGGAAACGGCAAACAGGTAATCGAGCTTGTCCAGGCGGCCGTCGATACGGTAGCTGGTCTTGTAGCTGAGGGTGTCGCTTTCGACGTGGGTGGTCGGCGCAGTGACCTGCACGTCGACGGTCTGGTTCATCGTGCCTTTTTCCGGGCGGCGTGTGATGATGTTGATGGTGCCGCCGGTGGCGCCCAGGCCGTTGATGGCGTTCGGGCCCTGCACGATCTCAATGCGCTCCACCATCGAGTAGTCGATAGTGTGGGCTTCGCGGCCGGTTGGTCGTACCGGGTTCGATTGCGGCACGCCGTCGATCAGGATCAGCGGCGTGCGGCCGCGCAGCGTTTCGCCGGAGCCGTTCATCTTGCCGCGGCTTGGCGTGTAGGACGGCAGGATGCTGCTCAAGACATCGGAAGAATTGCCCGAAATGGACAGTTGCCGCTCGATTTCCTTCCTGTCGATGACGACCACGGTCTGGGGCGCCTTGTCCGCCTCGATGTTCGAGCGCGAAGCGAGGATCACGACAGGTTCAAGGACAAGACCCATTTCTTGCTGGGCGTGCGACTGTGCTGATACGCCAAGCAGGATGGCCGCCACCAGCGGGCGGTACTTAAACGGCAAAAGCTGATTCGACTGCACGGAAAGCTCCTCAGATGACAAGGCTGGCTCGGCATGCAGCAGGTGCACAGCTGGCTGGCTAATTGAAAATGGTTCTCATTATCATCTGCAAGGCAGTTGAAGTCAACGCAATTGTTTGCGCCTGGTTGCCTCATCCTGCTGTTTGGCGTGCGCCCGCTGGCCGATTGCCAGTGCCGAAGCCGGGTCCAGGATGAACAAGCCATCGTCGTCGCCCACCACCAGGTCGCCGGGACGGACCCGGACCCCGGCAATGTGGACCGGGACATTGACCGCGCCCCCGCTGTCGAGGGCGCGCGTGGTAAGCGCGCTGACGGCGCGGGAAAACACGGGGAAGCCCAGCCCCGATACTGCCCGCACGTCGGTCACGCAGCCCGCTATCACCACGCCTGCCAGTTGCTTCTTCATGGCGGCCAGCGTGCGCAGTTCGCCCCAGCAGGCGCGATGCTCGTCGCCTGCCGCCATCTCGATCACCAGCACGTCGCCGGGCTGGCTCGCGATCAGGGCGGGCCGGATGGCGCTGCCGTCGGCGGCGGGCAGCTTCACCGTGACGGCGTTGCCAAGCAGCCGGATGGGGCGCGCCAGCGGCTGCAGGCCGTGCACATAGCCTTCCTCGCAAAGGTGGCCGATGGTGGAGGCTTCGACTCCTTCAAAGAGTTCGCGCAGCTCCGGCCACACGCCCTGAATCCTCGGCTGGATGTCGTGCATCGGTCATCCTGCCTGCAGCGAGCGGAACGGATTGCTGGTCAGGCTCTTCCCGAACGGCATGCTGCCCGGGCCGGCCGCGCGCTCCATCATCGGGCGCACCAGCAGCTTCAGCGGCCAGGCCGGCGCCTCGAACAGGCGCTGGCGCAGCATGGCGCGCGCTTCGGCCGGGAAGTCGATGCGCTCGATGGCTTGCTGCAGCGACTCGCCCAGCACGGACCAGAGCTGCGCGGCAGGTACCTTGTAGCGCTGCGCCGCGACTTCGACAATGGCGCGCAGGTTGACCTGGATCGCCAGCGTCTGCAGGTAGAACAGCAAGTCTTCCGGCGTGTCGTGATACAGCGTGTTGGCGTGGCCCGGCTTGAGGCTGTACACCGGATCGGCCAGGCCCTGGCGCTCCAGCCATGGCACGTGGATGCGCAGCGAATCATGGTCGCGCAGCAGCAAGCCTTCCATGCGCCCGGAGCGCCATACCAGCACGGCGTTCTGGCCGTGCACTTCGGCCAGCATGCCGAGGCGGAACATGCGCAGGTTGATGTCGAAGAAGCTGTCGCACAGTTCGCGGAACAGCGTCAGCACGGCCCCGGCATCCGCTGCCAGTCCGCGATAGCGCAGCCATTCGTCGAAGAAGTGCGTAGCTTCCGGCGGCAGCGGCACGCCCAGCGCGGCCATCGGCACCAGGCGGCACTCGGGATCGTTCATCAGTTCCGGCGGGTAGCTGCGCACCATGGCAGACAGGTGGCGCGGGCCTTCGTCGAACAGGGTAGCGTGCTGCGGAAGGTAGGACCACCACTTGGTTTCGTCGCAGATGAAGACGCGCTGCGCCAGTTCGCTGTCCAGGGACATGGCTTGGCGCAGCAGACTTTCGCTGCGCTGGCCGTTGATCATCTTGATCGCCGGCAGGTAGCGCGAGGCGCCGAGGGAGTAGATCCCGAGCGGCAGTTTCAGGTAGTGGTGGCTTTCCGACACCGGCGCCAGCGAGCGCACCGAGGACGTAGGCAGGAAGCCGCCGTTCTGGAAGTCGAGCGGGATGCAGACGCCGTCGCGCAGTTCCGGCCCCAGCATCTGCGGCAGCATGTGGCGCAGTTGCCATGGGTGGACCGGCAGCGCCACGTGGCTGTCGGCGATGCCGCGCTGGCGCAGTTCCTGCTGCAGGGCCGCTTGCTGGCCTTCGGTGAGCAGGAAGTGCTCAGGCCTGGTGGCGAAAGCATCCTCGATGCCGTTGCCGGAAGCGACGGTATTGCGCTCGATCGCGATCCAGTTCAGCGGCACTTCGTTGCCGAATTCCGCCATGTAGGCGTGATAGTCCTCTTTCGAGAAACCTTTTTTCGGCTTGGCGACAGGGTGGAAGGGACGGTCGCGCAAGGAAGCGCATTGTTCCAGTACCTGGAAGGCCGCCGCGGGGTTGCGCTGCAGCAGGTTGGCGGTGTCCACCTTGTGCGCCAGCGACCATGCGGTTTGCTGCACCGATTCACGCACCCATTCAAGGAACATGGCGGCGCCTTCGGCATTGCGTGGAATGAAGTCGTCCGGCGCATGGGCCAGCAGCAGCTCCATGAAGCGCACCGGGCCGAGACGGACCGCCTGGAAGCCTTTGCCGCTGGCGTCCGGGCTCAGTTCCTGCGCCTGGGCGCCAGGCAGGCATTGCAAAGGCTGGACGATGCCGCGTTCCACCGGCACCAGCACGCTGTGCGGCGGTTGTTCGGCGAGGGTCCACTGCCATACCAGGCTACCGGGCGGCATGTCCGGCAGGGGCAAATGGCTGCCGTAGCGCGCGCGTGCCTGTTCGGGCGACAGCAGGGCTGCGTCGCTCACATCGAAAAATTGTTCTGCCAGCAGGCAGTCAACCAGGTCTTGCAGTACGATCTGCGCGGCCTGCGCCTGGAAAAGATCTTCGTTCTTCACGTGTTCATCCTTCGCTTTGAGTCATTGAATTGAGTTTTGCCTGCAGGGCGCGGAATGCGATGCCGCGTTCGTCGCCGAGCACGAATGCCGCAACGCCGCGCTTGCGCCAGGCGGCATAGTCGCCATCGGCGCGTGGGATGGCGCAATAGGGGATGCCGGCCCGGGCGCAGGCATGCTGTACCTGCTGCAGCGCTTCCTGCACCGGCGGCGCCGAGATCTGCCACGGCATGCCGCAGGACTGCGACAGGTCCGCCGCTCCCTCCAGCACGAAGTCGACGCCCGGAACCTCGAGAATAGCCTCGATGTTCCCGACGCCGGCCAGGCTTTCGATCATCGGCACCACCATGATTTCCTGATTGGCGCGCACTACGTATTCGGCCAGGCTATGCTTGCCGAAGGCGCCGGGGCGGCCGCCGTTCAGGCTGCGCATGCCTTGCGGGTGGTATTTGCAGGCGGCCACGATGCGGCGCATGGCCTGCGCGCTTTCCACGCAGGGCGCGACGATGCCTTGCGCTCCGCCGTCCAGCGCGCGCAGGATTTCCTTGGCATCGCTGCCGTCGCCGCGGGCGATGCGCACCAGCGGCGTGATGCCGACGGCTTCGGCGGTGCGTAGCATGTGCTCCAGCGTCTCCGGATTCACCAGCACGTGTTCGGTGTCGATGATCACGAAGTCGAAGCCGGCCGCCGCCGCCAGCTCCACCGATGCCGGCGCCGGGATGGAGCAGAACAGGCCGAACACCTGTGCCCCATCCTGCAGCTTGCGTTTGAGCTGGTTCGGTTTCACGCAGCGTTCCGGAACTGGTGCAGCGGGTTGGGCACCTGGCGGAAGCGCGGCTCGCTGTCGCCCAGCAGGCGGCGCTTGGTCAGTTCTTCCACCTGGAAGGTCGGCGCGAAAACGTCGAAGGCGCGGAATCGTTCGGCATGCTGCGGGTGGCGCTGCTGGTACTGGTGTACCACGCGGGCCGTCATGCTCCAGAACTCCTGTTCCGGCAAGCCGTAGTGGCGCGCCAGGAAGATCGCGGTTTCGGCCATGCAGATGAAGAAGAACGCATCGCAGGTGAAGTCGCGCACCGCATCCAGGTCGTCGGTCAGGATGAAGGAGTTGCGGTTGATGCGGGCATGGCTTGCCGGTACGGGAACCAGATCGGGCGCCAGTTCCGGCTGCGCCAGGTGCCGCGGCGAGTAGCGCACGCCGTCGTGGAAATCCTTCAGCGCGATGCGCGCGGGCAGGCCGTCGCGGTGGATCAGCATGATGTTCTGGGCATGCGATTCCATGCCGATGCCGTGCGCGAACAGCATGTGGATGATCGGCGTGACCGAGGCTTGCAGCAGCTGCTCGGTCCAGAGGAGCACGCCGTGGCGCTGGATCCATGGATCGATCAGCGGCCGGCCGCTCTCGTCGATGTGGCACAAGCCGTTGAACGGTACGGCCGCTTCGCCTTCGCGCAGGTAGCCATGCAGGCTCTCGCGCCAGATAGCGCCGAGGGTGCCGTAGGCCTTGGCCTTGCGGTGTTCCGGCAACTGGTCGTAGTTGAAGCTGACACCCAGTACTTCGCCCAGGATGACGAAGTCCAGCTCTTTGGCATAGGCGTCGGCATTGATCAGGCCGTGCAGCCAATCGGCGATGATCGGGCCGTTCATCAGCGTGTGCGCGGCCAGGATGCGGCTGGTCGAAGTGTTGGTGATGCTGAGCGAGAGCTTGACGTAGGCCTTGTCCGGAGCGCTGTAATTAGCCAGCGTGCGGATCGATTGCTGCGCGCGGTAGCTGTCCTGGCCCTGTCCAAGCGCGACGATGTCGCCGCTTGCCAGTTCGGAGTGGAACAGCATGGCTACGCGCTGTTGCCATTGCCACGGATGTACCGGCACCAGCAGGTAGTCGTCGATCGATTTCCCTTGTTGCGCCAGGATGCCGGCAAAGCGCTCGTAGTCGCCGGCGCCGAGTTCCTGCTGCAGCAGCTTCTCGTAGCCGGTGTGCGCCGAGTGGTTGACGCGGCCGAGGCGGCGGTGCACGGCCAGCCACTGCAACTGGAGCAACTGCTTGAATTCCGGGCCGTAGCGGCGGTTTTCGTCCAGCGAGAAGCCGATGCGCGATTTGTAGCTGG
The DNA here is from genome assembly GCA_036402315.1 of Pseudoduganella sp. Taxonomy (GTDB): domain Bacteria; phylum Pseudomonadota; class Gammaproteobacteria; order Burkholderiales; family Burkholderiaceae_D; genus Rugamonas. The sequence goes on along the minus strand of DASWTB010000446.1, from coordinate 14,905 downwards.
GGTGGTAGAGGTGGGCGTCCATGATGTCGCCTTCCAGCTCGTCGTAGTCGCGCAGGGCTGCGGGCGGACGGGCCGGGTGTGCCTGGTCCTGCGCCTGCAGGTCCTTCAGCAAGGTCTGCTCGAGTTCGTCCATGAAGGCGGTCAGGCGGTCCGATGGCGGCAACTGGCCGAGGATCTCGGCGCAGACATCGGCCAGGGTTGCCGGGCGCTCTTCTTCGTTGCGGGCAGCGCGGATGACGGGGCCGCCATCCAGCTTGACCAGGCCGAAGCTGGCCTTCATTTCGCCGGGGCAGCGGTATTGCACGGCTTTGCCGTCGGCGCCGCGGCCCTCCACGAGGAACTGGGCGCGCGCGTAGGCGCATTCCAGCACGCCTTCGTAGATCAGGGTCTGCAGCAGTTGGCTCACCACGCGCTGTTCGACCTGGCGATAGCGCGGCGATTGCAGGGCGGCGATCCACTCCGGGCCGATGCCGTTGGCGTCCGCCATGGCGCCGATTTGGCGGGCTTCCAGGATATTCATAGGGTTCCTTGTTCGTTGGTTCGATTGATTAAATGGAGCCTGCCGCCGCTGGCGCGGTGCGCGCCGCGCTATCCGGTTTGGGGAAGAGCAGGGCTACCGGCACGGTCGCCAGCAGCAGCAGGCCGATTGCAATAAAGATTTCCTTGAGTGCGATGGCATCGCCCAACTGGGCGCGCCGCAGCTCGAAATACAGCGACACAGCCACCACCGCCAGCGAGGCGATGATGCGGCGCAGGATGTTGTTCATGGCGGCGCCTTCGGTGACCAGGTGTTCCGGGATCGCATTCAGTCCGGCCGTGGTGACGGGCATGTAAGACAGGCCCAGTCCGACGCCGCGCGCAGCCATCAGGGCTACCACCAGCCACAGGGAAGCTTGCGCCCCTGCCAGGCCGAGACCCATGGTCGCCAGCGCGCTGCACACCAGGCCAGCCGCGATGCCAATTCGCGGGCCGTGTTTGTCAAGCAGCCGCCCGCCAAGCGTGGAGCACAGGCCAGCCGTCACCGCCGTGGCAAACAGCGCCAGGCCACTCCAGCCGGCGCCGTGGCCCAGCACCGTCTGCACCAGCAGGGGCAGCAACACCACGCTGCCGAACATGCCGACCGACTGTACTGCCACCACCACCACGCTCAGGCTGTAGCTTGGTTCGGCGAAGATGCGCAGGTTCAGCAAGGGGGCCTGCTGGCGCAGTTCCACATGCACGAAACACGCCAGGCAGAGGAGGGCCGCCATGACCAGCCCGATGTTGAAGGGATCGCTGATGCCAGCCATGCCTTTCACGCGGCTCAGGGCTGCCAGCAGGATACCCACGCCAATCGTCGCCAGCAGGAAGCCCTGCCAGTCGAACTTCGGCGGCGTGCGCGCGGCGGGCGAAGGCAGCCAGTACCAGCCGATGATCCAGCCTGCCAGGCCGACCGGGATGTTGAAGGCGAACAGCATGTGCCAGCTGCTGAACTGCACCAGCAGGCCGCCCACCAGGGGGCCTACGGCGGGAGCCAGCATCACGGCCATGCCCCACCATCCGCTGATGCGGCCGCGCTCCTCCTTGGGATAGACCTCGAACACGAGCGCCAGCGACAGGGGGATCATCAGGCCGCCGGCCACGCCCTGGATGCAGCGCGCCGCGATTACCCATGCCATCGACGGCGCCAGGGCGCCGAGACAGGAGCCGGCCAGGAACAGGGCCAGGCCGGTCAGGTAGACGCGCTTCTTGCCGAAGCGGTTGCCCAGCCAGGCCGTCGCCGGCATGGTCATGCCCATGCAGATCATGAAAGCCGTAATGACCCAGCTTGCCGCCACGGCGTCGATGCCGAACACCGTGATGAACTGGGGGATAGCCGGGTTCAGCGCGGTGTTGTTCAGGCTGACCGCCACCGTGCCCAGGAGCGCGGTAGCGGCCACCAGCCGGCGCGCGGCTGCTTCGGACGACCAGATGCTCATGCGGCGGCGCTGATCGCTTCCGGTGCGAAGGCAGCCTCGCGTACCGCCTCCGCAAAGATGCCGGCGACGGTGTTGACCTGCTCCTCGGTGATGATCAGCGGCGGCAGGAAACGCACTACGGCGCCATGCCGGCCGCCCAATTCCAGGATCAACCCTTTCTGGAAGCATTTGCGCTGGATTGCGCTGGCCAGAGCGGGATCGGCGAGCGGCTGGCCGAGCGCATTGGTCTTGCCGTGGCCCTCGACAATCTCAACGCCGATCATCAGGCCGCGTCCGCGTACATCGCCGATCTGCGGCACTTCGCGTTGCAGCGCCTGCAGTTTTTCCGTCAATTGGCGCCCGCGCTCGGCGGCATGTTCGACCAGGTTTTCGCGGCGGATATGCTGCAGGCTGGCCAGGCCGGCGGCCATCGCCAGCTGGTTGCCGCGGAAGGTGCCGATGTGGGCGCCCGGGTTCCAGCGGTCGAACTGCTTGCGGTAGACCAGTACCGACAGCGGCAAGCTGCCGCCGATGGCTTTGGACAGCACCAGGATGTCGGGCACGATGCCGGCATGTTCGAAGGCGAACAGCTTGCCGGTGCGGCCAAACCCGGTCTGCACCTCGTCGATGATCAGCAGGATGCCGTGTTCTTCGGTGATGCGGCGCATTTCACGCAGCCATTCGACCGGCGCAGGAATGGCGCCGCCTTCGCCTTGCACCACTTCGAGGATCATCGCCGCTGGTGGGCGCACGCCGCTCTCAGGGTCGCCCAGCAGGCTGCGGATGTAGTGCGCGCTGAGCTGGTGGCCCTGTTCGCCGCCGACGCCGAAGGGGCAGCGGTAGGCGTACGGGTAAGGCAGGAACTGCACCTCCGGCATCAGGCCCGGAATATCGCCTTTCTGGTGCAGGGTGCCGCTCAGGCTCATGGTGGCATGGGTGGAGCCGTGGTAGCCGCCGTGGAAGGACAGCACGCCGCTGCGGCCGGTGGCGATCTTGGCCAGCTTGACTGCCGCCTCGATGGCGTCGGCGCCGGTCGGCGCGCAGAAGTGCACGCGTGCGTCCTGCGCGAATTCCTGCGGCAGGCTGGCGAACAGTTCGTCGACGAAGGCTTCCTTCAGCGGTGTGGTGATGTCCAGCGTGTGCAGCGGCAGTTTCTGGTCGAGGGTGGCCTTGATGGCATCTACCACGGCCGGATGGTTGTGGCCCAGGGCTAGCGTGCCGGCGCCGGCCAGGCAATCGAGGTAGGTTTTGCCGTCCATGTCTGTCACATGGATGCCTTCGGCGCGCTGGATGGCCAGCGGCAGGCGGCGCGGGTAGGAGCGGGCGTTCGATTCGCGTGCGGCCTGGCTTTCGAGCAAAGGCCGGTTTCCAGCGCGTTCAGGGACAAGCGTGTGCAGCATGTGTTTCACTCCATTGTGGGTTTGTTTCGGATTCGGCCTGGTCGAGGAACACCTGGACCGGGCGCGGATGACAGAGAAAATCGGCGTGCGAAATATTGAAACCGTAGGCGCCTGCCAGCGGCAGTACCAGCAGGTCGCCGATGGCAAGGCCGGGCAGGCTGACGTCGCGCGCCAACACGTCTTTCGGCGTGCATAGCTGGCCCACGATGGTCCACGCGGCGTCGGCGGCTGCCGCAGCAGTTGCCGCCGCATTTGTCGCCGCACTCGTCGCCGTAGGCAGGTGCAGTACCGGATGGTCGTGCGCTTGCGCGGCCGGCAGGCGGAACTGGTGGGTGCCGCCGCGGCAGACGGCAAAGTTCTTGCCGTGGCTGTGCTTCAGGTCCAGCACCTGCATCAGGTAGTAGCCGCAGAAGGCGCTGACGAAGCGGCCCGGTTCGAAGCGCAGGCGCGGCGCCTGCGGATCGGCGGCCAGGCGCTGCGCCAGGTGGCGGCACAGCTGCGGCCAGTCGAATTGCGCCGGCTGCAGGTAGTTCACGCCCATGCCGCCGCCTGCATTCAGGCAGCGCACCGGGGCGCCGTTGCGGGCCAGGCCCTTCCACTGCGGCCATTTGTCGAGGTACCAGTCCAGCAGCTGGATGTGGCGCGCCACGTCCAGCTGGTGCGACATGGCGTGCACGTGGAAGCCTTGCAGTTCCAGGTGGGCGCATTGCTCCACCAGCGCCACGGCTCCGGGCAACTGGTCTTCATCGATGCCGAACGGCGTCGGCGCGCCGGCCATCGACAGCTTGGTGGCCAGCTGCGGCGGCAGCGTCGGATTAATGCGCAGCAGGACTGCCTGGCGGCGCCCCATGCGCGCCGCTACCGCGTTGAGCCGGCGGATTTCGTCCATGCTTTCGACGTGGATCATTTCCACGCCTTGCTGCATCGCCTGCTCCAGGTCGTAGTCGAGCTTGCCCGGGCCGGAAAAGATGAAGTTCTGCGTGCTGCTGCTTTGACGAACGCGTGCAATCTCGCCGCCGGACGAGATCTCGAAGCCGTCCACCAAGGGGGCCAACGCTTCCAGGATCGGCGCTTCGCTGTTTGCCTTGATGGCGTAATACAGCTCCACGCCCGGTGGCAGGCATGACTTCATCCATTGCACATGGCGGCGCAGTGCCGGCAGGTCGTAAATGAAGGCGCTGACGGGATCGGCCGCCGCGGCAGCGAGGGCACGCGCCTTCGCTACCACTGCTTGGGGCAAGGCGGTCATTACTGCACCTCCCATGGCGCTTGCAGTTGCACATAGCCGGCGAATTTGTCGGCGGCCGCCGCAAGCCTGATGCGGAAATTCGTCTTGCAGGGAATGGTGGCGCCAGCCAGCAATTCATCGAGCTCCGGTGCAGGCTCCTGCAGCGAGGCACGGATACTTTCCAGTTCCTCCCGCACCAGTTGCCACATGGCCGGCGCCAGCGCAGGCTGGGCGTGGGTCAGCGCCAGGATCGCTTCCGACAGGTTGTTGACGAACAGGCAGTAGGCGATGCGCTTCCAGCCCTGGGCGCGTGGATATTCCAGCGACTGGCGCACGCGCGGGTGAGTGTCGGAGGGCACGGCCTGCATGCCTTGTTCGGCTGTCAGCTTGACGCCTTCGTAATCGCGCAGCAGCACTTTCACCGGATGGCCGCCGCGATGCACCAGGACTGTGTTCTGCAGATGCGGTTCGAAGATGACGCCATGGTGGAAAAACATGTTCATCACAGGGCGCAACAGCAGCGCGGCATAGCTTGCGAACCAGCGCAGGAGATGCTCGTCGCTTGGGGAATGGCCGAATTGCTGTTCCAGGAAAGCGAGGACATTCGATTGCAGCGTGAGGTCGCGGCCGAACACGGTGCCGGCCAGCAGGCAATTCTGTTCGCCTTCTTCGAGACAGAAGTTCTGGCGCAGGATGGCGCCGGTCTGTTCGCGGAACCAGATGCTGTCTTCTGCCGGCAAGCCGGGAGGAGACCAGCTCAGCGCTGCCGGTTCCGGCACCATGTCAAGGCCGCCGGTGGTGGCAGCATGCTCGGCGACCAGGCGTTTCAGGACGCGGTCGATCAGCAGGGCGCTTTCCAGCTCATACCACGCGTTCTTGCGCACGCAATTGGTGATGCGCACGTTCAGCGAACCCTTGATGAAGTAGCCGTGGCCGCGCACGTACATGGTGCGCACTGATGCCGTCGGGTGCGACAGGAAGCCGCTGCGGCCAAGGTCGCGGATGCACTCCATGGCAAGCAGGCGTTGCACGCGCTGGTCGGCGCGGAACAGCTCCGCCTGGATCGGATGCATGCTGATGATGGCGTGGCCCGGGCGGGCGGTGCCTTGGTCGGCAAAGGCAGCCAGTGCCTGCTGCTGCGTCAAGCCATTGGCAGCAACCCACAGGCCGTCCAGCGGGACTTCGAACAGGTGCAGGCGCACGGCAGCGCGGAACTCCGGCGACACTTCCTCCTGCTTCAGCGACGCCGGCCAAAGCCTGGCCTTCGGCGCTACCTGCGCGGGATGCCCGTACCACAGGCATTGCTCGCTGGCGATATAGTCGGACAGCGGCGCAATCTCCGTGTCCGCAAAGTGGGCGGTGACAGCGCGTTTCAGGTCGCGGCTGGCGATGATTTGCGTCATCAGTTCCGGGTTGGCCTGCTGCGTGATCGCGCTGCAGCTCTCCAGCATGGCTTCGGCCAACATGGCGGGCGTCAGAAGCTGCCAGCGCGTGCCGGGGCGCTTCCCGAACACGCCGGAAATGCAGGACTGGCTGCCCAGCGTGTCCTTGCGGTCGGCCAGCACGATGAACTGCGCGCCATCGGGCATGCGGATCATCAGCGGCGCAACGTTCGGCGATTGCAGTCGGCGGTACAGCTGGAAGGGCAGGCCGAGCGGCTGCTCGCGCCAGTCATCGGCCAGCAGCGACATCGGCAGCGCGAATTCCTTCAGCAGGCAGTTCAGCAGCGCGTGCGTTGCGGCCTGGTCGGCGATGACGCGCGAAGCGGGCAGGGTGCGTACGTTCATGCCGCCGCTTCCATTGCCGCCGATTTGCGCGCGTCGATATGCAGCAGGTGCAAAGGCTTGACCGGCGTCCCGATGCTGGCCTTCACCACCTCGACGAATAGCTTGCCGTCAAGCTGGTCGTCCAGCGCCAGTTCGGTTTCGTCGTCGTGCAGGCCGTTGTGGATTTCGCGGATGCGCACGCCGGCAGCCGACACGCCATATTCGATGTGGTGGCGGCCGATGCCGAGGTCGTGGGCGATTAACTGCAACAGCAGTTCGTCGCAGCGGGGAGGGCGTTGCATGAAGGACTGCACGCGCTTGGTGCGCACATCATCGTGGTCGAATTCGATGCGGCTGCCGCCAAGGATCGTGAAGCCTTCCGGCGTCGCCAGCGCATCCAGGGCGTAGACTTCTTCGTCCTCGCGGTATTTTTCAATCAATGCGTAGCCATGCCGCAGCTGCGCCAGCTGCTGCTGCAGTTCGGTGACATTGCGGACCAGCGCGCCGCCCGTTCCCGCGCCGCCTTCCAGCGGCTGCACCGTGGCAGGGAACCAGTCGGCGCCGAGCGCAACGGCCGGCTCGGTGCAATCGACGATGCGGCGCTGCTGGTGCAGGGAGCGCACCGCATCCAGGCGCTGGTCGTGGCGCAGGACGCTACGCCAGGCCGGGCCGGGCAGGCCGAGGTAGGCGGCGCAGATTGCGGCCGATGCATGCAGCACCGCGTCGGCGGCGACTACGCCGGAGAACCGCTTGCCATGAACGGCGACGAAGCGCGCCACGGCCAGCGGATTGAAGACGTCGCACTCCGCCAGGTCGGCTTCGCCGTACAGCGGCGAGTCTTTGGCGCGCACGATATGTTCCCTGACGCAGTCGGTCAGGATGGTGGCCTTTAGCTGGAGTTCAGCAACGGCTGCCAGGAATCCCTGCTCCAGAACACGGTTCGGGGCATGGGCCAGTATCAGTAGTTCCATCAAGCTGCTTCCTCTCGTCGGTAGAAATGGCACCACTCAGCCAGGCTGAATGATTCTCATTTACGATGACGAAGCAGACTTGGGAATGTTTAAGAAGTTTTCAGGTTTTTTTATTCGGCCTGGTCTGCGGCCGGGGGCACCAGCCCGGTCAGCAACCAGACGCGTGATGCTTCTTCATAGGCCTTGCGGTGGGCGGCATCCCGCTCCAGCCAGGCTGCCAGGTCCGACGCGGTTGCTGCGTCGAGTGGCTGCGCATGTGCACGGAGCACCCAGTCCAGCGCAGCCTGCCAGACCGGATCGTTTTCGCGGGGATTTGTCATGGAAACAAACAATGCCGATGAGTACAAACTGACATTGTATATGACAGGATTGTTACGCCGGAATTCAGCGTTCGGGGCGGTACAGCGCGTTGGCGCAAGCGGTCATTGCGTCGCGAATCATGAAGTTGACCAGGGTGACCGATACGCCAAACTGGTCCGCAATCTCGCGCTGGGTGTGGCCGCCAAGCCGGTGCAGTTCGAACGCCTGGCGGGTGCGGGCGGGCAGGGTGGCCAAGGCGTCCGCCACGATGCGCAGATCCTGCCGGCTTACCGTCAGCGATTCCGGCGTACCGATGGATGCCGGAACGTCAAGGCCGTCCTCTTCATCGACGAACACGCGCGCTTCCAGCGCCGCGCGCCGCTGCGCGTCGATCGCCAGATTGCGCACCACCTGGAACAGGTAGGCTAGCGGCTGGCGGGCTTCGAAGGCATGTCCGGCCTCGGTCAGCTTCAGGTAGGTGTCCTGCACCACGTCCTGGGCGCGTTCAACGTTGCCAAGCACCTTGAAGGCGGCGCGTTGCAGCGCCGGGCGGTGCGCCGCGAACATCGCGCTCCAATCAACCGGTCCATCGAAAGACTCCATAACCCCTCAACTTATCGAATAAACATGGGAGAGGCGCATTCTAGGGAGTTTAACTGCTAAAATCAATAGGAATGATTCTCATTCTCATTGATGCGGCGATATGCCAGCCTGTTGAGTTATTCCATAAAATCATAGCTCAATGGCTATTCCTCATAACTACGGAATAGCCAATTCGTTACTCTACACGGATTAATGATAAGTAAATGTTTCCCTGACATTTGCAAACAGAGACGCCCGCCCATGAAAATCACATCGCTCGACTCGCTGGTCTTCCTCGTATATTTCGCCGTGGTCGCGGCTTACGGCATCTGGGTTTACCGCCGCAAGAACAGCAGCTCGGGCTCCGCCTCGCGCGACTACTTCCTGGCGGAAGGTTCGCTCACCTGGTGGGCCATCGGCGCCTCGCTGATCGCCTCCAATATCTCGGCCGAGCAGTTCATCGGCATGAGCGGCTCGGGCTTCAAGATCGGCATGGCCATTGCGGTGTATGAACTGATGGCAGCGGCCACGCTGATCATCGTGGCCGTGTTCTTCATGCCGGTCTACCTGAAGAACCACATCTACACCATGCCGCAGTTCCTCGAGCAGCGCTATGGCAAAGGCGTGGCAATGACCATGGCGCTGTTCTGGCTCGGCCTGTACATCGTGGTCAACCTGACCTCCATCCTCTACCTCGGCGCGATTGCGATCAGCAGCATTTCCGGCTTGAGCGTGGGCGCCTGCATGTTGTTCCTGGCGGTGTTCGCGACGGTGATCACGCTGGGCGGCATGAAGGTGATCGGCTACACCGACGTAATCCAGGTGGTATGCCTGGTGATCGGGGGGCTGGTGACGACCTGGATCGCGCTGGACCTGGTGGCCGGCCTGGGCGGCGGCAAGGGCGCGCTGCATGGAACCGCGGAATTGTTTGCCCGCGCCCGCGGCCACTTCGATATGGTGCTGACGCGCGACCATCCAAGCTATATGGACTTGCCCGGCCTGAGCATCCTGCTGGGCGGCATCTGGATCGCCAACCTGAATTATTGGGGCTGCAACCAGTACATCACGCAGCGCGCACTGGGCGCCGACCTGCCGACGGCGCGCAAAGGCTTGCTGTTCGCGGCTTTCCTGAAATTGCTGATGCCTGTGATCGTGGTGCTGCCGGGTATTGCGGCTTTCGCGCTGGACCAGGCGGGCGCGCTGGGCGGCGCCCTGCGCCAGGGCGGCGAGCTGAATCCGGACCGCGCCTATCCGACGCTGCTGGCATTGCTGCCGGACGGCTTGCGCGGCATGGCATTCGCGGCGCTCACCGCCGCGGTGGTGGCCTCGCTGGCCGGCAAGGCGAACAGCATCGCCACCATTTTCACGCTGGACATCTATCGTAAGAAATTTGCACCCGCCGCAAGCGAAGAGCGCATGGTGTGGGTCGGCCGCCTTACCGTGGTGGCGTCGATGGCAATTGCGGTGCTGATCGCACCGATGCTGGGCATCGACAAGAAGGGCGGCTTCCAGTACATCCAGGAATACACCGGATTCGTTTCGCCGGGCATCCTGGCCATGTTCCTGCTTGGTTTCTTCTGGAAGAAGGCGACCAATGCAGCCGCCATGTTTGCAACGGTGGGCGGGCTGGTGTTCTCCATCATCCTCAAGTTCCTGCCGACGATGATGGATTTGTCCTTCCTGGCACCGATCGGCTTTGCCGCCGACAACGGCAGCGGTGTTTACGAGATCCCATTCATCGACCGCATGTTCCTGGTGTTCTGGGCCGTGGCGGCCGGCATGGTGCTGATCAGCCTTGCGGGAAGGCGCGATGGCGAGGCAAAGGCCATGGTGGTCGACCGCCAGCTGTTCCGCGTCGATCGCGGCTTTGCCATCGGTTCGGTCGTGGTGTGCGTGCTGCTGGCGGTCGTCTATGGAGCCCTCTGGTAATGCACGGGCGCAAGTGGCTGAACTGCGCGGCGTGAAAGTAACGCCGGTGTATCGTATCGGCATCGGCCGCTAATCGGAGTTAGAACATGACATTGAAAATTGGACTGGTTGGACTGGGCAAGATTGCGGTCGACCAGCATATCCCTGCGATTCGGGGCAACCAAGACCTGGAGCTGGTCGCAGGCTGTTCGCCGGCCAGTGCGCCGGATGGCGTGCTGCGCTACCCCGACATGGGCAGCATGCTGGCGGCCCATCCTGAAATTGAGGCTGTAGCGATCTGTACGCCACCACAAGTGCGGCACCAGCTTGCCTGCGCAGCAATTGCGGCCGGCAAGCACGTATTCCTCGAAAAGCCGCCGGCGGCGACGCTGGGCGAGGCTGCATCGATCGCGGCCAAGGCGGCCGAGCAAGGTGTGACGGCGCTGGCCGGCTGGCATTCGCGTTTTGCACCCGGCGTGGAAAGCGCCCGCAACTGGATGCTGGCGCGGCCCATCAAGTCGATCCAGGTGCGCTGGAAGGAGAATGTGCGGCAATGGCACCCGGGGCAGAAGTGGATCTTCGAAGCTGGCGGCATGGGCGTGTTCGATCCGGGCATCAATGCCCTGTCGATCCTGACCCGGCTGGTGGACGGACATGCGTTGGTGCGCAAGGCGGCTTTGCACGTGCCATCCAATTGCAGCGCGCCGATCCAGGCCGAGCTGGAAATGGTGAGTGAACGCGGCGTTGCTATCGATGCGGAGTTCGACTTCCTGCAAGTGGGCCAGCAAACCTGGAGCATCTTCGTGGAGTCAACGGCGGGTGACACCATGGCCCTGCACCTGGGCGGCCGCATCATGGAGGTCAACGGCGAAGTGGTGCTGGATGAGCCGGAGCGCGAATACCCGGCCATGTATGAGCACTTCCTGCAGCTCGTCGCGGCAGGCCGCTCCGACGTTGACTTCACTCCGCTGCAAGCGGTAGCCGATGCTTTCCTGGTCGGCAAGCTCCATAGCGCAGAGCCATACCACGAGTAAGGCGAACTCCTACAAACCCAGTTCCCCAAGGCTGATACTAGGCGTGGGCCAGCCGGCGCATCATGGCAGCATCCATCAGCAGGAGGATATTGTCATGGTCAGCAAGGAGAAAATGAACCCGGTCGCGCCCGATAGCCTGAAGGCGCGTGCGCCCGGCGTGGAGCCGGGCAATGAGCAGCGCGGTGCACCGCAGGACAGCAACGTTCAACGCGGCAGCGACACGCTGCAGCAAGACACGGCCGGGGTAGGTGAGCGCGGCGGCGTGGCAAGCCAGCAGACTGGCTGGGCAGCGCGCCAGTCGGCGCAGCGGATGCGCCAGCGCACCGAAGGCGGTGCCAGCATGCAGCAGGACCAGCATGCCGGCTCGCAGGAGTCGGCCACCGGCCCTGCCGGCAAGCGTCAGACCGACGAAGCGCGACCCAAGCTTTCGCGGCCACGGGTGGCGGACAAGTAGACGTTGTCCTTGGCCAGCGCACGGCCAGCGCTTACCGCGTCAGCCCACTCGCGCGTGGTAGCCACTGCTGCGAAGTTCGAGTGGAATACGACGCTGAAGATACGGTGGATTTCTTCCGCCGTAGCGCGGCCGGCTGCGTTTTCGTACGGCAGCGATCCGGTAGCGTCGGACAGGTATTCCACCGCCAGCCCCATATGCGCCGCCTCGTAAATCGTTGAGGCATTGCAGTTATGGGTCATATACCCCGTAATCGTCAGGGTATCGATCTGCTGGTCGGCCAGCCATTGCGCCAAGCCCGTTCCGGTAAAGCTGCTGGCGAGCTTCTTGTTCACGACCAGGTCGGCCCCCAGTGCCGCGATATCCGGGTGCAGTTGCCAGCCATCCGAGCCGACCGCAAATACCGGCGCACCAGCAGGCGTGTCGTGCTGTACCACCACCACCGGGATGCCGCATTCGCGCGCCACCTTGATGGCCTGGACAATATTGGGCAGCGATTGCTCGACCGGCGGGTATTCGATCGGCAGCTTGCCGGTGAAGTATTCGTTCTGTACGTCGATCACGATCAGGGCGCGGCGTGGCATGGTGTTTCCTCCGTTTGGGTTGTTGATGGAAGAGATTTTGCCCCTTGGTCCGGCATCGCAACAGTGGCCCGAGAGACAACGTGCGATATAATCGGGCCATGCGTAAAAAAGTGGCCATTATTGCCTTTGACGGCATTACCCCGTTCCATCTCTCGGTGCCTTGCCTGGTATTCGGCGGCCCGCATGCCGAGCATTTGTACGAGGTGACGGTATGCGCGGCAGAAAAGGGGCCAATGCGCACGACCGCAGGCTTTGAAATCGCTACCAGCAAGAGCCTGCGCGCCCTGGACAGTGCCGACATCGTCTTCATGCCGACCTGGCATGACGATTGCCGCCCCTCGCCACCGCCGCTGCTGCAGGCATTGCGGCGGGCGCACGCGCGCGGGGCGACCATCGTCGGGCTGTGCCTGGGTGCCTTCCCGGTGGCGGAGGCGGGCCTGCTCGATGGCCGCACCGTCACCACGCATTGGGCGTTTGCCGGCCAGCTGGCGCAACGCTGTCCGCTGGTGACGGTGGATGAAGAAGTGCTGTATGTGGACGAGGGCGACGTGCTGACCTCGGCCGGCGCCGCAGCAAGCCTGGATTGCTCGCTCTACCTGCTGCGCAAGCTGCAGGGCGCCGATTACGCGAACATGGTGGCGCGCCGCCTGCTGGTGGCGCCGCACCGCGAAGGAGGACAGGCGCAATTCATCAACCGCCCGGTGCCGGCGACTGCCAGCGACAGCCGTCTGGCGCAAGTGCTGGACTGGGTACAGCATCGCCTGGCCGAGGACCACAGCCTGGACGCGCTGGCGCAGCGCGCCGCCATGAGCCGCCGCAATTTCACCCGCCATTTCCGCCAAGCCACCGGCATCTCGTTCAAGCAATGGCTGCTGAACCAGCGTCTGGCCCATGCCCAGCGCCTGCTGGAGACCAGCGATGCCTCGATCGAAGCGGTGGCGCAGGCGGCCGGCTTCGGCAGCGCGCTATCGCTAAGGCAACACTTCCGCGCGGCCTTCCACAGCTCGCCGTCGGCTTACCGCAAGCTATTTGACGCCTGACATATCCGGCAGGGTATGCGCGATGCCTTTGTGGCAGTCGATGCAAGTCTTTTCGCCGCTGGCCAGCTGGGTCGAGTGGGCATCCGCCGCGCGCTTGCTCTGGCGGGTGAAGTCCATCGAGTCGAACTGGTGGCAGTTGCGGCATTCGAGCGAGTTGTTGGCCTTCATGCGCCGCCACTCGTTGCCGGCAAGCTGGAGCCGGTGCGCTTCGAACTTCTCACGAGTGTCGATGGTACCGAACACCTTGCCCCACACTTCCTTCGATGCCTGCATCTTGCGTGCGATCTTGCTGGTCCACTCGTGCGGTACGTGGCAATCGGAGCACTTGGCGCGCACGCCGGTGCGGTTGGCGAAGTGGATGGTGCGCTGCAGTTCCGGGTAGACGTTGTCGCGCATCTCATGGCAGCCGGTGCAGAACTTCTCGGTATTGGTGGCTTCCATCGCGGTGTTGAAGCCGCCCCAGAACACCACCCCGGCCACGAATGACCCGATCACCAGGAAGCCCAGGCTAAGGTGCATGCTTGGGCGGCGCAGGACGTTCCAGTAGTTTCTAATCAGCCTGAACATGGCGCCCCCTTTATTTGTGCTTGGCCGGCGCGGCGGCCGCGCCCGGGTTCAGCATGGTGTCGACGTCCTTGAACTGGTTGGGCACCAGCGGCTCGAGGTTCGCTTGCGGAACGTGGCATTGCAGGCAGAAGTAGCGGCGCGGCGACAGCTCGGCCAGGAAATTGCCGTCACGGTTCTGGAAGTGCGTCACGCTGATCATCGGCGCCTGGCTTTCCTGGGTGCGGGTACGCGCGTGGCACATCATGCAGCGGTTGGCGCTCTTGTCGATCTGGTAGCCTTCGATTTTGTGCGGGATGACGGGCGGCTGCATGGCGTAGTTGCGCACGCGCTTGATGTCGCTGTTATCCGGATTGACCATCGGCGCCGGCCTGGTGGCCTCGGCCAGCGGCGTCGGGCCGCGCATGTTGTCGAGGGCACGCGGGGCCTGCACCTGGGCAAAGACGGACAGCGGCAGCAGGAGAGCGAGAAGGATTGCAAATTTTTTCATGGCCATGGCTCCTATACCTTGCGGATGCTGACTGCGCATTTCTTGAAGTCGGTCTGCAAGGAGATTGGGCAGGTAGCGTCCAGCGTCACCTTGTTCACAAGCTGGCTGGCGTCGAAGAACGGAATGAACACCAGTCCGCGCGGCGGCCGGTTGCGGCCGCGCGTTTCCACGCGGGTCTGGATCATGCCGCGCCGCGACTTGACTTCGATCAGGTCGCCGCGCCGCGCGCCAAGGGCCTTGGCATCCTCGGGGTGCATGAAGCAGACCGCATTCGGCACGGCGCGGTACAGCTCCGGCACGCGGCGCGTCATGGTGCCGGTGTGCCAGTGCTCCAGCATGCGGCCGGTGGACAGCCAGAACGGGTATTCCTTGTCCGGCGACTCGGCCGGCTTCTCGTAAGGCAGGGCGAAGATTACCGCCTTGCCGTCCGGATGGCCGTAGAAGCGCACGTCCTCGCCTTTCTTGACGTAAGGGTCCAGGCCTTCGCGGTAGCGCCAGCGGGTCTCCTTGCCGTCCACCACCGGCCAGCGCAGGCCGCGCGCCTGGTGGTAGGTATCGAACGGCGCCAGGTCGTGGCCATGGCCACGGCCGAAGCTCGCATACTCCTCGAACAGGCCTTTCTGCGGGTAGAAGCCGAAAGCCTTGGCTTC